>JAFXPV010000044.1 GCA_017527625.1 Bacteroidales bacterium | reverse complement strand
CGGCCCAGATGCCGACTTGGTCGCCGGATGCGAAAGAATTGTCAGACGCACGGGTAATATTCTGCTGGTCGATATTGCCGGACAGAGAAATGCTGATGCTGTCTTCTGAAGGGAGATCGAAAGAATCCCGCACCTGGCATGAGCTAGCTGCCAGCAACCCGGCAGCCATGCATATCAGAAATATATGTTTGTTTTTCATAAGATGTTATTGTGCGTTGCCACTATGGTTGTCATTGTCCCAGCTGCCGATGCCGATGATTGTTCCGGCTTTACCCTGCTGGATTGTTGCGGTGTTTGTCAGGCCCGTGCTGCTTTCAGTAAAAGAAATCGTGCCTTCGCGAGTGGAGGAAGCCTCATTCTCGGCTATGGTGTAAGTATAAGTGGTAACAAGGCCGTCGGTAGTGGAGCCGGCTGCCGTTATCCATCCTGCACCGATTGAAGGTGTCACTACAACATCGTTGGTGGATTTGACCACTTTGATTTGTACACTGCCACCATCGGCGCTTATTTCGCTAACACGGGGGAAAACGGAAGACAGAGCATCAAATACCCTGCGGTTATTTGCAGGACAGTCCCTTCCGGTTAATGAAGCTATGTACTCCTGTCCATCAGAAGTTTGCAATAAAAGCGTGATTACAGAGCCTTCGAGATTGACGGGAGCAACTATCATCCAGCAGCGGAGATTGCCTGTCGAAGACATTGTTGTATTCCTCAGTTCAAGAGTAAGTTTGTCGGTCATCTCGGTTGGGGTGATAGCTATCAAGTCGCTCTCATTATCAGCCATAAGATTCAGAGTTCCACTAAGGGTAAAATAATTACTGGGGACCTGAACGGTCAATTGAGTAAAAGTGCCGGCAAGAACCGGGAGGCGATACCTGTGAGGTGATCCGACGTTCAGAAACGTGAAATCAAGACGTCCTGCATTTGGGGACGTTCCTTGTGCAACGGAGAAGTTGGTTGCACCTAAGTGTGTCATGGCGTTTTCACCGGTCTGAACCTGACCTATAAAACTGATAGGAAGGGCAGTCGGATCCAAATCGAAATCCGATAGGAAAGGATAGTAACTGGCATACTTATTACCAGCCTTCAACGCAAATCCACGACCGTCAAAATCTGCATCGATTTCTCCATAATCTTCTGGATTGATTGTGAATTTTAGCTGACCTCCTTGTGGAGATACAATGCCAACAGCATCTCCTTCAGACCATAGAAACCGATTATTGCCAGCATCATAGCTGGTTTTTGTGAGAACATCACCAACAGGCTGGCTAAGGGAAAACACAATGCTTTGGGCATCCTGCTGGTCATCCAGCGTCGACAACTCCTGATTACATGCTGTAAGAATCAGAAGTAAAGATAGAAGAGGTATTATTGAAATCCTCATAATAATAGTATTAGTGACTAATATGATTCGTGAGGAGCTTGATAGGGATCTTGATAAGGATCGTAGTAAAAAGGGAAGAAAGATGTCAATGGATCTCCACCGCCGGGCTGGCTGCCACCACCGGCTCCACCGCTTTCGCATAAAACGGAACTTGTTTCAATTTTAATAGCCTCCGTTTCCGGAGATACATATTGTTTCTTTTCCATATCGATAAGTATTAGTAGTGTCTTTCTATACAAAGTTTAAGAAAGCTACAGCGCCAGTCAAGTTCACAATGGTCCAAATGCGTACAAAAAAACCAGGGGTGAATGCCTCTGGTTGAGATGATGATAAATTACTTGGAGAATTCGGACGGTGGCTTACTCAAACAACTCCGTGGCTTGGCGGAAGAGTTCGTCGATGAGGGTGGTGTCAGTGGGGCTGGATGTGGATTGGACGGTTGACTTGGATGCGGGCTGAGGCTTGGGGGTGGGAGAATCATTAGTTTTTACCGAGGGTATAGCCATCGTGTCAAGAACAGGCTGCGGCTGGGGTGTGGCGACAGAATCCGGAGTCTGGATGGAAGCGGGGACGGGTATGTCCTTACTGCTGCGCAAACGCTTGTAAATATTGGGAGAGATGGCAACTATGGCAGCGATAAGGAGCAGCAGTGCCCAGAGTAGGGGATGAGAACCTCCATCAAGGGCTTTCTCTATTTCGGCTACTGAGGTGTAGCGGTCTTCGGGCTTTGCTGAGCAGAGTTTTGCGGCTACCTTGGAATACTTGCGGCCCGGGAAGAGTGACAGTACCATTCCGAGGGAATAAAGGTCGCTGGCGATGCTGGCTTTGCCGCCCGCGCGGACTTCGGGGGCAGCATAGACGGCGGTGCCCGCAGGGTTCTTTAGGATTGTAGAGGAGTCGGTGTCGGAGAGGCCGAAGTCAATCAGTTTGACATTGTGGCCGCTGTATGTTATGAGGATGTTGGAGGGCTTGAGGTCGCGGTGCAGCACTTGTTTGGCGTGCATATACTGCAGGGCTGAGCATAGTTCGCCTACAATCTTGTCGCAGACTGCGTTGTCTCGCTTCCCATCCGACAGGAAGGCTTCAAGGTCGCAGCTGTCAACCCACTCCATTTCGATGCAGTTGCCGAGCTCGGCATCATTGAGAAAGGAGTAGTATTCACAGATATTTCTGTGGTTCAATGAGTATCCAATCTCGAATTCTTTGAGGAGAAGCCGTTCGTACAAGGGATTGCCTCGGTACTCCTTCTTGAGGCACTTGAGGACACGGAACCTTCCCCCGCGGTCAACGCGCCAAATCTCGCAGTACCCTGACTGGGAACGGCTAATTAGCTCCTTGGCGGGGACTTCGTTCGGCAGCTTTGAGGAAGGGGCTTCGAAGAACTCAGAGGAATTTTCCATACCCAAATTTCCGCGTTTTTGGCTAAATTTGCAATACTAATGCGTAAACTCCTGTCATACTTTGTGGTGGCCGTGTGCCTGCTTGCCGGGCAGCCGGCGTTTGCTCAGAACGGGAGGATTGACACCGCTCTTGACCGATACGAGCAGATTTGCGACAGGTGCATCCTTCTTCGCGACCGTTCTCTTCGCGGAGAGCAGATTGCTCCCGAGGAGTTGAGGTCTCTGCTGGAGCAGGTGTCGAGTCTGCGCGCCACATTACAGGAAGGCGCTGTGAATATGACTCAGGCGCAGCGACAGAGGTTTGAAAGGATTCGCAGCAAGTATACGGCGGCTTTCCAGCCTGCATCAGGTGGTTCGCAAGCCGCTGTGTCCAGAGAGGTTTTGGATTTGCCGACTGTAGGATGGAAGCCGCCTGTGGTGGCTGAATATCCTTCGGTGCCGACTTCAGCTGCAAAGATTCTTCGCTTCGCTCAGAATGACACGGGTAGTCTGAATGACACGTACACGCAGGACACACAAGGTATCACTCGAGTCAGCTTACAGAAGTATGAACGGCCTCGGGCTCAGATCGGTGTGATGGCGTTGGCTGGCTGGCGACCGGAAGCGATGTCATACGGCGCGATGGTCAGCTGCATTGCCGGACGGTTAGGAGCTTATCTTAAGGGCCGCTCGAACTTTGTGACCGGAATGGCGGATTACAGTTGTCTCAGCAACGGCACTTCGGGCGGCGGTATTATCTGGACTACAGGGAATGAAAGACATTCGTCATGGGCTGTCGGAGGTGGAGCGATAATCCGTCTCGCAGGCCCACTGAACTTGTATGCCGGTTCCGGCTATGGCAGTCTTCAAATTCTTTGGGAAGACTCGGCCGGCAAATGGGCGAGGGTGGATGATTTGTGTTTGAAGGGAATTAGTGCCGACGCAGGGTTGATGCTGACCGCAGGTATGTTTACGGCTTCAGCCGGAGTAAGCACCATAAAAATGAAAAAACCGACCATTGAGGTCGGTGTCGGAGTCAGATTCTAAACTTTATTCTGAAAGTACCTCCAAGACGTTCAACCCTTCGGCCTTGGCTGCTACGTAGGGTGGAGTGACTGTGCCGTCAGGGCGACGGACAGAGCTGATGAACAGCGGCACACCGAGGATGAATTCTGATGCTTCAAACTTGTCTCCCGGGCGTAACTTGGCATTGTCGGCAGCTACCACTTCAAAGGAGTCTCCTCCTAAAAACTGCAGTTTCACCAAGCGGTTGGGAGCCCACCCGAGCATCAGACGGTCGCCTTTTTTCAATGATGAGGCCTCGACTGTCTTGGAGGTAAAGAAGGTCGACACTATCGCGCCGGATTCTTTCAGTTTCTTGCAGAATTCCTTGAAATCCTTATGTCCAAGATAGCGGCAAAGGGTGTCCATAGTTGCTATCCTGGGAGTGGAAGAATAAGAAACATATCCCCAGAGCCTTTTGAGAGTGGAGGCAGAAATCATTTCATTGATTTCACGCTCTACAATAAAGGAAAGCAGTTCGTAATCGGTGGTAGTGGACAGACGGCGGCCGAATTTCTCTTCGACTTGACGGAGAAGCTCTCCAAGCTCTGGTATGAAAGGTGTTCCCATGGTTCTGCGAAGGTATCCAGTCAGAATGGTTCAGTCAAGTCCAAGTTGGTCCAAATAAGTTTCCTACTTTTGTATTATCGAGGTCTGAGCCGGGATGTGTTCTGTACTTCGGTTCTTGGTTACACCTTCAATGGATTGTCCAGCCTTGATATACAAGGTTTCCAGCACATTATTCCCATCAGCATCATCCATTGGCGCGCAATAAAGTCCGGTGATGTTGTTGCTCGGACCTGAAAGAAGTGGATTCTTTGATACATCCAATGTCCGAATATGGTTATTATTACATACCATCCAGCGCAATAAGGGATTATTAGATGTGTTCAGATCTGTCAATGAATTAGATGAACAGTCGATTTCCTCCAATACAGAATTCTTCGAGAGATCCAGTTTGTCAAGATTGGTATTTGAGCAGTACAGATAATGCAAACGAAGACAAGTTGAAACATCAAGTTTGCCAAGCTTGTTCCTGTTGCAGCGAAGGTCACCAAGCTGAGGATTGTTGGAAACGTCAAGATCTTGTATACTAGTCTCATCGCAGAATAATGTGCTTAGGTTCGAGCTATGCGACAAATCAAGTGAAATCAGAGGGTTGCGAGCAATATAAAGCTCTTGGAGGGCTTCATTCTCAGAAATATTAATAGTATTTATAGCATTGTCGGAACAGTCCAGATATTCCAGTTCTTTAAGACCTGAAATGTCCAGTGAAGTCAACTCGCAAGAATTGCATTCTAGTCTTTGCAATCCAGTCAAATTAGACAGATCCAGATTTTTTAAAGGGTTTTCAGATGCTATCAGTTGTTTCAGGTGTTTCAGAGCAGTCAGGTCCAATGAGCTAAGACTGTTGCCCTTGCATTCAAATATTTCCAAAAGAGGTACAGCTGAAAGGTTGGGCTTTACGTACATACACCAGTTGAGCCTCAATGCCTTGAGCTTAGGATTATGGGATAAGTCGGAAAGGCTCGTTGCGCTTGCGCTGACATTCAAATCCTCAAGCATCGGACAGTTTGAAACGTCGACTGCCTGCAGGCGGGAGCGCTGTTCGTGGCCTATATCCAGAAAACGAAGTTCTGTGTTGTTTGAAAAGTCCGGAATATTGCCGTGACCATGGGTGAGGTTGAGTCTCTGAAGTTTAGGGCATGCACTTACATCAGGATACTTGATATAACACATATTCAAATATACCTCTTCCAGTTCTGGATTGTTAGAGAGGTCGATAGTCCCTGTGCCGGTCTCGCCGATGCCACTGTTGTTTGACAAATCCAAAACGACCAGTTTCGGGTTGTGAGTGACATCTACCTTCTTCAGAGTGCCTATCGGCCCAATGCAGTAGTCCCAATGGTAATTCTTACTGATATAGTAATGCTCATAATTGTTGACGTTATTATCAACCCATTTGCCCCAACAGGCCAGGAATGTGAGGTTTGGCATATATTCTATCCCTTGCAGGGAAGTGATGTTCCATTCGATGGAGCTGACATCAATCTTGTAGATATTCCTTGCCTCTTCAATAGAGATCTCTCCATCTGCATTTGAATCAAAGCGGGTTATTAGATAAGCCTTAAATGCCGGGTCTTCAAAGATTATATTGCCATCCGGGGCTCCTGAATATCGTAGGATAATCTCAGTTCCATTGGGAACTATAGCATCCGAGCGGTTGACGGTGACTCCTTCGATGCGCTGTGTGTCCAGGACATATAGCTTTTTCAAAGAGTTCATCGGGGCCAATAGCACATGCTCCAGATTTGGCAGCATGCTGATGTCCAACTCTTCGATATTGCAACTCTCACACGCCAACTCATAGAGCATCGTGCAGTTTGAAAGGTCAAGTGATGAAATCTTGGTTTCTGTGCAGTAAAAGGCTCGCAGTTCAGGGGTCTGGCTCAAGTCAATGGAAGATATGCCGACGTTGCTGCTAATGCTCAACCAGTTAAGCTTTGGATTGCCGGATATATCAATTTTGGAAAGGTTGAGGCTTGCGACATTCAATAAAATAAGCCTTGGACATCCCGAGACATCAATGCTTTCAATGGGATTTGTGTCTATCTCTATGTACTCGAGATCATGATTCTCGCTAAAGTCTAAAGAGGTGAATCTGTTGTCAAATGCTTGAATCTCCAGTAGATTCGGCGTCTTCGAAAGATCCAGTTCGGTAAGCCTGTTGCGGGAACAGCGCAAGTATTCCAGCCAAGGGGTTTCGGGAAGAATGAGTTTTTCGATATAGTTTCCGTCGCACTCTAAGTGTCGTAAGTGCGTGTTTGCGGATAGATCAAGTGAACGTAGCTTGCCGGGCCGGCCGACGTAGCTATACTCATCCATTTCTTGACTGACTCCGCGGCATATCAGAGTGTCAAGATTGATGAAACATTCGATGCCTTCGAGGGAGAAGATTTCATCGGTCTTTACGGCAATCTTTTTCACGCGCAGCGCTTCGGACTCCGAGATTTCTCCGTCGCCATCGGTATCGAAATGTTCAACCAGATAGGTCTTGAAAACCACGTCGGAAATCTCTATTAATTGCTCTGGCGGTACCGGAGGCAGTGGCTTGTCTTTTGTGGTGAAAGTTCTTGTCTCAGAACGCACTTCACTGATGCCAGCTTTGGCATAGGCATACCACGAATAAGTGGTGGAAGGGTTGAGGTCGGAAATCGTCACTACGAAAGAAGAGCTCTGCAATTTGCCAATAATTGTTTTTTCGTCCGATGAAGAAGTCCAGTAGACAATGCCGCACTCCTGGGCTCTCGGGGCTGATAGGGTACAGGTGAAACTTGCTGTGGCAATATCGGCTTCAGCCTCTGCAGTCAGAATCTTGGGCGTAAGGAATGCTTCGCTGCCCGTTTTATCCTCGCAAGAAACAAGGAGAACTGCGAACGTAAGAAGAAACAATAGAGCACATTGCCTTATCATATTGTCAAATTTCGTAAAAAAATTCCTACATTACACCCCGAAAACCAAATAAACTATACAGATGAAAAAGATATTTTCGATTTTACTTGTTGCTGCGTTGTGCGTGTTCGTGGCGAATGCGGCTGATGAGAAGGTGCAGGTGAGTGCCGAGAAGGCTGCGGCTGCGCTTGATTCACTGGCAATGCTGCCGGATCTTCCGATGCAGACCCAGATCGTTCCGTCCAATGTCGACAAGCATCCGCTGTCGATGGCTATTGTCAAGCCTGTGGGTCAGTCCAAGGCTATCGTTGTGTTCTCTCACGGTATGGCTGAGCACAAGGAGCGTTACTATCCGTTTATGCAGTATCTTGCGAAGCACGGTTATGTGTGCGAGATGCACGACCATCGCGGTCACGGCGGCAGCATCACCAAGAAGGCCGGCCTCGGCGACTTCGGCACCAACAAGGTGCGCGCTATCAGCGACGACCTGCAGCAGATGGTACTCTATATGAAGGAACAGTATCCCGGTCTTCCGGTCTATCTGTTCTGCCACAGTATGGGAACTATGGTGGGCCGTATGTATCTTCAGGACTATGACTCATCGATTGACAAGATCGTTCTCTGCGGACCTCCGTCAGGCGGCAACCGCAAGGTTGACTTCAAGACCAAATGGAGAAACTTCTGGGCTCCCCATAAGACCCGCAGCAGCCGCTCTTTCGCAAATATGGACGACGGCGGCCTGCAGAACAGCTGGCTTTCTGTCAACGAGGATAACGTAAGGGCATACAACGCTGACCCTCTGTGCGGCTATGCCTTCACCAACAACGGCAATTACAACCTGGCACGTATGTCTCAGGAGATTGCAAAGCCCGACTGGGGCATCGACAATCCCAACCTCAAGCTGATGCTCATCGGCGGTGAGAACGACCGTGCCATCGGCAGCCCCGAGAGGTTTGCGCAGTTGGTAGAGTTTGTAAAGTCACAAGGCTACAAGAGCGTAGACAGCAAGATCTATCTGGGCCTCAAGCACGAACTTCTCCTTGAAGTCAACAAAGAGGCTATCTGGGCCGATGTGATGGCATTCTATGACAAGTAAACCGTCAAGATGAAAAGATTACTTTTCTTTCTGGCTGTAATAGTGACATCTTGCGCCCAGAATGAAGAATATTATTATGACTTGAGTACCCGCCCCGGCGCGGGTACTCTGGTTATAGAAGATATTCCCGACGGGAACTGGAAAGTAACTGCAGTCATCGGTTCACCGACCGAGCCGGGAGTAACGACGATACTGGCCGAGACAAGAAGGCTGTTTGTCGAGAATCTTGAGACAAAGCCAGGCGAGTTTGTTACCTGCACCTTTGTCGTCAATAAACGCGACAGCGTGATATCACCAGGCAACATTGTCAGACTCAGCGACCGTGAGCGCGACAAACTTGACTGGGACAGCAATCTTTCGTTTGAATTCACCGGGGCGCAGCCCAGGATCAAGTCGATAAAAGTCGAGCCGGCAGGAAAGGATGTCATAACCCTGTACCTCTGCGGTGATTCCACGACAGTCGACCAGGATGACGACCCGTGGGCCAGCTGGGGGCAGATGATAACCAGATTCTTCGACGACAAGGTAGCCGTGGCCAATTACGCAGAAAGCGGACGCAGTTCAAACACATTCATATTCGAGAAGCGTCTGGAGAAGATAATGTCGTTGGCTCGCAAAGGAGATTATATTTTTTCCGGCTTCGGACACAATGACGAAAAACAGAGGGATCCCGACAGCGGAGCATACGGACATTTCACCAAGTATATGCAGATGTATGTCGACAGCGCCGCCAAGGCCGGCTGCACAGCAGTTCTGCTGACTCCGACAGCGCGAAGGAGTTTCGACAGTGACGGCCGCAGCGTCAATACTCACGGGGATTTCCCCCGGGCGACAAGAGACCTGGCCTCAAAAGGTGGGGTCGCGATGATAGACCTGACTGAAATGGTTACTGCAATGTATGAAGCCCTTGGCGTCGAGAATTCAAAAAAACTGCTGGTGCACTATCCGGCAAACAGCTTTATCGGTCAGGACGCTGAACTTGCGGACAATACCCATTTCAATCCATTCGGAGCATACGAGGTGGCCAAATGCGTCCTGCAAGGCATCAAGGCCAACCGGCTCCCGCTGGCAGAGCATATCAAAGATTTCGACAGTTTTGATCCGGCCCGTCCCGATAACCCCGAAGACTTTGTATGGACTTTCTCGGGAATAGATACCCTCAAGCCTGAAGGAAACTGATTTTAGGCCATTCATCATTTTGTAAATTCAAAATTATTCCCGTCCTTTGTGAAAAATAAACGAATGATCAGCGGACTTCATATGCACCACCATCACCATATCGACAGATAAGGGTAGGTGTTTGCACATATTTCCGCCAACATATACGCAAAAGCCTGCTCTTCCATTGAGTAGGCTTTTTTGTATTTATCGTGAAAGAGAATCGAATGAGTTGAACGTTTGAAGACGTAGATAGATTGAATAGAGAATAAATAGAAAAATGAACGACATGCGCATTGCAATTCAAGCTAAGGGCCGTCTGAGCGAAGACAGCCTGGAATTTCTCAAAGATTCCGGAATAAGGATCGATGAGCTTAAACGCAAGTTCCTTGCGAAAGCAGCCAATTTTCCTATGGAGGTGCTCTACCTCCGCGACGACGACATCCCCGGAGTAGTTGCAGACGGCTCCGCCGACATCGGCATCGTAGGGCTGAACGAAGTGCTTGAATCAGAGGCCGACGTGGAAGTGGTCCGCAAGATGGACTTCGGCGATTGCCGCATCTCCCTTGCCATTCCCAAGGCTCAGGAATACACCGGCCCTTCATTCTTCCAGGGCAAAAAGATAGCTACCTCATATCCAAGGATCCTCAGCAAATGGCTGGACGAGAATGGCGTGGATGCAGAAATCAGAGTCATCCTCGGCTCGGTCGAGATCTCACCTGCCGCCGGAATAGCCGATGCCATCTTCGATATCGTGTCATCAGGCGGAACCTTGATATCCAACGGACTTAAAGAAGTTCACACGGTAGTCGAGTCGCAGGCAGTGCTCATCGCCAACAAGAATATGAGCGCGCCCAAACGCA
Organism: Bacteroidales bacterium; assembly: GCA_017527625.1. The sequence goes on along the minus strand of JAFXPV010000044.1, from coordinate 5,192 downwards.
GGCTGCTGGATTCGATGCTCTTCCGCTTCGATGCCGTGATCGACAGCCGCGGCAAGAAATATATCCTGATGAACATCCCCACCGACAAGGTGTCGGAAGCCGTCAAGATACTCCCGGCTATGCGCAGCCCCACCGTAATGCCTCTCGCAGCAGAAGGCTGGTGCTCCCTCCACTCAGTAGTCGATGAAGTCGGAATGTGGGAAAAAATAGAAAAACTCAAAGCCCTCGGGGCAGAAGGAATACTCGTTTTGCACTTAGATAAAGTAATCGCGTGATGGAAATATTCGTAAATCCCCCAAGAGAACAGTGGGGAGAACTGATGGCCCGTGTCTCCACGAATGATGACGACATAGCCGCAATAGTAAACGACATATTGGACAAAGTAAAGAATGGCGGAGACGCCGCAATCCGTCAGATCGCCACGGAAGTGGAAGGTTTCTGTCCCGACAGCTTCCTTGTCAGCGAAGAAGAGATTGCAGCGGCAGAAGAGCTCGTCAGCGCAAAGCTGCAGAGAGCCATCAACGCCGCCGCCCGCAATATCCGCGAATTCCATCAGGCCCAGCGTCCCGTTCCGGTGGAGATCGAGACAATGAGCGGAGTGATGTGCCGACGCAGGGCGATGCCCATCGAAAAAGTGGGCCTGTACATCCCCGGAGGCAGCGCGCCGCTGTTCTCGACCCTGCTTATGCTGGCCATACCGGCCAAGATAGCAGGCTGCAGGGAGATAGTCCTCTGCACCCCCTGCGGTAAGGACGGACAAGTCAATCCCGCAGTGCTTTATGCAGCCTCAGTCTGCGAAGTCAGCAAGATATACAAGATAGGCGGAGCACAAGCCATAGCCGCTATGGCCTACGGCACCGAGAGCGTTCCGAAGGTGATGAAGATATTCGGTCCCGGCAACCGCTTCGTGACGAAGGCCAAACAGATGGTCAGCGCCGCCGGAGTGGCAATCGATATGCCGGCCGGCCCCTCAGAAGTGATGGTGATGGCCGACGAGAACGCCCGCGTCTCATTCGTTGCCTCCGACCTGCTGTCCCAGGCGGAGCACGGCCCCGACAGCCAGGCCATACTGGTCTGCAACGACGAGATCCTGGCCAATGAAGTTTATATGGAAGTCGAAGCCCAGACAGAGACCCTGCCCCGCAGGGAGATAGTGGAAAGAGCGCTGGAAAATAGCCGGATAGTGGTCTTCGACGATGTCGACACTATGGTGGATTTCGCCAACGGATATGCTTCGGAACATCTTATAATCAATATGGAAGACCCTTGGAGCGTGGCCGACCGCATAACGGCCGCCGGCAGCGTGTTCATCGGACCGTATTCTCCCGAAAGTGCGGGCGACTATGCGTCCGGCACGAACCACACCCTTCCCACGATGGGCTGGGCAGCCTCATACAGCGGAGTCGGCCTCGACAGCTTCCTGCATTACATCACATATCAGGAACTGTCCAAGAAAGGTCTGCTGTCGCTCAGCAACGTCATCATAAGTATGGCAGATGCAGAAGGCCTGACAGCCCACGGCAATGCAGTGAAGGTAAGGTTGTACAACAATAAAATAGAAAGAAGGAATGATGACTGACATATCAGGTCTGGTCAGGGCGAACATCGCAGTCCTGAAGCCATATTCGACGGCGAGAGACGAGTACAAAGGTGCCCTGGGCATCTTCCTGGACGCCAATGAGAACCCATATCAGAACGGATACAACCGCTATCCCGCACCCTCTCAGAAGGAAAAGGTGCGCGAGCGCATAGCTGCCCTCAAGGGCGTGAAGCCCGAAAACCTGTTTATGGGCAACGGCAGCGACGAGTGCATAGACCTGTGCTACCGCGTGTTCTGCGAGCCTCGCATCGACAATGCCATCTCGATTGCCCCGAGCTACGGAATGTACGGAGTATGTGCCGACATCAACGACGTCGAGTTCCGCACTGTGCCCCTGGGCGCGGATTTTTCGCTGCCGGTGGAAGAGCTGCTGGCGGCTGCCGACGAGCATTCCAAGCTGATGTTCCTCTGCTCTCCCAATAACCCGAGCGCAAACGCATATGATCCGCAGCAGCTGCTTCAGCTCGTGGAGCGGTTCAACGGTATGGTGATCGTCGACGAGGCTTATGTGGATTTCTCGTCCAAAGGCAGCCTCAAGAAATATGTCGACAGATACCCGAACCTGATTGTACTTCAGACCTTGTCTAAAGCATACGCGATGGCCGGCCTCCGCGTGGGGCTTGCCATAGCTGACAAGAAGGTCGTCTCGATTTTCAAGCAGGTGAAATATCCTTACAACATCGGTATCGACACGCTCACCATTGCCGGCAAGATCCTGGAAAAGGATGTAAGGGGCCAGATCGAGGAGATAATCGCGCAGCGCGAGATGCTCTCCCGCATCCTCCCTGAGTTCCGTTGCGTCGAGAAGGTCTATCCCAGCGACGCCAACTTCCTGCTGGTGAAGGTGACTCGCGCCCGCGAGCTGTATGACCGCCTGATTGCGGCAGAACTGATCGTGAGAGACCGCTCTACGACCAAAGGCTGCGAAGGCTGCCTGCGCATCACCGTGGGCACTCCCGAAGAAAACAAGAAACTGATAGATATCATAAGCGATTATGACAGACGATAGCAAGAAAGTCCTTTTCATCGACCGTGACGGCACCATACTCGTAGAGCCTATGCCCAGCGAGCAGGTGGATTCGTTCGACAAGATGGATTTCGTGGAAGGTGCGGTCAGCGCCCTCAAGAGCATCGCAGGCCTGGACTATGAGTTGGTGCTTGCCAGCAACCAGGACGGGCTGGGAACCCCGAGTTTCCCCTATGAGGATTATATCGGGCCCCACAGGCTGATGGAGAGAGTGCTCGCAAGCGAAGGTATCCGCTTCGCCGACGAACTGATCGATCAGACCTTCCCGGCCGACAATGCGCCTACCCGCAAGCCGGGCACCGGGATGTTCACCAAATATATGGCAGGAGGCTATGACCTGGCGAACAGCTATGTAATAGGCGACCGGGCCACAGACGTGCAGCTCGCAAAAAACCTCGGCTGCAAGTCGATACTGCTCGACATCGAAGGCCGCAATGCAGATTCTGATGCCACGTTCGTGGCCCGCAGCTGGCAGGACGCAGCCGAATACCTGAGAAGGGACAGCAGAGTGGCGACTATCGTGCGGAATACCCGCGAAACTCAGATAAGCATAACAGTCGACCTCGACGGACGCCTGCCGAGCAGCGTGTCCACCGGCCTTAAGTTCTTCGACCATATGCTGGAGCAGATAGTTCACCACGGAGGCGTAAGCCTGCAGATCGCTGCGAAAGGCGACCTGGAGGTGGACGAGCACCACACTATGGAGGACGTGGCCATAGCCCTCGGCACTGCGATAGCCAAGGCTCTCGGCAACAAGGCCGGCATAGCCCGCTACGGCTTCGCCCTGCCTATGGACGAGTGCGACACCATCGTCGTGATGGACCTTGGCGGCAGGATAGACTTCGCCTGGGATGTCACCTTCACCAGAGAATATGTCGGTGACACACCCACGGAGATGTTCAGGCATTTCTTCGCATCCCTGGCTTCGGCAATGCAGTGCAACCTGCACATCCAGGCCCGGGGAGAGAACAACCACCATCTGGCAGAAGCAGTCTTCAAGGCTTTTGCCCGCTGCCTGCGGAGTGCCGTCGCCCACATTCCTTTCAATTATGAACTTCCCAGCAGCAAAGGACTTCTATGATCGCAATCGTTGATTATGGCGTAGGAAACATCCGTTCTGTCATCAATGCCCTCAACCGGGCGGGGGTGGCGGAGCCTGTGCTCACTGCCGACCGGAACCTGCTGCTCAAGGCCGACAAGGTGGTGCTGCCCGGAGTCGGCGACGCTTCCTGCGCGATGGCGGCCCTGAAGGATTGCGGACTTGCGGAGTTCATTCCCACCCTGACGCAGCCTGTACTTGGCATCTGCGTCGGACTGCAGCTGATGTGCCGCCGTTCCGAAGAAGGCGATGTGCAGTGTATGGGCATCTTCGGCACCGACGTGGTCCGTTTCCAGCCCTGCGAAGGACTTAAGATACCGCATATGGGCTGGAACTCTATAAGCGGCCTGAAGACCGGACTGTTCAAAGATCTGAAGGAAGGCAGCTTCGTCTATTATGTGCATTCTTTCTATCCGCAGCTTTGCGGCGACACGATAGCGACAACGACCCACGGCGTTGCCTTCAGCGGCGCGCTTGCCCGCAACAACTTCTACGGCACCCAGTTCCATCCGGAGAAGAGCGGAGAGGTGGGTGCTGCAATAATCAAGAATTTCCTCGAGCTATGATACAGATCATTCCGGCAATCGATATAATAGAAGGACGTTGTGTCCGGCTGAGCCAGGGAGACTACGGCCGAAAGAAAGTGTATGACGCCAGCCCGCTGGATATGGCTCTGGCCTATCAGGATGCCGGCATTGTGAGACTGCATCTGGTCGACCTCGACGGGGCGAAGCAGAGCGCTCCGGCAAACCTCAGAGTGCTCGAGCAGCTTGCCGGCCGGACATCGATGGAGATAGAGTGGGGAGGAGGCATCAAGACCGCCGATGCACTGAGGTCTGTGTTCGACAGCGGGGCGGCCTACGGTATCTGCGGCAGCGTGGCGGCTCTCAAGCCGGAGTTGTTCCGTGAATGGCTGCTGGCCTTCGGCCCGAAGGTAATCCTCGGCGCCGACATCCGTGACGGCAAAGTGTCGGTGAACGGCTGGTTGGAAGACACCCGGCTCGGCATAGAGGAGATGATCGATATGTTCGCGGCAGACGGACTGGGCAATGTGATCTGCACGGACATCAGCAGGGATGGAATGCTGCAGGGCCCTGCCTTCGACCTTTATAAAGATCTGCAACAACGCTATGACGCCATAGACATCACGGTCAGCGGAGGCATCAGCTCAATGGCCGACATAGAGAAGTTAGAGGAATTAGGGCTTCGAAAAGTAATAGTCGGTAAAGCTATATATGAAGGCCGCATAACTTTGAAAGATATCGAACGATGGTCGCTAAACGTATAATACCCTGTCTGGACGTCAAGGACGGAAGGACCGTCAAGGGCATCAACTTCGTCTCGCTGAGGGACGTGGGCGACGCCGTCGAGCTGGGCCGCCGCTACAGCGACGAAGGTGCTGACGAACTGGTATATCTGGATATCAGCGCCACATTCGAAGGCCGCAGGACCTTCTGCTCACTGGT
>JAFXPV010000043.1 GCA_017527625.1 Bacteroidales bacterium | reverse complement strand
GCACCAGGCTATCATATCGCCTTTGGGGCTGAACACGGGCTCGGTGTCGTAGCCCGGCATGCCTTCGGTGAGGTTCTCGCAGGCTCCGGTAGCTACGTCATAGAGATAGATGTCGGTATTTGTGGAGAAAGCATAGTCGATTCCTGTCAGCTTGCGGCAGGAGTAGGCAATCTTGCTGCCGTCAGGGCTCCAGCTGAGCTGCTCCAGGCCTCCGAAGGGCTCAGTGGGGAGTTCGAAAGGCTGGCCTTCGAGGATGTCCTTACCCTCGCCGACCTTGCTGCCGTCGAAAGAGGCAACGAAAGTATGGGGTATATCCTCCACGAAATGGTCCCAGTGACGGTACATAAGGCCGTCGATTGTGCGGACCGTAGCCTTGTCCAGGTCGGGATATACGTCGGTCGGGGCGGTGTAGTTCTTCACCGTACCGGCATACATCACCTTGCTGAAGTCGTCGGACAGCTTGAACTCGGACATACCGCCTTCCACATCGCTGACCTGCACTGCAGCTCCTCCTGAGGCCGGCATCCTGTACATCTGGCCTCCGCAGAGGTAGACGATCGTATCGTCGTCAAGCCAGCGCGCATTCGAGCAGCTCTTGCCTGAATGTGTGATCTGGGTGCGGCCGCTTCCGTCTATGTCCATCACGAACAGCTGGCGGACGCCTTTGTTCTGCTCTATGCTGGTATAAGTCACTCCAAAGAGGATGCGGCTGCCGTCAGGGCTCACCTGAGGGTCGGACACCTTGCCGAGTTGGTGCATTATTTCGGCTGTGAAATGGCCTCCTGCTGCAAGGTTTTCGGGTTTTGCGATCTCGCCGCTGTCTGCCTGCTGCGTCTTGCAGGCCGTCATAGATAAGATTGCCATAATCAAGGCTATGATGAGTGCTTTTTTCATAATTATTCCTGTGCCATTGCGTTTTCAACTTCTTCTACCGTCCTCGGGAGGCGTTTCGAGCCGAGCAGGCGTGCGCCGCTCTCGGTGATGAGCAGGTCGTCCTCGATGCGGATGCCGCCGAAACTGCGGTATGCGTCCAGCTTGTCGAACGCAATGAAGTCACGGCAGGTTCCTTCGGCTTTCCACTTGTCGATGAGGGCGGGGATGAAATAAATGCCGGGTTCGTCGGTCACCACGTTGCCGGGCTTCAGCACCCTGGCCATTCTCAGCGACCCGAGGCCGAGCTGGGTCGAGCGGGTGACTGTCTCGTCGTAACCCACATAGTTCTCTCCGAGGTTCTCCATATCGTGCACGTCAAGGCCCATATTGTGGCCGAGGCCGTGAGGCATGAACAGTCCGGCGGCTCCGGCGGCGAGGGCCTCGTCGACATCACCCTTCACCAGACCGAGGTTCTTCAGGCCCTGAAGCATAAGGCGGCACACTGACAGATGTACCTCGCGGTAGCTGATGTCGGGACGGGCAAGACCCAGTGCCAGGTTGTTGCCTTCCGAAACTATGGTGTAGATGTCCTTCTGTTGTTCAGTGAAACGACCGCTGCAGGGCAGCGTGCGGGTAAAGTCGGAGCAGTAGTGGCTGGCTATCTCCGCTCCGGCGTCGATCACGGTCAGGCGGCCTTCGGTCAGCACCTGGTGATGCGAATGGTTGTGCAGCGTCTCACCGTTCTGCGACAGGATAGTGGGGAACGAAGGAATATAGCCACCGCTGATCACCACGCCTTCCATCACACCCACGAGGTCCTGCTCAAGCATTCCGGGCTTCATCAGCTTGGTTGCGGCCATATGCATCGCATATCCCAGGTTACAGGCCAGGTCGATCTGCTGTATCTCGCAGGGCTCCTTCACAAGGCGCATCTCCACTACTGCCTTGATGAACTCCACGCTCGCCTCTTCTTTCATCCTGTCGAAGCCCACACCCAGCAGGGAATTCAGCCATATCATATTGCGGAAACGGTAAGGAGGCAGGAAATGAACCTTGCGGCCCCTGGCCAATGCCGCCTTCACCACCCTGTCAAGGTCTGCCAGAGGTGCAGTCCTGGAAACTCCGACATCTTCCGCCTGGCTTGCGACAGAGGGCTGGGGACCCATCCAGATGATGTCGTCGATGTCGACGTCGTCGCCGAAGATTTTCTCCTCACCGCTCTCTACGTCTATGATGGCTGCCATATCGGGCTTGTCTATGCCGAAGTAGTACAGCCAGGTGCTGTCCTGACGGAAGGTGTACTGGTTGTCGCTGTAGTTTAGGGGAGCTTCGCCGTTGCCAAGGAAAAGGAGCAGGCCTTCCTTGACGCTCTTTATGAGTTTCTGTCTGCGTGAGACGTAAATATTTCTGCTGAACATAGATTTAAGTTTTTATGTAACGTGTAAAGTTAATTAACTTTGTACCATTATGAAAAAGATATTGTCATTGCCTGCGCTGCTTATCTGCGCAACGGTCTTCGCCCAGACCATCTCTCCGTCAGAGCTGAGCAAGATCCAGTCGAGCTTCGTCAAGGACGGCTCCACTGCCGCTATCCAGAACATACTTGTCAACAACAAGAGCATCAAGGCCCTCGCCCTGAACCATTCGGCGGAGCCGGTGGACCACTTCTTCAAGTATACCACCTCCGTCAAGGGCATCACCGACCAGCAGAGCTCCGGCCGCTGCTGGATGTTCACTTCGATGAACCAGCTGCGCCCTATCGCGATGAAGCGCTACAATGTCAACAGCTTCGACTTCTCGCACAACTTCAGCTATTTCTGGGATATGTTCGAGAAGGCCAACCTCTTCATGGAGGACATCATCGCCACTGCCGACCGCTCGTTCGACGACCGCGAGGTAGTGACTTATTTCAAGAGCCCGGTGAGCGACGGAGGCGTATGGAACCTGTTCTGGAACATCGGCGAGAAATACGGCGTGGTACCTGCCGAGATTATGCCCGAGACCGAGCATTCCAACAACACCAGCCAGATGCTGAGCATCCTCAACGAAAGGCTGCGCGCAGGCGGATATGAGCTCCGCGAGATGTGCGCTGCCGGCAAGTCTATCGCTGCTGTGCGCGACCAGAAGGTCGAGATCCTCAAGGATGTTTACCGCGTGCTGGCCCTCTGCCTCGGCGAGCCCCCGGCAGAGTTCACCTGGCGCTACAAGGACAAGGACAGCAAGGTGCAGACCGTGAAGACCACCCCCGCCGAGTTCTACAAGAGCGTGATTCCGGCCAACTACAATCCGGACACCTACGTGATGATAATGAACGACCCCACCAGGCCCTACTACAAGGTCTACGAGATAGAGAACTACCGCAACAGCGTGGAAGGCATCAACTGGTATTACCTCAACCTGCCCAATGACGTGATCAAGGTCGCAGCACTGAAGTCCATCAAGGCTGACGAGCCGATGTACGCATCGTGCGACGTGGGCAAGCAGAGCAACACCGCCGCAGGCGCCGGCATCCTCGACCCCGGTACCTACGATTACGAGAGCCTTATGGGAGTGAAGCTGGCTATGGACAAGAAAGCCCGCATCCTCACCCGCCAGAGCGGTTCGTCTCACGCAATGCTGATAGTGGCCTGCGACACCGACGACAATGACGTGCCCGTCAAATGGCAGTTCGAGAACAGCTGGGGCGCCGCATCGGGCGACCACGGCTACCTCACATTCACCGACCGCTGGTTCGACGAATATCTCTTCCGCATCGTCATCAACCGCAAGTATCTTGACAGCAAATCCATCAATGCCCTCAGCGGCGAGCACGTGATGCTCCCCTGCTGGGACTATATGTTCTAATCTGGCTATGGCTGTCAGGATTCCGAACACGCTGGGCCTCGAGGCCTGCACCGACAACTGGTTCGAATATGCGGACGCGGAGCAGCTCGAAGCCTGCCTGGCAAAGGCTCCCAAGCCCTGGCTCCCGGTAGGAGCCGGCAGCAACCTGCTGTTCTCGAAGCCCGCAGTCGAGGGCAGCGTGTTCCGCTGCACCGACACAAGCTGGGAAGCCTCCCGCGGCAACGGATATGTACGCGTGCGGGTCGGCGCAGGTATGCGCTGGGACGACTTCGTGGCACTCTGCGTGGAGAACGGATGGTACGGAGCCGAGAACCTCTCCCTGATTCCAGGTGACGTGGGTGCAGCCGCCGTGCAGAACATCGGAGCCTACGGCGCAGAGGTCGGCAACCTGGTTAGTTCGGTGGAGGTCTATGACACGGTCGCAGGGCATCCCAGGGTGTTCTTCCCCGACGAATGTGAATATGGCTACCGCTCCAGCGTCTTCAAGAAGAGCGGCAAGCGATATTTCGTGCTGAAGGTGGTGTTCAAGCTCTCGCTCGTCCCGTCGTTCTCGTTGGAATACGGCAACCTGGCCGCCAGGATCGAAGGCGAGCCGACCCTTCAGAAAGTGAGGGAAGCAGTCATCGCCACCAGGCAGTCCAAACTTCCCGACCCGGAAGTCATCGGAAGCGCTGGCAGTTTCTTTATGAACCCGGTGGTCAGCAAGAAGACGTTCACCGCCCTGCAGAAGCGATATCCCGATATGCCCCACTATCCTACGGGCACAGGCAGAGGCGTGAAACTCTCTGCAGGCTGGCTCATCGACCGCAGCGGATGCAAGGGGATGACTGTGGGTGACGCGGCGGTATATGAAAAGCACG
>JAFXPV010000042.1 GCA_017527625.1 Bacteroidales bacterium | reverse complement strand
CGCAAGAACGGCCGCAAGCCCATCGAGTACGACATCCCGGTGATGGAGAAATACCTCAAGGACACCTACGGCATCACGGTCTACCAGGAGCAGGTGATGCTCCTGAGCCGCCAGCTGGCAGGCTTCACCCGCGGCGAGAGCGACACGCTGCGCAAGGCGATGGGCAAGAAGATCAAGGAGAAGCTGGATGCCCTCAAGCCAAAATTCATCAACGGCGGCATCGCCAACGGCTACGACGAGACCATCCTCAAGAAGATATGGGCCGACTGGGAGAAATTCGCTTCCTACGCCTTCAACAAGTCCCACTCGACCTGCTACGCCTGGGTGGGCTACCAGACCGCCTACCTCAAGGCCAACTACCGCGCCGAGTTTATGGCGGCCAATATGAGCCGCAACCTCAATGACATAGAGGAGATCACGAAGCTGATGGACGACTGCCGGCGCGCGAAGATCAACGTGCTGGGCCCGGACATCAACGAGTCCGACACCACCTTCACGGTCAATAAGAAGGGCGACATCCGCTTCGGCCTGGGCGGCATCAAGGGCATAGGCCCGAGCGCTATCAACGCCATCATCCGCATCCGCGAGGAGGGCGGCCCCTTCAAGGACATCTTCGACCTGCTGGAGCGGGTGCCGCTGAATGTGCTCAACCGCAAGGGTCTGGAGTGTATGGCCTACGCCGGCGCCTTCGACAGCTTCACTGACATCACCCGCGCGCAGTTCTTCGTGCCGAGCGCAGCCTACCCCAACGAGAACTACCTCGACGAGCTGGTGCGCTACGCCAACAAGTTCCACAACGACGCCATAAACCAGGGCGCCAGCCTCTTCGGCGACGTGGAGGAGATGAAGCCGGTGCGCCCGCCCTACCCCGCAGCCCCCGAGGTGGACGAGATCGAGATGCTGAAGGAGGAGAAGAATGTAGTGGGAATGTACCTGAGCGCCCACCCGCTCGACAAATACAAATTCGAGATCGAGAATTTCGCGACGGAGAGCATCAGCCACCTGCCTGAAATCCAGCTGCGGATGGAGAGCGAGGCGCTGGTCAAGTCGCAGGGCCGCAAGCTGCCCAAGGACAATGTCCTGGACAAGACCTTCACCGTGGCGGGCCTCGTGACGCAGGCGGCGCGGATGATGACCAAGAACAACCGCCCGTTCGTGAAGTTCGACATCGAAGACTTCACCGGAAGCTTCAACGTGGCTCTCTTCGGCAAGGACTACGAGCGCTTTATGCAGTACGTTCAGGAGGGCCAGACCCTGCTGGTGAAGTTCCGCACCAAGGAGCGCTACCGCGGCAAGGACTCTGGCGAGGTGCACTACGACCTGACGGTCGAGGAGATGCATCTGCTCTCGAACGTGAAGGACGAGTTCGTGAAGGAGTTCGTGGTGGTGGTGCCGCTGGAGGCCGTGACCGCCGACTTCACCGAGGCCCTGAAGAAGGTCTGCAAGCGCTGCAAAGGCAAGGCGCGCCTCTATGTCGACATCCTGGACCGCGACCTTCGCAGCGACGTGGAGTTCTTCTCGCGCACCATCTCCGTCAGCCCGGAGCCGGCCCTGCTGGACTTCCTGGCCTCCCGCAATCTCACCTACTCGATCCGCTAATGAAAAAGGCTCCGGACAAACGTCCCGGAGCCTTTTCGCATAACTTCAAGAAGCGACTCTTAGTTAGCTTCGCTCAAGTTGAAGGTGATCTGGCCTGAATAGCCGTCGATGATGGTGTTGAGCATAAGCTCAGCCTTCTTGTCGGCAGGGAATGTCAGGGTACCGCTGGCGCTGGCGTTCAGGATCTCCTTGTTGTGGATGACAGTGAACAGGTAGCTGATGTTCTCGCCGTTCAACTTGTAGTCACCGTAGAAAGTGTAAGTATTGGTGAAGCTGATGACCATAGTGTTGGAACCGGTGAAGTCAAACTCCTCGATCTTGTAACCGTCGAGTTCGCTCGGGTCGATCTTGACATTGTTTTCCTTGAGGAACTGGGCTATCTCCTTGAAGTCGCAGCCATTGAAGCCTCTCTCAACATTGACCTTGCCGGAAACCTTGAGGTAGCAGCCGTCAACCTTCCAGGCGCGGGCGATGTTGGTAGCAGGAACGCCGCTGGTTGAAGATTTGGTGATGACTGCGGGATATTCCTTGGACTCGTTGTTCCTTGTGACCTTGGCGGCTTTGCTGCCGATTTCAAATGTGCAGTCGAAAGGTGAGCCTATCTTGTAGTTCTTGCCTGCGGCAATCTCATTGAACTTGGCGATAAGGATCAGAGTGCGTGAAGTGCCGTTGATGCCGGTCTTGGTGGCTGACTCAGCGAGGAGGGGCTGGCAAACCAGAAGGGCGCGGCCGCTCTCAGTGAATTCGACACCGATGAGTTCCAGATTCTGGCCGTTTCTCTGGAAATGGGGTTTTTCCGGAGAAGCCTCGAAAGACACAACCATTGCAGACTCAGCAGTCGGACCCGGCTGCATCACAACTTCTTTGGCCGGCTTGTCCTCGGGATTACAAGCGATTGCGAGCGGGAGCGCCAATGCGGCCACTGCAAAAAGAGCGATAAGTTTTTTCATAGTATTATCCTTTAAAAAATTGCAATTTGTGACAAAGATAGACTTTTTTGTGCAATTGCTGTAAACTAATCGATCTCGTTCATCTCGAACTCTACCGAAGCCGAGTAGTTCTTGACGGTGGTGCTGAGCGAGAGGACAGCTTTTCCTTTGGCCGGGAAAGTCAGAGTGCCGCTGGCGCTCTGTCCGACGATGTCAGAAGCGCCGCTGGTGATACTGCAGCTGACATTCTCTCCGTTCAACTGGTATGTGCCGTAGAACGTAGCGCCGCCGGAAAAAGAGATTGAGAAGGTTTTCTGCCGGGTGAAAATAATCTCTTTGATGCTGTATCCAGCAACCTTTTCGGGATCGAGACTCGCACCGGCATTCTTGGCGAACTGGGCTATTTCGTGGAAGTCGCAGCCTTTGAAGCCGGTCTGGACACCGATACCGCCTCCGCTGATATTGATGATGGAGCTTGCCACTTCCCAGGTGCGTGAAGCGTTGGTGCTCTGAGTCGAACCGCTGTCAGCTGGCTTCGTTACAGCGGCGGCATAGCTCTTCGCACTGCCTCCCTCAATTGAAATAGTAGCAATGCCGGTCTTGATTTCAATTGTAGCTACGAAGGTGCCTGTGCAGACCAATTTGCCTCCTATGAAGGCGAGTTTGGCGACAACAATCTCAATTGCGCCCCCGGCTTTGGTCGCAGGAATAGAGCTGGATTCGGTGATAATGGGCCTGCGGCGCACTATACAGCGGCTGCCCTCGGTGATTTCTATCGAAAGAACCTCGTAGTTTACTTTTTTCTTGAGATCGAGATAGATAGGGTTCTCGCCCGGAGCATCTTCGAAAGATATTATCTGAGCCACCTCTGCAGTGGCGGCGGGCTCCATCACAACTTCCTTAGGAGCAGGCTGATCCTGCTTCTTGCAAGAAGCGAGCGGAAGCATCATAGCAGCCGCTGCAAAAAGAATTATAAGCTTTTTCATAAAAACAAAGATTTACGAGCAAATATAGACAAATATAGCAATTATCCTTTGAAATCCTTCAGTGCCTGGACAACTTTCGGCGAAAGTTTGAAAATCGCTATCATCGTGGGGACTGACATCAGGGCGAAGGCCATATCCATTATGCTGACGGCCACGTCGAGGGTGATGACGCTGGCCACGAGGATCATCGCCAGGTAGAACCAGTCGTAGTAGCGCGCCTTGTCCCTGCCGAAGAGGAACTCCGAGCAGGTGCGGCCGTAGTATGAATACGAGAACATAGTGGAGAAGGCGAAGACCGTCACAAGCACCATCAGCAGGTACTTGCCGGCCACCGGAATCAGCACGTCGAACGACTGCAGGGCCACCGCCAGGCCCTTGACGCCTTCCACGTGGTAGCTGTCGGCAATCAATATCGGCATTGCCGTCAGGGTGCATACCAGGCCCGAATCGATGGCCGGGCCGAGCATCGCCACGAAGCCCTCGCGCACCGGCTCCGCATTGCGGGAAGCCCCGTGCATCATCATCGCAGTGCCCACTCCGGCCTCGTTCACCAGCATCGCGCGGCGCGCACCCGTGAGCGCGACACCCGCCAGCGCGCCCAGGCCCGCCCTGAGGCTGAACGCCCCCTCGAAAATCGAAGCGAACACCGACGGAATCTGCCTGAAATGCAGCACGATGACAGCGGCGACCAGCAGGAAATACAGCGACACCATAGCCGGCACCAGCTTCGACGCCACCTTCGAGATGCGGGTGATGCCGCCCAGCACCACGCTCGCCACGATGGCGGTCATCACCAGCCCGATGGCGAAACGCAGCCAGAACGACCCGGCGGCAGCCGGAGCGAACACCGTGGTCACCGCCTCCACGAACTGATTGGCCTGCATCACGCTGAGGCAGCCAATGAGGCCCGCGCACGAGAACAACACCGCCAGCGGCCGGAACCGCGCCCCGAGGCCCTGGGTGATGACATACATCGGCCCGCCGCGCACCTCACCCTTGTCGTTGCGGCCCTTGAACATAATGGTCAGCGTGCCCTCGAAAAACTTGGTCGCCATACCCAGCAGCGCGCTCACCCACATCCAGAAAATCGCACCCGGCCCGCCGACCACCAGCGCAATCGCCACTCCGGCGATATTGCCCATCCCGACAGTGGCGCTGATGGCGCTCATAAGTGCCTGGAACGAAGTGATCTGCCCCTGCCCCGTCTGCTTCGAAGAGCGCAGCGAACGCACTGCAGCTCCGAGCCGCCGCAAAGGCACAGCCCGGGAGCGCACGAACAAGAACAACCCGCCGCCGATGAGCCAGCAGAAAAGCGGATATCCGCAGATGAAATCCGAAAGATTTATGATGAATTCTCGCATTTTCCTGATACAAATCTAACAAACTCGTAACAATCGCCAGCGCATTGTTAAAAATAGTTCGAGACTTTTTATTATATTTGTTTTTTATAGAAGTATCTACCAAATTTGCGCCTCCTTTTGAAAGGACAAAAACGACTATGACGGACAACGCCCACTGGTACGCACTCAAAGTGTTCTACAACAAAGTCCTGGCCCTGCAGAGCAGGTTCGCCGGCGAAGGTTGGGACACGTACTGCCCCCTCGACGCCGAAGGCAAGTCGCTGGTAGCCTCCCTGCTGTTCGTGCGCTGTCCCGAAGCCCGTCTGACAGCCATCCACCGCGAAGCCCTGTCCGACGAAGTCAAGTTCGCCATCTACACCCGCAAGGAGCAGCGCCCCAGCCCCCTCGACGGCAAGCCGCAGGATATGGACGTCCCCGCCCCCATCCGCGAAGATGAGATGCGCGCCTTCATCCTCGTCACCAGCGCCGGCCCCGACACCTTCGAAGTGCTCGGCCCCGACGACCCCAAATACCACACAGGCCAGAGAGTCCGCGTCACCGAAGGCCCCTTCGCCGGCAGCGAAGGCGTCGTCAAGCGCATCAAGAAGGACCGCCGCCTGGTCATCACCGTCACCGGCATCGTCGCCGTCGCCACGGTGCACATCAACCCCGCATTTTTACAACCGATCACAGAAAACTAAACACTATATGGCCAATAGAATCCGACTGATAAGACAGCTGCTGCAGCGGTTCCAGAACAAATACCTCAACCGCAGGCTCATCCTGGCGATGGATACGGTCCTGTCCACCCTGGTTTCGGCCGTGGTGATACTGCTGGCCAACCTGTTCGCCACATCGCACAACTACTCCGGCCGCTTCTTCTGGATCTATGTCGGCACAGCCGCCGTGCTTTCGGCGCTGCTGGTCTATTTCTCCAGATGCTACCGCATCATCATCCGCCACCTGCAGGTCAAGGACCTGATGTCTTTCGCAGCCGTGGCGCTGGTCAAGGGAGTGCTTATGGCCGCCGCAGTCTGGGCGTTCGGCTTCTGGACTCCGTACATCCCTGTCATCGCCACCGCCGACTTCCTCTTCACCGCGCTGGCCCTGGTGGCAGTCAGGCTGACGATGATTCTGGTCTATGACAAGCTCAACAGCTCCATCCGCAGCAGCAAACGTATGACCAACGTGCTGCTCTACGGCATCAGCAACAAGTCCGTGGCCCTCATCCCCCGCCTGCACAACTCCCAGCACTACCAGGTGGCCGGCTTCATTGTCCGCGACAAGGCCCTCAAGGACATCAAGGTCGAAGGCAAGAGCGTCTATGCCTTCGAGAATGACGAAGAGTTGGCCGCCATCTTCAAGAAGACCGACGCCGGCGGAGTGATGTTCGCAGTCGACAGCGACGCCCGCGAAGAGAACCACGGCCTGCTGGACTATTGCACCCAGCACAACATCAAGACCCTCATCGCCCCCGTCTTCGACGAGATCAAGAGCGGCAAGAGCGTGTTCCGCCCCCGCGACATCAAGATCGAGGACCTGCTGGGCCGCGAAGAGATAAAGATCAATATGGACGCCGTCAAGGAGATGCTCGGCGGCAAGACCATCCTCGTCACCGGAGCGGCCGGCAGCATCGGCAGCGAGATCGTGCGCCAGTTGGCGCAGCAGGACGTGCGAAAGCTCATCCTTTTCGACAACGCCGAGACCCCGCTCCACAACATCCGCCTCGAACTCGAGGAGAACTACCCGAAGCTCGACTTCGTGCCCATCGTCGGCGACGTGCGCTCGGTCAACCGCCTCGACTATATCTTCCACCGCTACCAGCCCCAGATGGTGTTCCACGCAGCCGCCTACAAACACGTGCCGCTGATGGAAGAGAACCCCTGCGAAGCAGTGCTGGTCAACCTGCAGGGCTCGCGCAACGTGGCTGACAAATGCATCGAATACGGCGTCGAGAAGATGGTGATGCTGTCTACCGACAAAGCCGTCAACCCCACCAACATTATGGGCTGCACCAAGCGCCTGGCCGAAATCTACACCCAGAGCCTCGGCCTGGCCGTCGAAAGCGGCCGCCGCCGCGGCAAGACAACCTTCGTGACCACCCGCTTCGGCAACGTGCTCGGCAGCAACGGCTCGGTGATCCCCCGCTTCCGCGAGCAGATAGCCGCCGGCGGTCCTGTCACCGTCACCCACCCCGACATCAACCGCTACTTTATGTCCATCCCCGAGGCCTGCCGCCTCGTGATGGAAGCCGCCACGCTGGCCAAGAGCACGACGATATTCATCTTCGATATGGGCGATCCCGTCAAGATCGACACCCTCGCCCGCCGTATGATCACCCTCGCCGGCTTCGTGCCCGACCAGGACATCGAGGTCAAATACACCGGCCTGCGCCCCGGCGAGAAGCTCTACGAAGAGCTGCTGGCCAACGAGGAGAACACCATCAAGACCTCCCACAGCCGCATCCGCATCGCCAAGGTGCGCGAGTACAACTACGACGACGCCGCAGTGGCCGCCGACGCCCTCTGCGACCTGGCCCGCAAGGTCGAGATCTCCGATATGGTGCGGATGATGAAGAACGTGGTGCCCGAGTTCGTATCCAACAACTCTAAGTTCTCGGAATTCGACAAGAAGGACAAATAAAAAAACTAACATAGACCAAGCGCAATGTTCTCACTTTTCCACAGCAAGAAATATTCACTCCTCGAATCGGGGCTGCTCAAAGGCGCCGCCGACAACCACAGCCACATCCTCTTCGGCCTGGACGACGGAGTGAAGACCGCCCGGGAAAGCCTGCACATCCTGCGCTACTACGAAGAGGCCGGGCTCGACACCCTGTGGTTCACTCCCCACGTGATGGAGGATGTGCCCAACACCACCGAAGGCATCAAAGCCCGCTTCGAAGAGCTCAAGGCAATGTACAGCGGCCCGATAAAACTCCATCTGGCCGCTGAATATATGATCGACACCCTCTTCGAGCGCCGGCTCGAGGAGCGAGACCTGCTGCTTCACGGCGAAGCCACCGTGCTGGTGGAAACCTCCACCCAGTTCCCGCCCATCAACCTGTGGGAAGTGCTGGAGGCTATGATCAAGGCCGGCTACTGGCCTCTGATAGCCCACCCCGAGCGCTATCACTATATGCAGTGGAAAGACTACGAGCGCCTGCACGAAATGGGCTGCAAGATGCAGCTCAACATCCCGTCGCTGGTGGGAGTCTACGGAGAGACCGTAGCTCTGAAAGCCGGCGACCTGATGAAAAAAGGCTGGTACTGTATGGCCGGCAGCGACTGCCACCGCGCAGGAGCGATAGAGAGAAACTACGGAGCCCACGTCTTCAAGAAAGACACGCTGGCTCTGCTGGAGCGCATAATCCGCGGCTGACAAGCCGCCCTTGGACAGGGGCGCGCCTTAGCCGACGTCGCCCTCCCTGCCGGGGAGGGGAGCTAAAGATTTGTGCCTCGCCCAAGCGAAGAAGAAAAACAAGAAAACAATAAATAATGCAAATGAGACTTAAAAAACTTTTGGCCATAACGGCCGCAGTGGTGCTGGCTGCTGGATGCAGCACCACCACTTATATGCAGGTTGATTACCTGCAGGATCTCAACCGCGAGACAACCCTTGAGATGAAGGAGAACAAGGGTATTGTGATTCAGCCGCAGGACCAGTTGTCGATTGTTGTGTCGAGCCGTAATCCGGAGTTGTCGGCGGCGCTGAATAAACCGATGGCCACGTATGCGGCTGGCAGCGAGATTACTTCAACCGCAGGAGGCAGTTATCAAAGAATCCTTGGCTATGTAGTAGATAACGACGGCAACCTCGAATTCCCGATGCTCGGTGAAATCCACGTTGCTGGACTTACACGCTGGGAATTGCAGGATATGATCAAGGAGCGTATTATTTCGGAGGGTATCCTGCTCGACCCGATTGTCACTGTGGAATATATGAACTTCCGCATCTCAGTGATGGGAGAAGTCAACAGTCCTGGCACGTACAATGTCACCGGAGACAAGATTACCCTCCTCGGGGCCCTCTCGTTGGCTAAGGACCTTACCATTTACGGCCGCCGCGACAATGTTACCGTAATCCGCGAACAGAATGGCCAGCGCAGCATCTACAAAGTCGACCTGCGTAAATCCAACATCTTCGACTCTCCTGCCTACTACTTGCAGCAGAATGACGTTGTCTATGTATATCCTAACTCTGTAAGGGCAGGCCAGAGCACCATCAACGAGAACTACTTCAAATCCGGAAACTTCTGGATTTCGCTCTCTTCTGTAGCAATCACCGTCACTAATCTGATATTATCATTGACCCTTAGGAGATAACGCATTATGGCAGAATTCGAATATATCCCGCAAAATAGCGGCAACAATACTTCCGAGCAGGAAGAGCAGGAGCTCAAGCTCGCCGACATCTGGGCGATGATATGGGGCAACCGCTGGTGGTATGTGATTTCCGTCGGCATATGTCTGTTCGTTGCATTGTTTTACCTCTATAAGACCCCTAAAACTTATAGTCGCAGCGAGAAAATCATCCTCGATGATTTTTCGCAGCAACGCACAATGAGTGACCTGACTCAGTTTACAGGCTCATCTGCAATCCGACTTTCTTCATCTACAGTATACAATGAAATCGAGGCCTTCACAAGCCCTGATCTGATGCAACAGGTGGTTGAAAGGCTCCATTTTGAGACCAGATATGTCGAAGATCGCTTCTTGCGCAAACGCGAACTATACACATCTACGCCTTTTGAACTGGTGCTGGCTGGTGATAACCCCGTTTCAGGTTTTGATTTTGTCGTCTCAAAAAAAGGTGACGAATTCAAGCTAACTGATTTTGTGATAAATGGCAATGAGGTTAAAGGAAAAGATATAGTCGGAGCCTTTAGCGACACTCTTGACACCCCGGTAGGCCGCATATTGCTGGTTCCGACCTCCAGGATTGACCGTTTCGGCAACGACATCGAAGTATCCTGGCGAAATGCACGCTCACGCGCCAAAGGTTTCTGCGCAAATCTGACCGCAAATCTGTCGAACAAGCAGTCGACTGTCATTGGATTGAGTCAAACCGACCTCTTTGCATCAAGAGCGGAACTTATTCTCAGCACCCTTCTTGACATTTACAACGAGAACTGGCTTGCAAACAAGAATAAGTCTGCAACCAACACTTCCGTATTCATCGACGAGCGTCTCGCCGTCATTGAAAAGGAACTTGGCGGCATCGAAGGCAACATCAAGAACTTCCGTCAAACCTACAACTTGCCGGACGCTGGTGCTGTCACTTCTACCTACATCAGCGAGTCATCGCAGTATGCTACACGGTCATTCGAAATCAACAACCAGTTGGAAGTAGCGAAATATATTCGTGATTATCTGAATGATCCTTCTCATAGTCGTTCCCTCATTCCCGCAAACGTCGGCATCCAGAACACCAACGTCAACTCTCAGATCGACGAGTACAACGATATGCTGATGCGGCGCGACCGCCTGCTGACCAACACGACTGAGAGCAACCCGATAATTGTCGATTTAAACAACTCCCTTGATCAGTTGAAGAGTACCATCATCCGTTCTATCGACAACCTCATCTCCACTCTCCAGTTGCAGTTAAGCCAGGCTGAAGGCCAGGAGCAGACTGTCCGCAACCGCCTCTCCGCCACCAGCGGCCAGCAGCTCGATTTGCAGAGCATCGAGCGTCAGCAGAAGGTGAAAGAAGAACTTTACGTCTTCCTTCTCCAGAAACGCGAGGAAAATCAGCTCCAGACATTAGTTAACGTTGAAAACACACGTCTCATAATGGCTCCTACAGGCAGTACCAGCCCTGTAGCTCCGAGAAGGATGGCCATTCTTTTGGCCGCACTGCTGCTTGGTTTGGCCATTCCATTCGCAGTGTTCTATCTGATGCGAGTCCTTGACACCACCGTCAAGAACCGCAGCGATGTTCAGCGCCTGTCTGTTCCCTTCCTTGCTGAAATCCCTCAGCTTGGCGTCAAAGGCAACATATTCCAGCGCACGCGCATCGACCGCTTCGACAACAACTATTGCAACATTCTTGTCCAGAGCGGCAAACGAGACGCAGCGAACGAGGCCTTCCGTGTGTTGCGTACCAACCTCGATATTATGGTCGGCCACGAAAGCGGCTGCCACGTGATAATGGTGACTTCTTTCAACCCCAATGCCGGCAAGACCTTCAATATCCTCAATATGGCTGCCTCAATGGCCCTTAAAGGCTCCCGTACCCTCATTATGGACCTCGACCTGCGCAAGGCCACCCTTAGCAAAGCCCTCGACAAGAACCACCGCGGAGTCGCT
>JAFXPV010000041.1 GCA_017527625.1 Bacteroidales bacterium | reverse complement strand
GAACTGAGTCCTTGGTGAGGGTATCACGACGGGCAAGCTCGACTGTGCCTGAAGCGAGGTCGCGGGGACCCATCGCAATACGGCAGGGCACGCCCTTGAGCTCCCATTCTGCGAATTTGAAGCCCGGACGGAGATTGTCGCGGTCGTCAATCTTGACGCTGAGTCCCTTGGCTTCCATATCAGCCTTGATGGCCTCCATCTTCTCGACGAGGGCAGCGTGCTCTTCGGGAGTCTTGAAGATCGGAACCATTACGACTTGGATAGGGGCGAGTCTGGGCGGGAGGACGAGGCCGTTGTCGTCGCTGTGCGCCATAATCAGGGCTCCCATCAGACGGGTCGAAACGCCCCAGGATGTAGCCCATACATATTCAAGGTTGCCCTCTTTATTGGCGTACTGAACGTCGAAAGCCTTGGCGAAATTCTGACCGAGGAAATGCGATGTTCCGGCCTGCAGGGCCTTGCCGTCCTGCATCATAGCCTCGATGCAGTAGGTGTCGATGGCGCCTGCGAAGCGCTCGCTCTCTGATTTGTGTCCGACGATTACCGGAACTGCCATAAATTCCCTTGCGAATTTTGCATATACGCCTACCATCTTTTCGGCCTCAGCAACAGCTTCTGCAGCAGTGGCGTGGGCGGTGTGGCCCTCCTGCCAGAGGAATTCGGCGGTGCGGAGGAAGAGGCGGGTGCGCATCTCCCAGCGGACGACGTTGGCCCACTGGTTGATCAGAAGGGGCAGGTCCCTCCAGGACTTGATCCAGTTCTTGTATGTGTTCCAAATGATGGTTTCTGATGTCGGGCGGATGATCAGCTCTTCTTCAAGCCTGGCGGCAGGGTCGACGACGACTCCGCTTCCGTCAGGATTGTTCATAAGTCTGTGGTGGGTCACCACGGCGCATTCCTTTGCGAAGCCTTCTACGTGCTCGGCTTCCTTGCTGAGGAATGACTTGGGGATGAAGAGGGGGAAGTATGCGTTGCTGTGCCCGGTGTCCTTGAACATCTTGTCGAGCGTGTGCTGCATCTTTTCCCATATTGCATAACCGTAGGGCTTGATCACCATACATCCTCTCACTGCGGAATTCTCCGCCAGGTCAGCCTTGACAACCAAGTCGTTGTACCATTGAGAGTAGTTCTCGCTCCGGCTGGTCAGTTCTTTTGCCATGTTCTTTTTCTTTTGGTATAAATTTTGATAAATTTGCTCTGCAATCCGTTTCAAAGCAGTTTTAACGGGAGCAAAAGTAATAAAAATAACTAACATAGGAGGTAACCATGAAAAACAGAATGATCTTACTGCTACTTGCTACGCTGGTGCTTAGCGCTTGTGGCTCTTATGGCTACTATTCTTCTTCGTTGTATGACGACGGCATCTACTACAAGCCCGACAGGGTCAGGATGATGACTGCCGCTCAGGCCGCAGCTGAGAAGGCCGCCGTTAAGAACGATGATGTCTATACTGCCCGGGAGGCAGCTAAAGATACAGAACAGTACACTGTCCATATCGACAAAATTGCGTCAAGCAAGTCTTCTCTCTATGATCTCGATGCCGATGAGACATACGAAAGCCGTCTTCGCAAGTTTGACGATACCGACATCACGCTTACTGTGAACGTTATCGACTACGATTCCTGGACCAGGCCCTGGTACAATCCCTTGTGGGGCACATACCGCTACTCCTGGTATTATCGTCCCTGGAGGGTTGCTTACTTCGACCCCTGGTACTATGATCCCTGGTTTTATGATCCCTGGTATTACGATCCCTGGTACATAGGCGGCCCCTACTGGTATGGTTCATACTGGACTTCTCCGTTCTACTATGATTCCTGGTATCACCGTCATCACTACTTCGCCTACGGTCCCAGCTACTACTACGGTCCTTATTACGGCTACGGTTACGGCGTATACTACGGCGGAGGTGGCAACTACTATGACGGCGGCGGAAGAAGGAACAACGATGTCGTTTATGGCCGCAGAGGCGGTTCGACCGTAGCAGGCGGCACGGCAACATCGACTGCCCGCGCTTCAGGCTCTTTCGCTACCACAGGCTCACGCAGGGCTGACGGAGTGACTGCAGCTGTCAACCACGCTTCAACCAGATCAGTGGCACAGGCTACCGGAGCAAACCTCGGTTCAACAAGGTCTGTAGGCTCACAGGATGCTTCAACCGGACTTACCACCCGTTCCGGTTCGGGTTCATCAAGGTCTGTCAGCTCTCGTTCAATCAGCAGCTCAAGCTCAAGCAGCGCCACAAGAGCAGGCTCAAGCACTTCAACCACTTCAGGCTCACGCAGGTCTTCATCAGTGAACAGCGGTTCAACCCGTTCTTCAGGTTCAGTGTCAAGTGGCTCAAGCAGCCGTTCAAGCGGATCGGTATCCCGCTCTTCAAGCTCAAGCAGCCGTTCGACCGGTTCAAGCACCAGATCTTCTTCTGGTTCAAGCAGCAGGTCTTCAGGCAGCAGCTACAACAATTCAGGATCAACCCGCTCTAGCGGCGGCGGATTCTCAGGTGGTGGTTCAAGCCGTTCAACCGGTGGTGGCGGCGGATTCTCAGGCGGCTCTGGCGGCGGCGGATTTTCTGGCGGCGGCGCAAGCAGCGGCGGTGGCGGAGGACGTGCCGGCAGCGGTGGCGGCGGAAGACGCTAAAGCGTGCAACCACACTGCTAACAACACATTTTACTAAAACATTATTAGATTTTACGGTGATGAAAACAATTAATAAAGCAGCATTGACAGTATTGTTGTTGTCACTCTCCTGGGCGGGTTTTGCCCAGGATGCAGATCAGGCATACAACATCTCAGAGAACCTGTATATAGGTACTGCCCGTACTCTTGCGATGGGTAATGCATTCACTGCTGTAGGCGGAGACCTCGGTGCGCTCAGCATCAACCCTGCCAGCAGCGGAGTCCTCAGGATGTCCGAGTTCGAGATATCACCGTCATTGTTGACAGCGGTCGGCAAAACCGATTACCTCGGTTCATACAATCAGGCTGACTTTACCAAGTTCTCGCTTCCGAGCTTTGCATACAGCCAGAATATTTCAACAGGCCGCGTTTCAGGACTCGTAAGCTTCAACTTCGGTTTTGCTTTCAACCGTGTGAAGAGTTTCAACTCGATAGCCAGCACTACCGGAACTATGAAGGCGGGCCGTGGCAACAAGTCATCTACCTGGCTCGGTGACAAGACTATGACCCTGCTTGCTTCTGATCCTGCTGATTACGGCAATTATAATTCTGACATTCCCTGGTCGGCCCAGCTTGCGTGGGATACCTGGCTTGTTGAGGAGGTCGACGACAATATGCTTGCCGTGACGGAAAATTTCGACTACGATACGAACAGAGCATACCTTGCAGCAGATACCTATCAGAGTATCTACCGCAAGACAGTCGGCGGCATTGATGAATTTACCGTCAACTTCGCAGGAAACGTGGACGACAACTTCTATTTCGGAGTCAACATCAATATCTACAATGTCGACTACAAGGTAAGCGACATATACACGGAGAAAGCTGTGAGCTCACACGATTTCGAAACCGGCTTCCAGAATTTTACCTACAGCTATTGGCAGAAGACAGTCGGAACGGGAGTAGGTCTCAAAGCAGGTGTCATCTACCTGCCCACCGAGCATCTGCGTCTGGGTGCGACCATCTCGACTCCTACCAGGTACATCCTCACAGATTACTGGGGAGCCAATATGACCAACAGTTTCGACAACGGCAACAAGAATGACGTCGACACTCCCAACGGTGCTTATGATTACAAGATGACTTCTCCGATGAGATACTCTCTCGGTATAGCTTACACCATCGGAACGGTCGGTCTGCTCAGCTTCGATTATGAAGGTGTCAACTACTCAAAAGTCCGTCTGAAAGACCACCGCGGAGGCACCGCAGTCTTCAGGGATGAGAACGCCTATATGAGCAACAGCTACCTGCGCAACGCGAACATCTTCCGCGCAGGTGCAGAGATCAATATCGTGCCTCAGTTCACAGTTCGCGGCGGCTATGCCTACTACGATGACGGAAGGCCCGGATACCTCGGCAACCAGTTCGTTTCAGCCGGTGTCGGCTTCAAACTGGGAAGGGGCACCAACCTCGATGTCGCCTGGCAGGGACAGCTCAAGAACGAAACAGCCTTCACGCTCTACAATGATTATGACGGCAATCTGGCGCCTGTCGGCTACTACAACAACGCCATCAACAAGGTGGTTGCAACACTGAGATTCAAATTCTAAGATTTTCAACAGGAACTGACTTCAATAAAAAAGGCTGTCCCGCTTGGGACAGCCTCTTTTTATCGTCTTAGTCAGCGACTAGAACTCGTAGATATACGGCATTCTTGCGTACATCATCTGAGGGTCGTCGAGGATTCCAAGCACCTGGTCGACCTGCTTGATGCCGGTGCGGACGGCGATTTGGTCTTCGTCGCCGGTATTGCCTGTGAACTGGGACATCATCTGTTCGAACATAGTCTTCTTTTCAGGAACGACCATTATCTGATATTTCTCGAGGCCGACTGAAGCGGCGGCGTAGTTGATGGCGTCCATAAGGCTGCCCTTGGCATCGGCAAGGCCGATTGTAAGGGCGTCACGGCCGGTCCATACGCGGCCCTGACCGATTTCATCCACCTGCTCGACGGACATCTTCCTGCCTCGGGAAACGAGTGAAGTGAATTCGGTGTAGATGTTCTCGACCATTTTTTGCATATAGGCAACTTCCGCATCATCGAGTTTGCGCATACCTTGCATCATATCAGAGTGCTTGTGCGAACTGACACTGGCTGACTTGATGTGAAGGGTCTTGTCCAGACCGCCGCCGATGTTGGGAACCATCGAGAATACTCCGATGGAGCCGGTGAGGGTCGTGTTGTCGGTGATGATATAGTCTGCATTCGAGCTGATCCAGTATCCGCCTGATGCAGCATAATCGCCGTAACTTGCGATTACGGGTTTGTATGCCTTGAGGTTCTGCATTGCGCGGTTGATGATTTCAGCAGCCTGGGCACTTCCGCCGGGAGAGTTTACCCTGAAGACGACGGCTTTCACCGTAGAGTCCTCCTGCAGTTTCTTGAACTGGCGGGCGAGATCTTCACCCACGATATTCTGGTCGGCATTGCCATCCATTACGATTTCACCGTCAGCATAAAGGACTGCGATTCTGTCCTTGACCTTGACGTCATCTTTAACCTTGGCGATAGCGTATGTGTCAAGAGTGGCGAATTTGAGGTCTTTGGATTCCTTTACGTCGAAGAGGGTGCAGAGATAGTTTTCAAGTTCGTCCTTGTACCACGTCTGGTCGACGATGCCTCTGTCGAGGAGCGTGCGGGCATCGAGAAGCTCAAGATTGTCTATCCAGCCGTTGAGGTCTTCAGCGCTGAAGTCGCGGCTTGCCGCAATCTCTTCTGCCAAGGAAGCCCAGACGCTGCTGACGAGCACCTGGTTCTGCTCACGGTTGGCATCGGTGAGGTGGTTCTGAGTGAACTGTTCGCCGGCTGATTTGTACTTGCCGTGGCGGATGAGCTGGATGTCGACACCAAGTTTGTCGAGAAGGTCCTTGAAGAAGGTCAGGTTGGTGCTCACGCCGGTAAGCATTGCATCACCATAGCTGTTGATGATGACCTTGTCGGCCACAGATGCCAGGTAGTAGCTCAGGTTGTCGTAAGCATTGGCGTAAGCAACGACAGGCTTGCCGGATTCGCGGAAACGTGCGAGGGCCTGGCGCAACTCTTCTGCGCAGGACATACTCAGCGTCATATTGTCCGTGTTGAGGTATATGAATTTCACGCCGGGATCTGCAGCGGCCTGGTCGATGGCCCTTACTGCGGT
The DNA here is from genome assembly GCA_017527625.1 of Bacteroidales bacterium. Next base: position 38,250 of record JAFXPV010000041.1, on the reverse strand, counting down.
AAGCAGGGACATACCTTCTCCCATTGAGAAGTTGGACATAGTCTGGAGGGAGAATGTGTTCTGTCCACGCTCGCTGATCGGAGTGGAAAAGTCAATTTTGAGGATTGATTGCGGAGGGACTACAGCTGTCTTGGCTGATCCTCCGGCGATGGCTGCGCCCAGACTGCCCATCATCAGGAAGAAAATGAGCCCAAGGGCTACCAGGCAGCCCAACAGAGCTGCAAGGAAGGTTTTCCAAAAATTGTTCATTTGTCGGTATTGATTAATCTGGCCGTAAAAATAATCAATTTATTGAATATTGAATTCGCTGCCCAGAATCTCCATCAGGCCGTCGGAGGAATCTACCTCGGGGATTATCCACTGAGACTTGTAGACAAGTCTGGGGATTCCGCTCTTGCCCTGGATGGTGGTGCGGCCGAACAGTTCGAAACTTTTGGAGAGGATGGAACTGATGGCTGCGTCGCGGATGGCATCGTAGAACTGTTCCTGTCCGCCGAGCAGCTCGGCAGCTTTGAGGTTGGCGTCTTCCACGCTTCGAGGATACCATCCTTTAGACGGATCGTCGGCAGTGAAGAGCCATTCATCGAAGCTTGCGAACTTCTCCGGGGCTGCGCGCCATACTGCGAGGGCGGCACGCGCAAGGTCGCAGGAGCCTGCGAAACGGTCAGCGCCGCCTGCCGGTATATATGGGTTGCAGGCATAGCTGAGAGGGCAGGGCACGAGTATGAATGCGATATCCGGATGGCGTTCTGCAATCTCCTTTGCTGCGAAATGTATCTTGCGGCAGTGAGAGCACTGATAGTCGAACATCAGGTTTATATGATATGTTGCTTCTTCGCTGCCAAGCATCGGGGTTTCGCCGGCTTTGAGCAGAGGAAGTGACTGAGCCGACTCTCCGCTTTCATAAGCGGTTTTCGGAGCGGTGAACAGCTGGAAGCCGGCAAGGACAGCGGCCAGCAGCAGTCCGGCGACGGCGCAGGGCGGATTCCATTTCGAAGGGCAGTTATGGTGGGCCTGATACCACAGAAGGCCGGTGACGACAATTCCTGTGGCGTGTGTGGCCATACAGTATTTGCAGTACTGTCCTATGATCCATTTCTGCAGGATGAAAAACCATACGGCACTGCCAAGGATAGCTCCGCCGAAGACAAGGAGGAACTTCCAGGCGAGTGGAGCTATCTCCTTGTCCCTGACAAAGCACAAGCACAAAAGAATGGCAAGATAAACGCCGGCTGCTATGCCTGCGACGGGGATGGCACCCATCAGTGACGACCATCTGCTGCCCAAGACGCTGTCGCACGAAGAGCCTGCGCCGCAGCCGATCATTGCAGTTCCCCTCAGGGAGTGCAAGGCCATCACAAGACATAGAACAAGGGCCACGGTGGCAAGAGCCGCCGTGACCCGTTTAAGTATGACAGCACGGTTTGCCTGTGCCATAAATGTCGTTAGTAAGCGTTAGGCGCACCGGGTGAAGGTACGTTGTCGGTCATAGGAGTGCCGGCTGCGTGCGAAGCCTTGAGAGGCTCGGCAAGGGTCACACCTGTACCTGCAACCTGCTGTCCCGGGATGTGGACCAATGTGATGGGGTTGACCAGGTTGATTGTGCTCGGAGGAATGACGTTGGTCGGAGCGCCATACTGGCGGCGGGCCGGAACAACGCTTTCTATAACTGCATTCTCTTGACCGATCTTGATGGCCTGGCCGGCACGGAAGCCCTGGACGCCCTGAACCTGGAGTGCTTTGGCACCAGGGAGGACAGTGGCCGAAAGAACAGTAGCTCCGGGAGTGCCGACTTCCTTGATTGTAGCCACTTCGTTGCCGAGGTAGAGCTTAGAGCCGGGTTTGAGGCCTGTTACGCTTGAAACCTTGATATTTGTGGCTCCCGCATAAACGGCAGCGGCAAGGTTGCAGCTGGCCTGGAGCTTGAAGTCATTGATGTTGTTGTCAGCATCGGCTCCGTCGGGGAAGCGGCCTGAACTGAGATTCGGGGTTGCAACCGGAGCCATACCGAAGCCTCCTCTCGGAGAATAAACCTGGACGCGGCTTCCGCCAAGTCCGTGGCCTGAATCGCCGTGATAGCCTTCAGATACCCAAGGCTCGACGATGAGGCCGTAGTTGAGGGCGTCAGCGACATTGCCGTCAGCAGTGCGAAGGGTGATGTTGCCTGCATTGGCGAAGGCAGGACCACCGAAGTACTGGTCGGCCTTTCCCTGGAATCCGGCTGCTGTTGCACCGGCTTTCATTACGGGCGCGTCGATGTCGTGGTCAGCTGCGAGGGCGCTGCCGAGTTCGATTTCAAATACAAGGGCGAGTACGGGCTCGTTGGACGAGTGGTCGAACTTGGTGGCAGGTTCGAAACTGATGCCGGTTCCGTTGTTTGCAAAAGGCATATTTGAAGAGTGTGCGAATTTGAGCGGCTCTTCGAGTTCAAGTCCGGTTCCGGCTCTCTCGATGGGCAGAGGACCTCCGAATGTGCTGACTTCAGACTGGGTGCCAACGCTCTTGACGGTGACCCACTCTATGCCGTGGCCTTCGCTGGCGATGTCCAGACGGATCTTGTCGCCTGCAGTGATGTTTGCGACAGAAGATACCTTGATGTTGGTGTCGCCGGGTTTGGCGTCATAAGAGAGGTATGCCTGGGTTCCGGGCTTGCCGACCTCAGTGACAGTTACCACTTCATATTTCTCCCATACGCGGTCGACGGCAGGATACTCTGCGCCATAGCCGATGGCCATCTTCTGGCCTGCCTTGAAGCCGGCGGTACTTGTAACGGGAATATTCTTCGAACCTTTGGGGATAGTGATTACCGGTCCTTCGGGAAGCGGCTGCCACAGTGTTGTGGGAGTGCCCGGAGCAACCCTGCTGGTCGGATCGGCAGCAGGAGCGTTGACTTTTGCCACTACTACTTTCTCCCCGTCGATATCGATGGTGTCGCCGGCCCTGATTCCGTCTACGCTGCGGGTGTAGATAACCTTGTCGCCCTTAGCTGCGGGAACGGCAAGACCGGTGGTGGCCAGACCGAACACATAGAAGCTCTTCGGGGCGAGAGTGGTGCCTGCAGGAACCTTTATGCTTGAGAAGATGGGGATATTGATCTTGTGTGCAGTGATGTTCCAACCTGAGAGATCGACAGCCTTGTCACCGGCGTTGTAAAGCTCGATGAACGAATCTGAAGGGTTGGCGCCTGCGATGCGGAACTCATTGATCTTGACAGGAGCGGTATTGCGCACTTTCTCCACTGATTTTTCAGTGTTGCGGCCCCATTTGGCGACACCGCGCAAGTCACCGTTGAATTCCTTGTCGGAAGAGGTGACGTCGAAGGTTTCGATGACTGTCTGGCCGGGCTCTACAGAATAACCGATCTTCTTGTCGGCCTCGGCTTTCCAGCCTGCGGGAACTTCAACACCGAGGGTCAGGTTGCTGACAGTCTTGCCGGTGGTGTTCACGAATTTGACGGCGACTTTCTGTGTTTCGCCGGGAACGAAGGTCTGGAGGCGGTTGGGCCTGTTGATGTCCTTTTCAGCGGCGACGGTCACGCGTTCAACGTCATATTTGGCAGCAACGATGTTGGCCTGGACTTTCTGCTGAAGCTCTTCGCTGGGGAAGGTGCCTGCGAAAGTGATGGCGCCCTCGTAGAATGTTCCCTGGGAACCGACAGAGTTGTCGCCACCGTTACCGAGGAGGATGGCGCCCTGCTTACGCATCGGGTCGTAGCTGCTGCGGGGGTTCTGGATGCGGCCTCCGTCATAATAGACCTTGAGCTCGCCCTGCTGGGCGTCTCCGCCCATAGACCTCCAGTGGTGAGGCTCGCCGTCGGCTGTGGCCGTTACGAATCTCCATTCAACCGGATTGATGGTGGGGCAGAATTTGTCGTTGGGGTCGGGATTTACGCAACCGACGAGGTTGTTCTCCTGGTCGGTCATAATCCACGGACCGGGTTCTACCCCCTTGTACCAGGCGGTGGCATTTCCGAAGTATGTAGTCTCCATCGTTCCGTCTCCGTCGTCGCGCGAGTCGGTCTCAGCGTTGCCGTAGTCGAAGCAGCAGCCGTCGTTGTAGTGGTTGCCGGCGATGACCCAGTACTGGCCCTCGGCCTGGTCGTCAACGGCGATGCCCTTGGTGTCATTCCAGCGGAGTCCCATACCCGGGGCGATGAACACGCCGTAAACCTTGTGGCCATAAATCGTTACCGGAGCCCAGTCAGCCACGGGAATGTTGTTGAAGCCGCCCATAGCGTGGCCGCCGAATCCTCCGCGGGGAGCCTGTTTCAGATGGTTGCCGCTCGGTCCCTGGTCATAGATGGTAGTAATCCAGCAATAAGTGTCGGCGCAGAATCTGTCCTGGGCCTCGGAGTCGGCGTAACCGTGTGATTTGACTACACCGATATCCAGCGTCTTGCCGTCCGACTGGCGCATAACCTGGTAGAGAGGACCGTTGTATGCCTTGAACAGAGCACGTGTGGTACTGTGCGCAGAGGCGCAGGGTGTCCCTCCCTTAGCATAGATGTCGCAAGGTCCTTCGGGCCTTGATCCCCCGCAAGAGACAACCGCGAAGATTGCTGCGGGAATCACTGCCACGGCAGTGATAATGGAGATGAACAAAGTTCTTTTCATAGGTCAGTTTTCAATTCCCACCAAGTTACGCAAAAACCGCAAATTAATGCTACATTTGCGATGCAAATTACAGCTCTATGGCACAGAAACCTTCAATCCCCAAAGGGACACGTGACTTCGGACCGGTCGAAATGGCCCGCCGCAACTACATTTTCTCAACAATCAGCGGAGTTTTCCACCTGTTCGGATATTCCCAGATAGAAACGCCGGCTATGGAGAATCTCAGTACCCTGCTTGGAAAGTATGGAGACGAAGGTGACAAGCTGCTTTTCAAGATCCTGAACTCCGGAGATGCTTTTGCCGCTGTGGATCCCGCAATGCTGGAAAACAGCAACGCAGTTGCAATGAAGGTTTGTGAAAAGGGTCTGCGCTATGACCTGACCGTGCCTTTCGCCCGTTTCGTGGTCCAGCACCAGAATGAGATCCACTTCCCCTTCAAGCGCTACCAGATCCAGCCTGTGTGGCGTGCCGACCGTCCGCAGAAGGGCCGCTACCGTGAGTTCTACCAGTGTGACGTCGATGTTGTAGGCAGCCGTTCGCTGCTTTATGAGATGGAACTCGTCCAGATTGTAGATATGGTATTTGACCGGCTGGGCATCAATGTCTGCATCAAGGTCAACAACCGCAAGCTGCTGGCCGGCATAGCGGAAGTGGCTGGTGCCGCCGACAAGATGGTCGACATTACTGTGGCTATTGACAAAATCGATAAGATTGGCCTTGAGGCTGTAAAGGAAGAGCTGAGGGAGAAGGGCCTTTCAGACGCACAGATTGCTGTCATCGAACCTGTGCTTCTGCTGCAGGGCGACAACGAAGCCAAGATAGAGAAGATGAGCGGCATACTGGCATCTTCGGAAGTTGGAATGAAAGGCATCGCCGAGATCCGTGAGCTGTTCAGCCTCATAGCTTCCGCAGGCATTCAGCAGAAGGTGGAGCTTGATTTGTCGCTGGCGCGCGGTCTGAACTATTATACCGGAGCGATATTCGAAGTCAAGGCTCTCGACTATGAGATCGGCAGCATCTGCGGAGGCGGACGCTACGATGACCTGACCGGCATCTTCGGTCTTAAGGACGTTTCAGGCGTGGGCATCTCTTTCGGCGCTGACCGCATCTATGATGTACTTCTGGGCCTCGACAAATATCCCGCAGCCCTGGCTGGAGCGCCCGACATCCTCTTCGCCAATATGGGCCGTGAAGCCGTGTCGTATGTGATGCCGATTTGCGCAAAACTGCGCGAACAAGGTTTCTCAGTAGTAATCTTTCCGGACGAGAGCAAGCTCGGCAAGCAGTTCGACTATGCCACCCGCAGCGGCATCCCGTTCATATCGATAAATGCCGACAGCGAAGCCGCCGCCGGCACCGTCAATATCAAGAACCTCGGGCAAGGCCGTCAGGAAACTTTCGCAAAGGATGATATCGATGCGATGGTTGCCTTCCTGAGGCAGTAATCCATCTTTAGTCCATAGGGTAGCGGATGCCCCATTCCTTGCGGAGGGCGTCCATCTGGCGCATTATGTCCAGGGTTTCCTGGTGGGGCATAAAAGGAGATTCAATCAGGCCTTTCTCTATCGCATCTTTCGAAGCGAAAACCTGATATTCATAGCCTGTGACCTGGTCTGCAGGCGGCAGGAACTCTGCGGTTTTCTCGTAATCGTGCCATACGGTGACCCTTTCAGGACAGTTGATGTTCTCCACCACGATATAGCCGGTCTCGCCTATGATCTGGCCTTCGCGGTTGCTGAGGCCGCCGGCGCTGGCCTGCAGGTTGGCCACACGGCCGTCCTTGTAGGTCAGGATGATGTGGTTGTGGCGGTCTGTACCTGTACTGAACCGGGTGCAGGACGACACGCAGGAAGCGAAGTCGGAGCCGAAATACATCCTTGCGAAGTTGATGCTGTACATTCCGAGGTCGAGCAGCGCTCCTCCGCACAGGTCGGGACGCAGGATGCGCTCCTTGTGGTCCATATAATAACAGAGGCTGGCGTTCACGATTCGCGGGTCGCCTATTTCTCCCGCATCAAGCAGTTCTTTCACCTTCAAGGATAGAGGCATATATCTGGTCCAGATGGCTTCGGTGATGAAGATGCCCTTCTTGTGGGCGAGATTCAGAATCTCTTCTGCTTCACGGGCGTTGGCCATAAAGGCCTTCTCGCAAAGCACTGGCTTGCCGGCCTCGAGGGCAAGTTTCGTATGAGGATAGTGGTGGGAATGGGGCGTAGCGATGTACACAAGGTCTACATCCTGGTCGTCCACAAGTTCCTGATAAGAGCCGTAGGCTTTCTTGAATCCCCAGTGTTCTGCGAAGCCCCGTGCTTTGACGATGTCGCGCGAAGCGATGGCATATTTGACGAGTCCTTTGTCTGCGGGGACTCCCGAAAGGGTTTCTCCCATTTTGTCGGCAATCCAGCCGGCTCCGATGATTCCTATGTTCATAATATGAGGATTATTCCAATTATCAAATATACTGAAAACTCCATCAATAAAAAAGACGGCCCGCGAGCCGTCTTTTTCTATGCTTCTTGAGAAAAACTATTTCTTGATGAACTCGACGCGGCGGTTCTTGGCGCGGCCTTCGTCGGTGCTGTTGTCAGCTACCGGCTCGTGGCTGCCCTTGCCGACGGGACGCAGGTTGAAGGGATCTACGCCCTGGCTCTCAAGGGCCTTGACAACGGCCTCGGCACGCTGCTGGCTGAGAGGGTCGTTCACTGCGTCGCTGCCCTGGTTGTCGGTATGTCCCTGAACCTCGAAGCGGGCAGAAGGGTTCTTCTTCATATAGTCGGCCACCTTCTGGATTTCCTCCATAGATTCGGGTTTCAGAGTGGCCTTCCCGGTCTCGAACAGGATGTTGTTGGTCACGAATTTACCGGTTTCGGCGATGGCTTTTTCAACGGCTGAAGAATAGTCAGTGGCATTGCGCTCATACAGTTCAACAGCACCTTTAGCCACAACGATATTGGTAATGAAAATACCCTTGTCACTGTCCGAATCGCCGCGAAGCTGCCAAGAGCGGGGCTGGATCATATTCGGGATGTTCACGATGCGCTGGTAGTTCAGATACAACTTGAACGCGCGTTTGTTGAAGGAGATGGCGATATGGTTCCACTCGTTCTTCTTCAAATACTTTCTGATGGTCTGCGTACCGGGCTCTCCCGTCATCTTGTTGCCATTGGGATTCTCGGCACCCCAGCCCCAGCTAATGCCATTATACTCGTTGCCATAGTAGGGATGGTATTCCGGGCTCATCCGGATATCAAAAACTCTTCTGTCATTCTCTCCATTCAGATACAAATCGAGCGTAGCATCCCAACCGGAACCTTCCTCCGCGGGTTGGGCAAGCACGTCGAACTCGATGGTGAACTCTTCAGGCAGGTACTCCTTCTCTTCCATCAGCGGCTGGATCCTGGAGTTTTTAAACCGGATGGCCTGCATGCCTTTGATGTTGACTACCTCCACTTCGCTGCCGTCCAGCAAGTCCCATTTGGAAGGGAATTCGCCCAACTGCTCGCCTTTCAGGTCGTCAGAAAAGAACACATTGGCACCACGGACAAAGTCACTTTTAGCTTGAATTTCTGCGAAGTCGACAGCTTCATCTTTTGCGGGTTCTTCAAATTCCTCTTCATCAGCAGCATCGTTTCTTGCAGCTTTGCTGTTATCGTCTCTGTCGTTGTTTCTGTCTTTATTCTTGTTGCCGCCGAGGACTCCGTCCAGCGCTTTGTTGACACCTTGTTCAACCTTGTTGCCAAGATTGTTCTCTACAGCATTTTTGGCCCTTTCGCCAAGATTCTTGAGAAGACCCTGCGCACTTGCAGTGCCGCAGATAAGAAGCAAGCTCGCTACGAGCAAAAGAATCTTTTTCATTGAAGTATGGTTTTGATTAATATTCAGTGGGTTGCACTAAACAAAGTTAGTTTCTGAAATCCATTATTGCAAATTATTCCCTGACAAATACGGGGATAGCAGTAATGTCGACGGGAACATCTGCGTAGCGGCCCCCTTCATATCGCTGTCCGCTGCGGGTGTCGGTCCATCCGCCTTCATTCTTAGGAAGGTAGACTCTCCAGCTGCTGACACCGGCTTCGGTGACGGGGCATACCAGATATTTCGGGCCGAACATAAATTCGCAGTCCTGCCTGAGGGCCTCCGGGTCGTCGGCAAAGTCGAAGACGAGAGGACGCATCAGGGTGTATCCTTCTTCAGAGACCTTTTTGGCGCAGTCCAGGATGTAGGGGCGGAGCTGCTCGCGTTGCTTCATAGCAGCAGCCATCAGGTTGTAAGTCTGTTCACTGTAGCGCCAGGGCTCGGTCTGGCTCATATATCCGTGGACTCTCATAAAGGGCAGGAAGACCGAAGCCTGCACCCAGCGCACGAGCCTTTCCTGATATTCTTCGGAAGTATACTGGTCGCCAGGACGGAAGAAGCCTCCGGCGTCGTAGGTCCACCAGGGGAGGCCTGCAGCCATCTGGCCGAGGCCGCCGGCAATCTGCCTGCGCAGAGTGCCGAAGTCGTTGCCGACGTCGCCGGACCAGGTGACTACGCCATAGCGCTGTATGCCGGTGAATGCGCTGCGGGTGAGGATGACGGGCTCGTGGTCGGGAGTGACATCCTTCAGTCCCTTGTACATTGTGCTGTTGACCATCAGAGGATAGACGTTGCGGTAGAGTTCTCCGGGAACTTTATCGGGGCCGACCAGCCTGCCTGCAAGGTCGTCATTCTCGGGCTCAGTGGCGTCGAACCACCAGGCGTCGATGCCGTAGGGGATGGCGAGGCTGTCGCGGAAGCTCTGCAGGTAGAAAGCAGCTGCCTCGGGCTGGAAGAAGTCAATCCAGTCAGTGCCGTCGATATAGTAACCGCGCTCGTTCAACTTCTGTCCGAGGGAACAGTTGCGGTCGACCTTCGACCATACTGAAATCATAAAGCGGGTGCCCATATTGTGCAGGGCGGAGGTCAGCGCTGCCGGGTCAGGGTAGTGCACGCGGTCGAATTCCATCGAGTTCCAGCCGGTATTGCCCCACCACTGCCAGTCCTGGACGATGACGTCCAGCGGAAGGCCGCGCTCCTTGAAGCCGGCGGCATTCTCGAGAATCTCGTCCTGAGAGTGGTAGCGCTCGCGGCAGTGGATGTAGCCGAACATCCAGTCGGCCATCCTCGGAACAGGGCCGGTGAGCGTGCGGTATGTAGATATGACTTCGTCACCGCTGCCGGCGAAGACAGTATAGTCAAGCGCGGCTGCCACAGGTGAACTCAGGGTTGTCTCGTCTGTGACCTTGCGCCAGTAGACCTGCGGATTGTCTCCGCGGACTCCTTCGACGCTCAGAGAATGGCGGCCGGCCGGAACCGTTACGATGACAGACGCAGTGGGCGGCAGCCAGGTGTTGGAAATATCGATGACCGGCACGTCGTCTATGGAGAGGAAATGCCTGCGGGCCATCTTCTGCCCTACGTCGAGCAGAAGGGCATAATCACCGTCCTGCGGTATTTCCAGCGTGCCTGTGAATGTCCTGGAAAAACGCATTTCGCGGCGGTTGCCGGAAGTGCCGGTAGCGTTGACAGTCTGGCCTGCGCCTTCTTCGGCAGGGGTCAGGACTACGCTGTTGCCGGCCGGATTGAAATCGGTAAGACCGTAGTTGTTCCAAAGCAGTCCATATCCTTTGCTGGACATCACGAACGGTATGGCAATCTGAGTATTGACCTGGGTCAGGCGGCGGGTGAGGCCTCTGATGTCAAGATATCCGTCCTGGAACTGTCCGGTGCCGTAGAGGTGCTCATCCTTAGGGGATACGAAAGATTGCGATACGGCGTATACCGGCACATCCTGAACAGTCGAGGGCTGCAGTTTGCGGCCGCCCGGCACTTCGCTCAGCAGCACGTTTCCCTGCGCATCGAGGAAAGACAGCGTGCCGTTGTCGTTTGAGTAGCGCACTGTCATCCGGGCTGTGCTCAGCTCTGTGGCGGCGTCACTCTTTTTTACCTTGAAAGCAGGTGTGCGGACTTTTTCAGTGTAGACCAGTTCTTCGGGCAAGGTCTGGCCGTCAGGGATGACCTGGACTCGCACGGCGTTGGAATAAAGGGGGCTGAGGACGAGGGTGCCGTCGGTTGTCTGGATCTTGACAGACTTGCTGCAGGCGCAAAGGCACAGCGATACGATGCACAGCGTCAGAAAGGCTGACAGTACGTGTTTGGAATAGTAGTTTTTCATAAAAGTAAAAGTAATAATTAACTTTGTGAAAAACCAACTATGATGAAAAAGAACAGTATCAAGAAAGTGCTTTCTTTGACAGCGGCATTGTTGCTCGGCAGCGTGCTTGCCTTCGCCCAGAATGCGCCTCAAGCGCAGCAGTTCAATTTCCCGAAACCCGACGTAATGTTCGACATCTGGCCCGACGGTGCTCCGACCGATAACGGACTTACCGGAGAAGAGCAGGATTTCGGCAACCACGTGGCGAATGTCACCAAACCCACGCTCGCGGTGTTCCTTCCCGCAAAGCCCAACGGACTGGCCATCCTTGTATGCCCCGGAGGCGGATATTCTTCAGTCTGGGACAAGACAGAAGGCTATGCAAATGAAAAATGGTACACAGACCGCGGAATAGTATACGCAGTTATCAAATATCGTCTTCCCAACGGCCATCACGAGGTTCCGCTGGATGACGTCCACGAAGCTATGCGTATCCTCAAGTCTCACGCGGCTGAGTATGGCTTCACCAAACTGGGAATTGCCGGCTGCTCCGCAGGCGGTCATCTCGCCACAATGGCAGCTACGCACTATACCAGCCCCGAGGAGAGACCCGACTTCCAGGTGCTGTTCTATCCCGTAGTCTCATCCGATCCGGCAATCGCACATATGGGCTCCATCATCAATCTTCTCGGCCGCAATGCCCCCAAAGCCCTTGTCGAAGAATACAGCAATGAGAAACAAGTAACCGCAGACACTCCGCCCGCATTCATAATGGCTAACTCGGACGACCGTGTCGTGCCTTGTGAGAACAGCATCAGATATTACGAGGCTCTGCGTGCCCATAAGGTTCCGGCAGCTCTTCACATCTATCCTGTAGGCGGCCACGGATGGGCCGACCATCTTGACTTCCCTTACCGCGAAGCCTGGCTCCACGATCTGGGCATCTGGCTGGAAGGACTTGTAGATTAAAGGTTGCTGCTGACGTCCTTCTTGATTGCGTTGTAATATGACTGGCGGTTGTTGAAGCCGGATTCGAGAGCTACTTCATCTATACTGGCTTCAGGGTGCGCATCCCTGTAGGCTTTGGCGTGGGCCAGACGGCAGTGGTTGACATACGAAAAGAAGCCGCCCAGGCTCTCGTTCAATACGCTGGAAACATATGTGCGGTTGTACCCGCACAGTTGGGACAGCTTCGATAAGGTGAGGTGGCTGTTCAGGCAGGCCTTTTCTTGCTCCATCTGAAGGCGGATGGCCTGCAGGATCTCTTCTTTCCGCTCTTGCGGCAACAATACAGGCTCCTTGCTTTGCTCGGTCTGATCGGCTTTCACCTCCGCCTCCACTCGTTCTACTTCGACCGCACGATGAGGGGACAGTGATCCGAGAAGGATGATGACCGACAGGACGGAAAGCATAATGAGGGAGAAGGACAGCACCGACGGCTTTCCGTTGAAGGTCGCGCTCCAGCTCAAAATCATATGTAGCAGAGGAATGATGATAAGTGACTTGGCGTACTCGTGCGGGAAGTCTTCAGGGTTGGAGAAGCTTTCTTCGGAGAATTGGCTGAGGGGCTGGATCATCATTATCATTGCAATAATCAGACTCAGCAGATAGAATACAGCCAGCAGGCCGGCGACAATGAAATAGATGCTGCGGAACATACCCTGCATCTGCTCCCCCGGGATGAGGGTAGTCACAAGGGCGACGACTCCCATCAGGATATATGTAATATACATCGCAAGGGTGGGCTTACGCCACCAGTTTTGCTTCAGTACGCTGCCGAAATAATTGAAAATAAGCACCGAGCAGAAGAGGGGAGACGCCAGCAGCAACATCATACGCAGCTGTAGGACTGCGTCGGGATCCGAGGGAAGGAAAATGACCGGAATGAGGGAAAGGTTGGAAAGGGCGCAGGCTACCAGCGTTCGCCAGGAAGGATAGTAATAATCCGTATCCTGGATTTGTGGTGCACATTTGTGCCCCCAGCGGACAACCGCCACAATCACGCAGGTGCTCAGGTAGGTAGCCAGTGACACACTTAACAACAGATCCTGCAATGAGTATGATATGGCCGCAGTCATCCCTTATACACCGTCGAACATTCGGTCAACAGATCATTCAGCGCCTTCTGGTCTGCCGGATAAAACTTAACTACCGGACCGATTATGATTTTTGCACTCTGACCAAGCCTCTTTTCCAGAAGTTTGTACTCTTTGTATACTTCCAGCAGGTTTTTGGCCTGCTGCTCATCCATCGGCATATCCAGTTTTGCCTCCCGAAGCATAAAACGGCTTTTTGCGGCTACTGAAAGTTCGACATTCAGCTCCACATAGCATATCACATCAAAAAAGACCTCGGGAGAGAAAGCATCCTTGACAGAAAGCAGGAAGGTGCCTGTCTTGGTATCGCTCAACTGTCCGGCCCGGATGGACTGCAGCAGCTCCACCTGCTTGTCCAGACCCTTGTCAAGCCAGCGGTGGATCATATCGCCGTCATACTGGTAGGTCCACATCAGCAGAGCTGCCATAGAGCCGAAGACAACTATGAACTGCAGCAGCGGATTGAAGTGGAAAGCGTTGTGAATCTCGTGAAGGGCTGGTGCGGCCAGCAGCAGGAATACCGTCAGCCACACATCTTTCCGCCGTATTTCCAGACGCGCACGACGGCGGCCGGCCAGACGGACCGCAAACATCAGGGCCGCAGCAATGATGGCGCTGCATCCCATATGGATGAGTGCCACTTCCAGCCCGCGGAACAGGACGGTACCCATACTCATCCCGTCGCCCAGCAGCAGATAGAACACGTTCTCCAGAATTGAAAATCCGCCACCTACGGCGGCGCCGCAAATCACGCTGTCAATAAAGAACGCAATATGTTTGCGACGGGCCAGGATCAGCAGCGGGATGGCTTTTACTGCCTCCTCAAGCACCGGATTGACATAATCAGACACACCCTCCGGCAGGAGCCGCCCTGTCACCTGGAACAGGCCGAAGCAGGCCAGAGCCGTCAGCATACCGCAAAGCACAAGCAGCAGCAGACGCTTCACGCTGATCAGCGCAAAATTGTCCAGGAAATAAACTACTGCGATGTAGAGGACAACGGGGAGCAGTGCGGCGACGAATTGCATCAGAGAAGCTTGAGTGAAACCATTATTTCGTTGCCGTGGCGGCCGGCAGGGAACCCTTCAGGGGCAAACAGGTGACCGAAGCCGACCGAGAGCGTGGTTTTGAGATAGTTCATAAAGACCACTTCCGAGGTAAGCTGGACACCCGCACTGTAGTACATCGACTGGGGCAGGCCTGGATTCCAGGTCGAAAGCCCTGTGCCGAAGAATGAGCATTGGATCCAGGTGGGATAGCAGAACAGTGCTCCGAAATTGTTGAGACGGATAGGACGCAGGTTGAGCTCCGCAGTGGCCTTCGCGTATGAGTGAGCCTGGATGGCGTCGATGCCAGCACCCGGCATTGCCAGCGATGTGCGGTACATAAAGGCATTGCGGTGGTCAACGCGGTTGTTGCGGAAACCGCCGAAATAGGTATTGCCGAAAACAGTCTGGGCATCGCCGAAGTTATGCCCGGCAGCAGTCCTGATCCAGAAAGAGTTGTTGCGGTCCACCGGCAGCAGGACACCGAAGTCGCCTGATGCCTCCACTGAAGGGAATACGTGGCCGTTGGCCAGATAGCCGTAGCCCTGAATACCCAGATTGAAGCCTTGCTCAGGCATCACACCGCCAAGAGAGGTGCGCAGCTTGGATATTTTGCCGTAGACAGACGCCGTCTGCATCGATTTGATGTCGACTTCTATTTCCTGATACAGCGGCAGGGCGTCCATATCGCCGTAAGTTCCAATCGAGAAGCCCCAGGAACGTGTATACGGCGCAATCATAGAATTGTTGTGATCATATGCCAGCGAGACCATATAACCCTTGCGGCTTGAACGCATCGGTCCGGCAAGGTCGTAGAAATCAGTGTGGTTCCAGGCTGCCTTGAGCGTCCAGAAGTAATACTTCCATTCGAAATCGGCGTGGACCTTGTTTTTCCAGTCGTTGCTGCTCCAAGGAGACATACCCAGGTCAAGCTTGATGCTGCTCAGGCCAACGGGATCCTTGAAGAAGAGACGGTAACCCAGCACCGGCGTCACGTGGTTCCAGCCTTTGGCGTCGGTGAAGCCTGAGATAGTGGGATATGCCCCGGCAAAACGCATCTCCTTGAACACATTGTAAGGGGTGATGCCGTTGTAAATATCGCCGAACTCTATCTGGGGAAGCGGTTCACGGAGCAGACCCACCTGCTCCAGCGCCTCTGCGTTGTTCTCATAAGCCTTCTGTCCGTAAAGCTCCACGGCGTTGGCGTCTTCCACCACCTTGCGGTCGAGTGTCACCGGGCGCATACCGTCCCTCTCGAATTCGAGGGCGAGGAGTTTGTCCGGAGCAATCTCAAGCGGTGCGAAGAGGCCGATGTCGGTGTTGGTGAGCATATCCATTTCGCGGGTTTCAATATTGATCTGCCAGAGATTGGATACGCCGGTGTAATAAGAACTGCCGATGAGGTATTTGTCGTCCAGCGAGAAACGGAACTGTCCAAGGTTTGAATCCTCCCAGGTGACCAGCTCCACAGGCTTGAAGATAGCCTGGGCCAGTTCTTCTGTATTGAAGAGCATCAGCGTATGCTCGCCGTTGTCACCCTGGCGGGTCATCGAAAGATACTTGCCGTCGTGGCTTACGTCCACGTCGAAGACGCTCACTCCGAACGGGAAAGCATATATGATCTCGGGATTCTCAAGGTCGCGGTCCAGACGCACGATGGTCTGGGTTCCTCCGTTGGATAAAAGGCCGTAAAGACAATCGTTGGCGTTGTCATATACGATGTTGTTGATGCGCTGGAAGGTCTTTTTCTTTACAGTCTTCTTTTTCTGGATGTCAAATATGGCCAGGCCGCGCATCTTGGCGTTGTTGAAAGTATAGATGATGCGCCCGGCATTGCGGTCCAGAGCTAAGAAGGCCGGATTGTAGAGCTGGATGCCGTAAATATCGCTCAGTTTGCGTTCCTTGCCGGTGTTGAGGTCGATCTCGGACAGATGCGCAAAGCCTCCGGGAGCATTCGATGCCGCGTAAGCCTTGCCTGTGGCCGGGTCATAGACGAAGGGAGATACGGAGCCCATCGGATCCCGTGTCAGCGGCGTGGTTTCCGTTACCGGGTATTCGCGGACTGCGGCCAGATTCTCCTCCTGATGCGCCCGTTCGTCTTCCTTCCACTCATTCCATACTTTGCGAAGCGGCTGCCCGTATACTTTTTTGAACTGGCTTCCGAAGAATGTGCGGCTGTCGGCCGTGCGGTTGTAGAAGCTGATCAGATTGTCGTAGCCGTATTCCTTGGTCAGGTAGTTCACGAAGCGGGTGCCGTAGAGGTAGGCGTTTGCGCCAACCTGGAAGTCCATTGTCGAGCCTTCCGTCTCCAGACCCACTACTGAGAACAGCTTGTCTCCGCCGTCGATGATGCTGCGGAAATACATCTCGTCATAACCGCCCAGCGCGCGTCCGACACCGCCGCCCAGCCAGGTTTCCAGAAAACAGGCAATCCCCTCGTGATACCAACGGGGGGAATACCAGCGTGGAACGCTCAGATAGCTCCACAGGGCCGAGATTGGCTGGGTGTTGTCTACGGTTACCTTGGTGCCGAAGAACTTGCGCCAGCCAAGGTCCTGACGGTTGTATTTATCAGTCATAACTATGTGAGTGTACTCGTGGCAGAAAAGCTGCCGGTAACGCTCACCCGACGGATTGACATAATACGACATATTCAGCGGAGCCATTCCGATCTGGATAAGGGAACGAGGCAACGGCGTCGCTCCGCCATTGCCGTCGTCTTCCCAGTCCGTGAGCAGAAGTAAAGGCGCTTCCGGGACATAGATGGCATCGCTGGTCCAGATCTGCTCGTGCAGCGCCTTGCCGTTCTGATACATGCGTATCATATGGGGGATGTACCTGGACAGGTTCTTGTCGAAGAACACCATCTGGACATCATCCGTAGTGTATTGGTAATATGTTTGAGACTGCCCCCTGGAAACTACGGGAAACAAGAGAAGAAGCAATACTGCAATCCTGATACGCATGCTGGTAAGTGATTAGAAAAAGTTCAAATGGGGAACTTCACCCATAGTTATTGTCTTGATGCTCTCACCAATTATAAAAGTCTCATTGAAAACATCGTTTGATTGGATTTCCCCGGCCCCATGCTGAAGAGTAATTTGATTGAAAGAAGACACTACGCTTGGATTGATCATAGACATCACCTGTGTTGCCATCTCGCTCAGCTTTATATCAGCCATTTCGCTCAGCTTTATATCAGCCATTTCGCCCAGCTTTATACCAGCCGACTCGCCCAGCCTAAGATCAGCCATCTCGCCCAGCGAAATTATTAAGTTCTCCCCGAGAAGATCAGTGATTTGTTGTTCGTTCAGTGGATTCTCGGCTTTGGCTGCCTCTTGCATAGTGATACTCAGAGCATCATTTTGCACCATAAACAGATCGTTCATAGTTATGTCCTTATAAGCCATACCCAACTCGGTGCTCACGTTGATAGACTCACAGAGCACGTCGAACTGGGCGAAACCGAACTGAATGTGGCCATCGAATTCTTTCAAGGCGGCAGCGCCTTGTTCGCAAGTCAAAAGATAGCCCTTGTCTTCCAGTTCCTTGGCACTCTTCTCGTCACCATCGAGCGCAGCGGTCAGACGTTGATAATCCACCCACTGGTCGCGGACAAACTTGAGGCGGTCGTTTCCTTCAGCCTTTTTGAGATAGTTGTCGGCCGTCTCGATGAAGCGGTCGGCAAGCTCGTTCTGCTTCTGAAGGGTCATATAGGCCAGGGAAGCGTTCATCGTGTTCTGGGCCAGATCCGGGCGCGACTCCCCTTCAAGGGTGGCGTTGATATCGTCACCGGCCTGAGCGAGTGATGCGCAGACGTTCTTCGCGGTCTGGCGCGCTTTATCCATATCTTTAAGGGTAGATGCAAACTCGGCAATCTGACTGGCCACTTCGTTGGAAGCATCCACCAGATTGGCGAACTGCTGTGCGCGGGTTTGCATTACAACGTATGATACTACGACGCCGTTCTTGTATGATTCGTCGTTCAGCATCAGTTCTTCCATATTCGTAAGACTCTCGGTCGCAGTCTTGCGGGAGAAGCGTGAAGATTTTGAGATGTCACCGCTGGTGCTGCCGCTGTCTACAGACCAGTTAACGAGGGGTGATACAATGAAACCCACGGCGCAGATCACAACCACCGTGGACAGAATGATAAGACCTTTTTTGTTTTTCATGGTATAAATGTATGTATTAATTGTTTATTCCTGCAAAGAAATGTTTGTTGCTTTGCGCTTGTTTTTTTCTGATACAAAAGTAGGTTGAAAACGAAGCAGCCGTGTCAAACAGCGTCAATTGTCTGTAAAAATGGCGCAAATTATGCGTGTATTTTTCCTATATTTGGTGCAGAGAAACAATTACCTACTTTTTATGATGAGAAAAACGATATTCCTGGCAGGCTTGTGTCTGGCCCTGCTCCTTTCAGCCTCGTTGGATGCACGCGAGGTTATTTCGATGAATGAGGCGTGGAACTTTACTCCCACCCGCTCTGCCGGCGGTGGACGCTGGGGCGGTTTTGCCCGCGGAGGTGCCGGTGGTGGCCAGCAGGTTGTAAACCTGCCCCACACCTGGAACGCAGAAGATTTTATGAACGACGGCGGATACCGCCGCGGCTACGGCACATACACCAAACAGTTCGACGTCCCCGACGAGTACCGCGGCAAACGGGTATTCCTTCAGTTTGAAGGCGCTGGTTCGCAGGCGACCGTTATGGTGAACGGCAAAATCGTCGGCGAACACAAGGGAGCCTACAATACCTTCACATTCGAGGTTACCGATTATCTCCGCATTGGCACGGCAAACAGCCTGACTGTGATCTGCGACAACGAGCCTGTTTTTGACATAGCTCCGACCGCCGGTGACTTCAACATCTACGGAGGCCTCTATCGCGATGCCTGGATGATAGTTACTGACGAGGCCTGCATCTCTCCCCTCTACTTCGGATCGAACGGAGTGCTGATCTACCAGCCCGTGGTCAATGAGAAAAGGGCAGAAGTGCGTGCAGAGATACATCTTTCAACTTCTAAAGACTACAGCGGATGCGAGGTTTACTTCGCCATCGAAGATGCTGCAGGAAAGATTGTGGCTGAGCGTGCTTCAACCCTCATCAACAACGATCTGGCAATCTGCGCCCTCGGAGTTGACAATCCGCACCTGTGGAACGGAAAGGAAGACCCTTATCTCTACAAGGCTGTCACCGTGCTGAAAAAGGACGGCAAGGAGATCGACCGCATCGAGGAGAACATCGGTTTCCGCTATTTCTGGGTTGACAAGGACAATGGATTTTTCCTCAACGGCAGGCACATCAAACTCCACGGAGTATGCCGCCACCAGGACTGGGCGGGCATCGCATCGGCGCTGACAGAGAAACAGCACCTGGCCGACTACGACCTGTTCGACGAGATCGGAGCCAATGCCCTGCGTCTTGCCCACTACCCTCAGGCTCATTTTATGTTCCGCGAAGCCGACAGGCGTGGCTTCCTGGTATGGGAGGAAATCCCCTTCGTCGCAGGCTATGTGGACTATGAAGGATTCCGCGACAACCTGCGCCTCCAGCTGAAAGAAATGATCATACAGAACTTCAACCACCCTTCAATCGTGTTCTGGGGCCTTTTCAACGAAGTTCACGACAATATCGACGCTATCGTGGCTGACCTCAACGCCATCGCCCACGAGCTCGACCCCGGCCGCCTGACCACCTGCGCCACCGACCAGGAGCACACATATATAACTACCACCGACGGCACCGGCTGGAACAAATATTTCGGCTGGTACTACGACACTGTGGCAGATTTCGGTCCGTTCCTTGACGACTGGCACGCCCGCTTCCCCAACGCCCTCATCAGCATCAGCGAGTATGGCGGCGGTGCCGCCCTGTCGGTACACGTTGCCAAGTACGGTCCCGAGCAGGAGGTCGACGTACGCTCAGTATCCCGCGGCCACTGGCATCCCGAGGAGAAACAGACCTACATCCACATCAACAACTGGAAGACCATTGCAGAACGCGACTACGTTTGGGGCTCATTCCTGTGGAATATGTTTGACTTCGGAAGCGGTATGCGTCAGGAAGGCGACGTCAACAATCTCAACAACAAAGGCCTTATTACCCACGACCGCCAGACCAAGAAGGACGCATTCTTCTTCTACAAGGCTAACTGGAACAAGGCAGCCCAGACCGTACACCTCTGCTCGAAGCGCTATACAGACAGGGAGGAAGACACCACTGACGTGATTGTTTTCACCACTGCTCCCTCGGCCAAGCTCTATGTAAACGGCAAACTTGTAGGCAATGCCAAGACCGACGCCTACGCAACCGTCTGCTGGCCCGACGTCAAACTCGCAAAGGGCCGCAACGATGTGGTAGTGAAGACAGCCCACGGAGAGGATTCAGCTGTCTGGACAGTCAAATAACAACCTGGATATGAAAAAAACATATTTGCTCATAACATTGCTCCTTATGTCATTCGTTGCATCCGCCCAGACCGTAATAAAGCTCTGGCCGGACGGAGCCCCCGTTTCCAACGGTCTTACCGGTCCCGAAAGGGAGATGGAAGGCGGCCGCATCGGCAATATCAGCGACCCCGAACTGCTGGTATTCCCTGCAGCGCAGCCTAACGGACTGGCTGTCATTATGTGTCCCGGCGGCGGCTATTCATACGTAGCGGCCAAGCACGAAGGCACCGATATGGCTGAATGGTTCAATTCGCAGGGCATAACCTACGCCGTGCTGAAATACCGTATGCCCAACGCCCACGCGGAAGTCCCCCTGATGGACGCACAACGGGCAATCTCACTGATGCGCTCCCACGCTGACGAATGGGGCTTCACCAAGCTCGGCATTATGGGCGGCTCTGCCGGAGGACATCTTGCCGCCACTGCATCCGTGCATTTCACTGCCAAGACAAGGCCCGATTTCCAGATACTGCTGTACCCGCTCATAACCTTCGAAGGAAGGGTGACGCCCGGCGGCCGCAATATGCTGTTCGATATGTATCCTGACGAAGAGGAAGTCTATTATTACTGCTGCAATGAGTTCGTGACCGCGAACTGCCCGCCCGCAATCATCTTCCACAGCCAGGATGACCCGACAGTCCCCATCCACGACAGTGAGATTTATGTAAAGGCCCTTGAGGATAACGGCGTGCCTGTGAAATTCGTCATCTTCCCCGACGGCGGCCACGGCTGGGGCTTCAAGGATGAATTCGCCCACAAGCAGGAATTCACTTCAGTGCTGGCTGAATGGCTGAAACAATTCGCTGAATAAGCAACTGAAACTAATTATAACCAACAAAAAATGAAACGTCCGTCATTTCTGATCTTTGCAGTTATTGCTGCTGCACTGTCTTTTGCAGCCAATGCACAGAGCATGAAACTCAACGACCTCGGCTATTTCGAGGCACGCGGCACGAATGTGCTGATGTACAACAACATCTACAACGGTGGATTCTACGATGAAAAATTCGCAGGTCTTGAAATTATCCAGCGCGGCAACCGCATCGCTACCGGCGGCGGCATCCGTCTTATGAACACTCCCGAGCAGTGGGACATATTCGGAGTAGTAAGTCCCCGAAGGATCGACACCACCGAAAGCAGTGTTGAAGTGACACTTACCTATGAAGATTACGGATTCGCACCCAGGCTCAAGGTCCTTCCCAAAGACAAAGGCGTTCTTGTACAGGTGTGGCTGGACAAGCCTGTTCCCCAGGAACTGGTGGGCAAGGCCGGTATGAACCTCGAGTTCTTCCCCGCTTCGTATTTCGGCAACAACTACCTCGTTGACGGCAAGGCAAGGATCCTTCCCAAGACCCCTATGCACGATACTGAAGTACACCCCGTATCCGAAAAAATCACCCAGTATTTCGGAGAATCGACCTTCGACGACCGCGGCCGCGGCGACTTCCTGGTTCCCCTCGCTATGTCGACAGGACATCAGATTGTCCTGGCACCTGAAAACGACGCCCTTCGCGTAGGAGTTACTTCCGACCTCGAAATCGGCATCTATGACGGACGTCACCTCGCCCAGAACGGTATGTTCGTGCTCCGTTCACTCCTGCCCGGCGGCAAGACGGGCAAGGTTCTGGAGTGGTATCTTGAGCCGAGCATATCCAAGGACTGGATCCGTCCCGCGAATATCGGCTTTTCTCAGGTCGGATACACTCCCGCCCAGAAGAAAGTTGCCGTGGCAGAGCTTGACAAGAATGATACCCCCGCCAGGACAGCCAGACTTCTGCGCGTGAATCCGGATGGCAGCAAGACTGTAGCCAAGACCATCAATGCCAATGTATGGGGTGAATACCACCGCCGCTACAACTATGTACAGCTTGACTTCACCGACGTGCGCGAACCCGGCCTGTACTGCATCGACTATCAGGGAGTGGAGACCAATGCATTCCCTATCGACAAGGACGTCTACAGCGACAAGTGGCATCCTTCAATGGACTTCTCGCTGGTTGTCAATATGGACCATATGGAGGTGAATGAGGCCTACTGTATCTGGCACGGCCGCGCCAATATGGACGACGCCCTGCAGGCTCCGGCAAATGTCCGCCTGCACGACGGCTACTATCAGGGAAACGAGACCAATGACAAATACAAACCGCTTGAGCATATCCCCGGCCTTGCAATCGGCGGATGGTACGATGCCGGCGACTACGACATCCAGGCCAACTCAGTGCTCAACACCACCCAGGACCTCGCCTACATCTGGCGCGAATTCCAGCCGATGCGCGACCAGACTCTGATTGACGAGAAGACCCAGTACGCTGACATCCACGTTCCCGACGGAGTTCCGGACAATGTCCAGCTTATTATGCACGGCACCCTGAACATCAATGCCCAGGTCGAGAATATCGGCTTCGTAGCCCAGGTTATCGGTCAGCCCGATATGCACCACTACCATCACCTCGGCGATGCTATGACATTGACTGACGGCAAATTCTATGATCCTTCCCTCAAGCCTTATGAAGTAAAGGGCGACCGCTCCGGCACTCTGGACGACCGCTTCGTCTTCACAAGCCGCTTCAGCCCGGCAGGCACGATGCAGGACATCGTATCTTTGGCAGCGGCATACCCCGCATTGAAGAATTATTACCCCGAGGAAGCCGAGCGCTCGCTGAAGAATGCCGAGATGCTGTGGAATAAATATTTCGAGGCTGCAGCACCTCAGGCCAATGCCAACGCCAATGCTTTCGGCGGACGCCGTATGGGCGGCGACCCTCGCATCAATGCAGCCATTGAGCTCTGGATCGCTACCGGCAAGAAGGAATACAAAGATTTCTTCCTCCCGCTCATTGAAGAGCAGCTCAACGCAAAGCCCGAGCCTGTACGCTCCAACGGAAACGTTTCCAACGGTATGTTCGGCGCTGCATTCAGCGGCGGCCCGAACCTCACCAATGCCCTGAAGGTTTATCCTTATATGGACAAGAAATTCCAGGACAAGGTTAAATCCCTGGTTCCCGCATATGTCGCTATGATTACCCGCGGCGGCCAGGACAATCCTTACGGTGTGGCCATAACCGGAGCCAGCTGGGCAGGCAACGCTTCAATCATCAACAGCGCATACAACTGCTATAAAATCTGGAAGTATTTCCCTGATATGATTGACCCTGAGTACGTCCTCAACGGCCTGAACTATATCTTCGGCTGCCACCCCGACAGCAACGTATCGTTCGTTACCGGTGTGGGTGTCAATACCAAGAAAGTGGCTTACAACGCCAACCGCGCCGACTATTCAACTATCCCCGGCGGTATCGTTCCGGGTCTGCTCGTGAAGGAAGATTTCTTCGAGAACAAAGACGACTACCCGTTCCACTGGGGTGAGAACGAGTCCTGCATCAACACTGCTCCGCAGTACGTGCTGCTCTGCCTTGCCGCCATCGAAGTCGCTGACGCGATGAACAAATAATTGCGTTTGATTACGC
The DNA here is from genome assembly GCA_017527625.1 of Bacteroidales bacterium. The sequence goes on along the minus strand of JAFXPV010000041.1, from coordinate 14,406 downwards.
AAGTTCGTGCGATGCGAGCCTCTGGTCAGCCAGGGGCTCGTATTTTGTACCCGGACGGCCGTAGTTGGCGTAGGGGTAGATGGAGATGCCGCCCCTTGGAGTGAAGATGCCCGTCACCTCGATGTATTTGGGGTCCATCAGGGCGATCAGGTCTTTCATTATTACATTGACGGTGTCTTCGTGGAACCCGCCGTGGTTGCGGAAGCTGAACAGATAGAGCTTGAGGGACTTGCTCTCCACCATCTTTTGGTCAGGGATGTAGGAAATCCTGATCTCTGCGAAGTCGGGCTGGCCGGTGATAGGGCAGAGAGTCGTGAACTCCGGGCAGTTGAACCGCACCCAGTAATCATTTTCGGGATGCTGGTTGGAAAATGTTTCGAGCACTTGCGGAGTGTATTCCGTGATAGTTATCGGAGTGCTGTGTCCAAGGGCGGTAAGCCCTTCTTTCTTCCTGTCTTCGGTCATAATTAGATATCGCTTATTTTGAAAGGATTATACGAAATGTTGTAGTCGTAGGTGTCGATGCCCTCGTGGGCTTTAAGTTTCTTCACAATCAGCCTTGTCAGCGGGAGTATGATGATTTCGTAGAGGGTCTTGACGGTTACCTGTGTCAGGATGATGCCTATGATTCCCTTCACGGGCAGGCTGCCTGCGAAGGCCAGCGGATAGAAGATGACAGAATCAGCCAGCTCGCCGCCGAGGGATGAAATGATGGCCCTCCAGCCGAAGCCGCGGCCCTTTGTCGCAATTTTCATCTTTGACATCACCCAGGCGTTGAACTGCGAGCCGCAGATAAATGCTATGAGCGATGAGACGGTAGTGCGGGGGACCAGGCCGAAGAGCATATTGAAACTGTCGGCAACCGGTACGCTGTCGTCATAAAGAGGGGCGGGAAGTCTGGTGATGATGTGCCCCGCCAAGGCGATGAATGCGCTGAGGACGAATCCTATCCATATCACTAGTCTTGCCTTGCGGAAACCATAGACTTCGGTGAGGCAGTCATTGATGATATAGGAGATGGGGAAAATGATTACAGCTCCTGAAAGCTGGAGGGGCAGAGTCCCGACACGCCACAGTCGCGGTACGAAAAGATTAGAAGATACAAGGCAGACGCAGAAAGCGACTGCGAGCCACAAGAAAGTGACGGAGAGCTTGTTGTGCTCTGCAGATTTGGTTTCAGACATAATAACTTGTTTTTATAGTGGTTCCAAGCACACTTGCGGCGGGATTGTCCCGCTGCTCGGCGGCAAAGATATAATTTTTTTTAATTTTGCCATCGCTACTCAGACCGCTATGGAACATCTTGGCGAACTGCTATCTCTCCTTGTGGCTGTCTTGTGGACAGCTACCGCCATCTTCGGTGACGAAGCCAGCCACAGACTTGGGTCTATGACCGTCAATGTCATCCGCCTGACACTGGCTTCCATCTTTCTCGGTATTATCCTCTGGATTACGCTGGGCAAGCCGTATCCAGTCTATGCGGACGCACCGACCTGGTTCTGGCTGGGCCTTTCGGCCCTGGTAGGATACATCTTCGGGGATTTCTGCCTGTTCAATTCCTACATCGTCATCGGTGCCCGCTTCGGGCAGCTGTTTATGACGCTGGCCCCGCCTTCGGCCGCCATAGCCGGATGGCTGATGCTGGGGGAGACGATGACGTGGAAATCCTGGCTGGCGATGATTGTCACCCTTTGCGGCATCGCTATATCGATCCTTAGCCGCGGAGACCACAATACCGTCAAGCTGTCTCTGCCGCTGAAGGGAGTGCTGCTGGGCATAGGGGCCGGAGTAGGACAGGGAGTCGGACTGGTCCTCAGCAAGATAGGGATGCAGCATTATGCCGCTGCACTGCCGGCCGAAGTGCCTGCCGCAATGGATACGATGATGCCTTTTGCCTCAACTATGATCAGGGCGCTCATCGGTGGTGCGGGCTTTTGGCTGATACTGGTCCTGAGCGGCAAGGTGAAAGATATGCGCGCTTCCTTGCATAATCCTCAAGGCCTTAAATATGCCGCCCTCACTACTCTGTTCGGCCCGACGCTGGGAGTGTCGCTGTCGCTGATGGCGGTGCGATATGCCAATGCCGGCATCGCCTCGACGCTGATGGCGCTGACTCCAGTGCTCATCATCGCTCCCTACTCAATAATGCACAAGCAGAAAATCCGTTTCAAAGAGATTGTAGGTGTCACCATCAGTATGGTCGGAGTTTCTATGTTCTTCCTTTTGTAGCTATATTTGTGCAGGCCAATAACCTGACAGCTATGAAAAAACTGATTCTTGCAATACTTATCTTGACTGCCGCTGCGTCGTGCGGCAGAGTGGTCCCGGTCAACCGTGTAATCGCCCACCGAGGCTTCTGGCAGACCGAAGGTTCAGCCCAGAATACCCTTACATCGCTGCGCCTTGCCGTGGAGAACGGTTTCTACGGCAGTGAGTGCGACGTACAGCTCACGGCCGACAGTTGCTTCATCGTGTTCCACGACACCAATATCCACGGAGTGGACGTGGAGGATATGACCTTCGAACAGGTCCTGGCCGACACTACGCTGGCCAACGGAGAGAGGATTTCTACCGTCGACGAGTTTTTCTCAACCTTTGCCGGCCTTGACGGCGGCACAAAACTTATCATTGAACTCAAGCAGCAGCCCTCAGAGGATATGATGAGCCTCAGCATCGCACGCACGGCAGAGGCTGTCCGCAAGTATGGCCTGGAGAAAAGGGTGGAACTCATCTCCTTCAGCTACAGGGCCTGCAAGGAACTGGCGGCAGCGTTCCCCGATGTGCCGGTACTGTTCCTGGACAGGGCACACAACGTCCCTTTCAGCCAGATGAAGGCTGACGGCATCGACGGTTTCAGTTATAAATACAACTGCGTCCTCGAGAACCTGGCCCTGATCGACGAAGCTCATAAGGCCGGTCTGATTGCAGAGGTGTGGGCCCCTGACGATCCTCAGGAGGTGCTGACAATGGTCGAAGCAGGCCTGGACTTCGTCATTACCAACCGCCCGGATGTAATGGCGGCAGTTCTCGAAGGGATCCGCCGCCGAGAACATACTCGACCTGCTGCCCGCTAAAGCGAGGAAAAATCTTTTGAGAATCATCGGTTCTGATTTATGGATAATACGAATTTACAAAAACCGATTTGGTTATTTAAGAAAGAACCCATATATTTGCGGTCCAATACCGCGGGGTAGAGCAGTTGGTAGCTCGTCGGGCTCATAACCCGGAGGTCGGAGGTTCGAGTCCTCCCTCCGCTACTAAGCTAAAAGTCAGCCTTACAGCTGACTTTTTTTTTATAATTGGTCCTCAAATAACGTTTATTGTATCACGATGAAGAAACTGATCGGAAATCTTTTGCTGTTGGGTCTGGCTCTGGCTGCAGTATCTTGTACACTCTTTATCAATCATCATTCACCCAAAGGGTATGTAAAGTATGCAGTGTATCTTCTGGACCGGGACGGCCTGTATGCAGACAGTCCTGAATGGACCTTGAAGCGGAAGGAAGTACTGCAGGCGGCCAAGTCCGTTGCAGACCTCGATGAAGCTCACGGCCTGATTGAGGAGGCGGCCGGAGTGGCTGGGGGAAAGCATTCATTCCTTATGGCACCGGTCAAGGATACGGCATCCTATCAGGAGTCCGCACCTGAAGTGGAAATGCTGGAAGGCGGAATAATCCACGCTGTGCTGCCCGGACACACCGGGGTAAAGATAAGCGACTCGCTATATATCCATACAGTGTTCGATTATTTGCAGGAGCACCTTGATGCCAAAGGTGTCATTGTCGACCTGAGAAACAATACCGGCGGGAATATGTACCCGATGATAACCGCTGTTTCTCCGCTGCTGCCGGATGACATCATTCTGAGGTTCAAGAGCCGTAAGCGCACTACTCCCATAACACTTGATTATGTGACGAAGTCCTACGGGTTAGCAACTGAGGACATCGGCAAGATCTCTGGATCAACTCCTGTGGCTGTTCTGACTGATGGCAATACCGGCAGTTCAGGAGAAGCTACGCTTATCTGTTTCCTGGGCCTTGACAATGTAAAAACCTTCGGCTGCCCCACCGCCGGGTATCCCAGCGGAAACGTGACACACACCCTTTCAGACGGCTATCTGTTCGCCATCACACGGTCGGCAGAAATAGCCCGCACGGGTGAAGTCTTCTGTGAAGACCCCATCAATCCTGATTATAATACAGAAACTCCGATGGAAGATGCCATCGCCTGGATACAGTCACTATGAGGAAGCATTTCCTTGTGAGAGGGTTTGGGCGAGCTTCTCGATGTTGAGACTGCGGGCGGAGGCGTCTACTATGTCCTTGTAGACACCGCCTTTGCGGTAGAGTTCGTCGGGATTGCCGCTCTGCTCGAGGTGGCCTTCCTTCAGGGCATAGACCATCTCGCTGTCGATGATCTGTGAGATCGAGTGGGATATGATGATGACCGTCCGGTCTTTTTTTATGGCGTCTATGGCGGATTTGATCTGCTCAGTGGCGATGGCGTCCAGAGATGCCGTGGGTTCGTCCAGGAAGATGATGGGAGGGTTCTTGAGAAACATACGGGCGAGGGCGATGCGTTGCTGCTGTCCGCCGGACAGATGGTTGGCTGCAGTGTCAAAGCCTTTCGGCAGGGCTACGATCTGGTCGTAGACGCTGGCTTTGCGGGCTGCCTCTTCAACCTCCTCGAAAGTCGCGTCCGGCTTGCCGTAGCGGATGTTTTCCTCGATGCTTCCGTCGAAGATGTGGTTCTTCTGCAGCACCAGGCCGATGTTTTCACGCAAGAAGCGTGTGTCCCATTCGCGCAGGTCCACTCCGTCCAGGGTGATGCTGCCGCAGTCCGGTTCATAGAACTTGTCCAGCAGATTTACGATGGTCGACTTGCCGGCGCCGCTCAGTCCCACAAGGGCGGTGATTTTGCCGCTGTCGACCTTCAGGGAGATGTCGTGCAGGGCCTTGGTGCCGTTGGGATAGGTGAAGTCCACACCCTTCATCTCGAAGTTGCCCTGCACCTTTTCGGGCCGGTAGCTGCCTGTCGGCTCGAGCTCTCCGTCCGCATCTACAATGTCAAAATACCCCTCTGCATAGACCAGAGCGTCGTTCAGGTCGTCGAAGATGCGCTGCAGGGAAGTGATGGGTGCCGTTACGTTGGAGAAGAGCATAATGTGGTACATAATCTTTCCAATGGTCATCCCCGGATAGCCGGTCAGCACAAGGTAGGATGTGAGTATGATGATCAGAACTGTGCCGGTCTGGCTGACGAAGCTTTTCAGCGCATCGAAGCCGAAGGATGCCCGGCGGATACTCAGCTGGTTGCCGTAGTAGCCCTTCTGCAGCTCGGTCTGCTTGCCCAGCTCGATTTCCTCCCTGTTGAATGATTTGACGACGTTCATACTTTCGAGGATGCTCATTATGCTGCCGCTGCGCCTCTCGTTGAAGCCGCGCATATTCTTGCGGGAGCTCTTCAGTTTCCGCCCCTGAAGGGATGTGATCCAGAAATAGATGGGCACGATGGCAAGCGCAGTCAGGCCGACATAGATGTTGGCAGCGAAGATGAGCACGAGTGCCAGCACCGAACTGACAATCATCGGCAGCAGGTTGATGAAAAAGTTCTGGATTGTGCGGGAGATGCTGCTGGCGCCCTGGTCGATGCGGGCCTGGAGCATTCCCGGCGCATTGTCGCTGCGGGCGAAGAAGGCCATACGGTACTGCAGGATCCTCTCGACCACGCCGAGCGAAAGCCGTTGTGAGATGTTGATGCGGAGTTTCTCGCCGAAGATGCTCTGCCCGAAGGATATGCCGGCCCTCAGAATTTCCTTTCCAAGAAGGACAATGCTGACGATGGTGAGGATCCGTGCCGCCTTGGCCCAGGAGAAATCTGCCGAGCCGACGAGGGAGTTGATGGCATCCACCGTGCGGTCAAGCACGACGGCATTGACCTGTGCGAGCAGTGAACCGAGAAGTGTGAGGGATAAAGTGGCGAACAGCAGGAGGCGGTAAGGCTTGATGTAGGGTACAATCCTCCTGAATAATTGGGCAAGGGTCATAAGGTGCAGCTATCAAACATCTGCAAGGTAAGCATATCTTTATTATCTTGCATCCAGTTTCATCAATAATGACACCGATATGAAAAGAATTGCCAGCTTCTATGCATTAATTGCACTGTGCGTTCTCAGTGCTTGTTCCACCGGCAACAATACCGCTCCATCTTTTGATGAGGTCTTTGCTTCAAGGCGAAGTATCCGCGCATACGAGCCTGACAGGACAATTTCCGAAGCCCAGCTGCAGGAATTGTTCAAAGCTGCCCAGAATGCTCCTTCCTGGGCGAATTTCCAGCCTACGAAATACTATGCGGCAGTTAGCAAAGAGTCACGGGATGCTGTCCTGTCCTTGATCGGTGGCAATAAGAACAGTGCCGCCAACGCGTCAGTGCTGCTGATTTCAACTTTCGAAAGAGGCAAGTCCGGCTATTTCCAGGGGCAGCAGACCAACGAGATCGGCGAGGGCTGGGGTGCTCACGACAACGGCCTTTGCGATGCATACCTCATTCTCAAGGCGCGCGCAATGGGTTTCGACACCCTGATTATGGGAATGCGCGACGGGGAAGGCCTGCGCGCGCAGTTCAACATCCCGGAGAACGAGACCATAATGTCAGTCATCGCCCTTGGCTACAGGGCAGAGGAGCCCCGCGACCCTGTCCACAAATCGCTCGATGAGTTTGTCAAGTTCTTCTGATAGAAGAGTTTTGTAAAACACGGGGCTTTATCTACAGCCCAAGCAGGAAGTGCTCCATCTTCGGGAGGAAGAGGTTGTGGCCGGCATCGTTCAGGTGGGCGGTATCCCTCAGGCCCTGGAAGTACAGGCTGCGGAAGTTCTCGTCCCAGACGTAGATGCCGCTGTTGCGGGTGGCGTCGAAGACAGGAATGCTGTATGAGCCGCAGACTTCCAGCAGGACCGCCGTCATCTCGGGGAACATCTCTCTGGGCACCCGCCAGGGAGTGACGAAGCACAGTTTGGCTCCGGGATATTTCGCAATCAACCCTTCGCACAGCACAGTCAGTTTCTCCCTGAAAAGACCGGTTCCTTCGCCGCTACGGGCCATCCGGTCGGCGTCGTTGTGCCCTGCGCAGACAATCACATAGTCGGCATTGTCAGGAAGAACTTTGTAGCGCTCGTACATCGCCGGTCCGAAATTCTCCGCGGTGCGGTCGTATGCCACGCAGTTGCCGTTCCAGCCGAAGTTGTGATATTCCATATTGTATTTTTCCGCCAGTTTGTAGTGCCAGGATTCCTCGATAGGGCGCACGTGGTTCTGCACGTAGCTGTCACCGAAGATGACCATTGTCTTTCCGTACAGGGATGCATCCTTGATATGTGCGGGTGCCGATTCTGCCGCTGCAGGGTCGTACAGCCGTACCAACCTCTCCTGAGCGTTCGCAGCCAGAGTCAAAAAGAAACAGATGAGCAATAATAGTTTTTTCATAATCAGATGTTCAGATAGTGTATACTGACGACAAATTACGCAAAAACGCGCAGAATCACAAATGCTGATATTGGCCGTGTTTTTTAATCGGCTTTCTTTCAAGCAGCAAGAGCAAAGCCAGGTGCCCCTGCAAGGGAGTAGGACGTGGTCTAAGTGCAACAATTACAAATATTTGCAAATAACGCGAACTTTCAAAAATGATAGAGAGAATCTTGTAAGCAGAATAATCGACTGCAGGGGTATTGACGTTAATGCGAGAAAGCCGTAGTATCGTGGCAAATACCGAAGCATGAAGAATAAAATCAGTAATCATTTCTACAGGGACGGATCTTTCCACCATCTGTACTTCAAGGCACGATATGGCAGAGTACTATTCTATAGAATTGAGGATTACCTCTTTTATTACACGGTTTTTAGCGTACTGGCAAAGAAATATGAAATGAAGGTTGAAGCTTTCTGCATAATGTTCAATCATACCCACGCCTGTCTTAAAGCACCGTCACAAGATGTCTTGAGGTCTTTTTGCAGAGATCTGTCTTCCTTATTTACAAAAGAATTCAACAAAGAGTACAACCGGCAAGGGCCACTGTTGATGCGCTGCGGCTATGCTGCAAAGGTATCCGGCAAGGCCCTCAGGTCGTGTCTGGTGTATATTGCAAATAATCCTTCTGTCGGCCGAATTGTAGAAAAAGCAATAGCGTATAAATGGAATGTGCTCGGCTATTTCTTATCAGATCATCCTTTTTCCGAGAAGCTGGTTAAAAGAGAGGCTCGTTTCGAAATGCGGAAATCTTTGGCAGTAGTAGATGGTTGCTTCAAGCGAGGACGGTATTTGAACTATACAATATTGGACAGAGTATTAGCAAAACTGAAGAATGATGAGAAGCCGCAGATGGTCGATTATATCATTGTCAAGTATTTCTTTATTGACCGGGAAGGATTCCTCAGCCATTTCGACGGCATCAATAAGACATTGGTGGCAATAGAGTCTTCTGCAGGCTCAGAAAACGACATCTATGAACCTTGGGAAGATTACTCGGTCTATCTGTCAATGCTCAGAAAGACCGTGGCCTCGGGATTGGACTACAAGGGGTTCCGCTTTCATGAGATGCCGCGCAAGGATTTGATTCATCTCAAAAGGAGGCTCTTCACGGTGAACGGAGCTACGAATAAGCATGTTGAAAGGTTCCTGCATCTGGAAGAGACGGCGTCTCGGTAATGATGATTTTGGAGTGCGCATGGCTTGAGCTTCCGTGGTTTCATGCCTCCTCCGACATTTCTGGTGTGCGCGGCGCGTCTGCTTGTGCGCGCGTGATTTGCAAAGCGCTTGCTCTCAGCGAAATACGCAAACTCCTTCCCCTCGAAATCAAGGGGAGGAGTTTGCGTAAAACGGTACCAGTCAGCGGATTATAAATCACGCGCACAACGAAAATGTGCGGGGCGCTATTTCTTTTTAGATTATTCACTATCTTGTAAAGAAATAAATGACTATCACATGAAGCAGCTTCTTCTTTCCATCGCGGCGGTGTGCATGTTGTGCGGCTCCGCCTTCGCCCAGGGCACTTTTGTTCCACCTTCTACCGACGGCTGGCAGCGCACTTCCAGCACTCAGCGTCAGTCCGAATTTCCCAAAGTCAATGCGGCCGGAGACTATTGGTTCCGCTTCAGCGCCCCTGCCACAGCCAAGGATGTGAAACTGGAGTTCGCCTTCGTGGAGTTCCCGGCACAACAGGATGCCGACGGCAACTGGAACGTCATCGCCAAGGCGCCGAAGGTCGGCTATCAGATTGCCCGCTGGATTGTGGACGGCGTCAAAGTTCCCGACCCCGGCCTGGAGTTCACCTATTCAAACGGCTGGGTGAGTACCATCGAGATTCCTTCTCCGCAGGACAGCTATTACCTGATGAGGGATGTGCCGCACGGAGATGTTAGGGAGCACTGGTTCTTCTCGAAGATTGAAGGGCAGTGGCGCAGGGCGTATGTCTACACCCCGGCCGGTTATGATTCACAGCCGGGTAGGCGCTACCCCGTCCTCTACCTCCAGCACGGCGCGGGCGAGAATGAGACCGAATGGACCCACACCGGCTTCGCAGCCATCATCGCCGACAACCTCATTGCCGACGGCAAGATCGAGCCGCTCATCATCGTGATGAACAATGACTTCGTCTATCGTCCCGGCGACAACCGCGGCCGCCTGGCTCTCGCAGACAAATGGAATGAGAATTACGAAGAGATGTTCCTCACCGAGGCTCTGCCCGACATCGAGGCGCACTACCGCGTGATGACTGATGCTGCACACCGCGCCATGGCCGGCCTGTCGCTCGGCGGCATGATTACCGGCACGGTGGGTGTAAGGCACAGCGACATGTTCGGCTGGCTGGGCATCTTCAGCGGCGGCGTGGTGTCAGACCCCTCGCTGCTCAGCAAAGACGCAGTGAAGCTCGTCTTCGAGACCTGCGGCTCTGAGGAATACCCTGCTCGCATAGAGCAGAACGTAGCTGAACTCAAGGCTCAGGGCTTCAACGCAGCCACCTATGTCTCACCCGACACAGCCCACGAATGGCAGACATGGCGCCGCAGCCTCTACCATTTCCTGCAGCTGATTTTCAAATAGCGTATAGCCCGTTACAGCTTTTTCTTCAAATTATGCATCTATATAACGCAGTATTTCGGTTCCCTGCGCGTTTTATAGTAAAGGCAATAAACAAGACTCATGAAAAGCCGTATCTATAAACTTTCGAAATATCTTGCAACAGCTATCCTCGGCGTGCTTGGATTCTCATCGTGTGGAGAAGAAATTGAACCTGAGGGCATGTATGGTTCACCTTACGCCTCCTTCAAGGCTTTAGGAACCGTGAAAGACGAAGCCGGGAAACCGATAGAAGGAATTATGGTATCTGTCCGTACTAATTGGGACGAAAATTATTTTACTGCAGACACTGTTTATACCGATGCAAGTGGTGCCTATCTCCATAGTCATGATCAAGCTATATTTCCGACAATAACACTTGTCTTTGAGGATGTTGACGGGGCAGAGCATGACGGAGAGTTCAAGTCCACTGAGGTTACGCCTGATTTCAAAAAGGTTGCTGACGGCGACGGAAGCTGGCATAAAGGCTACTTTGAAGCCAAGACAGACATAGTTTTGAAGAAGAAATAATGGAATCTCTTTCACTGCGGCGCAAGATAGCGCTGGACATAGTCAGCAAGCTCCATGAAGAGGAGGTGGAGAAGCATGAACTCCACCAGCTTTTCTGGGAGTGTACGCTGCGCTGCAACCTGGCCTGCAGGCACTGCGGCAGCGACTGCCGGGTCCAGTCTCTGGTGAAAGACATGCCAGTGGCAGATTTCTGCAAGGCGCTTGATTCCGTGGCGAAAGTTTATGATCCACACAAAGTGTTGGTTATCATCACAGGCGGCGAGCCGCTGGTGCGGAAAGACCTTGAAGCCTGCGGCCGTGCCATCTATGACCGCGGCTTTCCGTGGAGCATAGTGACCAACGGCCTGGCCCTTACTCCGGAGCGCTACAAGAGCCTGCTCGGCAATGGCCTGAGGGCAATGACCATCAGCCTCGACGGCCTCGGAGAGGTTCACGACTGGATGCGTGGCCGTCCCGGTTCCTTCGAAAAGGCTTCCAAGGCCATCAAGATGGTCGTCGATTCCGGTGAGGTTGAGTTCGACGTCGTGACTTGCGTCAACAAACGCAGCCTGCCGCAGCTTCCCGAGATGAAAGAGTATCTAATCAGCCTCGGTCTCAAAGCCTGGCGGTTGTTTACCATCTTCCCGGTGGGTCGTGCTGCCAATGACCCCGAACTGCAGCTTTCCGGCAGCGAACTCCGCAGCCTGATGGATTTCATCAAGGCCACACGCAAAGAAGGCCGGATCAAAGCTTCCTTTGCCTGCGAAGGCTTCCTCGGCAATTATGAGGGCGACGTCCGCGACTATCTATTCAAATGCAACGCCGGCGTCACCATCGGTTCTGTCCTTTCCGACGGCTCTATATCCGCCTGCGCCAGCATCCGCTCCGACTACGTCCAGGGCAATATTTACAAAGACGATTTCATGGAGGTCTGGAACAACCGTTTCCAGCCCTACAGGGACCGCAGCTGGATGAGGAAGGATATGTGCGGTGCCTGCCGCTACTGGAAGTACTGCAAAGGGAACGGCATGCATCTGCGGGACTCCGAGGGCAATCTCATCCAATGTTTATTGAATAAAATGCAAACTAAATGAAAAGCAGAATCAAGAAATTCTGGACACGTTTTCTTGCCGCCATCCTCGGTATTCTCGGATTCGCATCCTGCGAACCAGTTCTTATGTACGGCTCACCACACGCTGATTTCAAGGCGCTTGGAACCGTAAAGGATGAGACGGGGAAATCAATAGAAGGTATCCGAGTTGCTGTACGAAAGACATGGCGGAACAAAAGTGAGGGTCAAGAATGGAATCAGAATGATACTCTCTACACTGATGCCAATGGTGCATGGGCTCTGATGAATCAGGAGACTATGGTTCCGGATGTAGTGACTGTTGTCTTTGAAGACATTGATGGCGAAGCACATGGCGGTGCTTTTAAACCCGCAGAGGTAAAACCGCAAATCAAACAGACCCATAAGGGCGACAATAGCTGGCATTTGGGCGACTTTGAGGCCAAGGCCGATGTTACCCTGAAGAAGTAATGTCTTTTCTTGTTACCTTTACGTAGCAAAAACTCAATATCATGCTGCTTATTGGTGTTAAGAAAGATGCAGGCTGGCTGTATTCACGCTGGCAGTTGACATGGGGTGCAGGATGGAACGCCATTGTCCACGGCGCCTGCCGCCTCTATGCCGACCTGAAGGATCCCGAAATCTATGTTGACGGCGAGAGGCTTCCTGATTTCGAAGAAAGGAAAGATATCATTGACATTCCGGAACAAGGGAAACTTATGATCCGTGGCGTCTCAAAAACTCTCGGCATTCCGGTAATGGTCAATTTCACGAACCAGACGCTGCTGGTGGACGTGACCCTGCCTGTTTCGCCCGACGTCTGCGAATCGACCGACTATGAAACCTTCAACAGAGCTCTCGCGCCGTACGTTGACAGCCTCGAGCTCAGCATGTTCACAAACTACTGATTGGATTCTGATTAATTCTTCACCGGGAGCAGACCACCTAAGATGGTGAGTACCCTTCCTGCGTCCATGTTTGGAACCATATACGTTTTCATCTCTATCATGCTGAAATGCAGATAGGTGTAATACCCCTGGTCATACTTGCCCCAGTAGTATCCGTCCCAGCCGTCATTCACCGGTAGGAACACGCCGTGCTTCAAATCATCATCCGTAAAGGTATACCGGTTGTAATCGGCGTTCCTCACCCTGCCGTCATCTCCGACAGAAGAATAAGAATAGTCGCCGATAAAGGTGTTGCCGAAGAGGACTCCTTTTGTGCCGTCAGAAAGATGTCCATAGTACATCGCAGAAACTTGCGGGAGCTTCTTGAGCTGGTCCAGAGTAGGTGAGGAGAAACCGGGCGGAACAGCTCCCTCCACATCCCCAAGATATGACGTCACCGGCTTCAGAGCCCATTTTATGCCTTTGATGACAATATAGTCTTCGCCCTCTTGGATCGAGATATCTTTTTTTTCGCAAGCAGTCGCCAAAGCCATCATGACAACCGCAAACAACAAGAAGTACTTCTTCATAGCGCTTTTGAATTATCTCATTCGTCTATGCAAAAGTACTTCTTTTTCTCTCACGTTGTGCCCGTGATTTGCAAAGCGGACACCCAATTATTTCTTCTTCAATACAACGTCAGCCCTGACATCATAGATAGCTTCTTTCCAACTGTTATTGCTATCTTTTACAGGGGTGTTTTTAACTTCTGGCTTTACTTCGGCTGATGAAAAATCTCCGCCATTCGCGGCGCCATCAACGTCTTCAAACAGAATGGTCACCGCAGGCACAGACGGCAAGATGTCTTGATCAAGGAGGTATTGCCCCTTCGCATCGGTGTATATAGTATTATCCACCTTATAGTCTGTATCTCCATTATGTCCCCAGTCTTTAGTAACTGTAACCTTGATACCTTCAATCGGTTTCCCAGCCTCGTCCTTCACAGTTCCTAAAACCCTGAAATCAGCGAATGGAGAGCCATACATACATGCGGGTTCGCAGGAGGATATACCAAAGAGGCCCAGGATGGCTGTTGCCAAATATTTCCAGAAGTTTTTGATACGGCTTTTCATGAGTCTTAAATGTTGCCTTTACTATAAAACGCGCAGATAACCGAAATACTGCATTATATAGATGCAAAATTTGAATAAAAGCTGTATTGAGCTTTGTTCTATTTGAAAATCAGCCGCAGTCCGTGTTTTGCAAGGCGCTCACTCTCAGCGAAATACAGAAACTCCTCCCCCTCGAAATCAAGGGGAGGAGTTTGCGTTAAACGGTGCTAATCAGCGGATTACAAATCACGCGCGCACAAAAAAACTGTAGGTTCTGGTGCACCGGAAGCGCGCCCGCGCTTAGCAGATTACGTATTCCATACCGGGAACGACCTTGCCGGAGAGCATATCCTTGGCGAGGCGGTCGACGATTTCGCGCTGGAGCAGCCGCTTGATGGGACGGGCTCCGTAGGCTGGGTCGTAGCCGTCTTCGCAGAGCTGGTCGATCTTCTCGGGCGAGATGCTCAGGCGGATGCCGGCGTTCTCCTGGACTTTCTTCTTGATCTGGTCGAGCTGCATATTGACGATGTCACGGACATTGTCCTTGGTCAGCGGCTGGAACATTATGATCTCGTCGATACGGTTGAGGAACTCGGGACGAACGCAGCCTTTCAGGATGCCCATCACCTCATCCCTGCAACTGTCCATCGGTTTGCCGCTCGCGATGTAGTCCTGGATGATGTCGCTGCCGACATTCGAAGTCATAATTATGATCGTG
>JAFXPV010000040.1 GCA_017527625.1 Bacteroidales bacterium | reverse complement strand
TTGCCGGCATCAGAAGGCTGATCAGGGAGAAGGAGAAGTCGGTTTCCAAAGTCATCGCCGCCATCCTGAAGAAGGCGCAGGGCGAAGGCTATGTGGACGAGGACGCCGGGGTTGCGATGAGGGACGGAAAGACCCTTATACCGGTGTCTGCGGCCAACAAGCACCGCATCGCCGGCATCGTGTATGACCAGAGCGCCAGCGGCAAGACTGTCTTCATCGAGCCGATAGAGATCGTGGAGATGAACAACCGTCTCTACGAACTCCACCAGGACGAGCAGGCTGAGATAGCCCGTATCCTGGCTCAGTTCACCGAGTTCCTGCGTCCCTACCTTCCGGAACTCCTGCAGGCCGCGGAGTTCCTCGGAGAGATAGATTTCATACGTGCCAAGGCCCTTGTGGCTCTCGATATGATTGCCGGAATGCCAGTCATTTCCGAAGACGGGGAACTGTGGCTGCGCAAGGCACGTCACCCCATACTTGAGAAGGCTCTTTCCCGCGAAGGCAAGAAAATCGTGCCGCTGAACCTGCACTTGGACAGAAACAAGCGCATCCTAGTCATCTCAGGCCCGAATGCAGGCGGAAAGTCAGTCTGCCTCAAGACTGTGGGCCTGTTGCAGTATATGTTCCAGTGGGGTATGCTCATTCCAACTTCTGAGGTGTCGGAATTCGTGATATTCGACGACATTTTCATAGATATCGGCGACGACCAGTCGCTGGAGAACGACCTCTCTACATACAGTTCGCACTTGCAGAACCTCAAGGAGATAGTGATACGCTCCGGCAAGAAGTCGCTGGTGCTCATCGACGAGTTCGGCAGCGGCACCGAGCCTGCAGCCGGAGGAGCCATCGCCGAGGCTGTGCTTGCCCAGATAGAGGAGAACGGAGCCTACGGAGTGATAACCACCCACTATACGAACCTCAAGCTATATGCAGAAAACAGCAAGGGCTGCGCCAACGGAGCAATGATGTTCGACGTGGAGAACATACAGCCGCTCTTCCAGCTCGAGCAGGGCCTGCCGGGCAACTCCTTCGCATTCGAGCTGGCCCGCAAGATAGGCTTCCCCGAGTTCATAGTGAAGAGCGCCCAGGAAAAGGCTGGAAACGACTTCGTGGATATGGAGCGCCAGCTGCGCAAGATAGCCCGCAACCGCAAGGCCCTTGACGAAAAGCTTACCAAAGTGCGTTCTGCCGACAAGACTCTCGAAGGCCTGACAGACCGCTACCAGAAAGAGTTGGCCGAGATAAAGGCACTCAAGAAGAGCATACTCGATGAAGCCCGAGCCGAGGCCAAGGCCATTGTCAAGGAGGCCAACAAGCAGGTAGAGCGCACTGTGAGGGAGATCCGCGAGAGCCAGGCCGAGAAAGAAAAGACCAAGGCAGCACGCGCGGAACTGTCGGAATATGCAGCCAAGCTTGAGGAAGAGAACGTTTCGAAGAGCGACCGGGACATCGAGAATAAGATGGAGCAGATAGCCGCACGCAAGGAACGTGAACGCCAGCGTAAGGAAGCCCGCGCCCGCAAGCAGGGCATCCAGGCCGCAACTGAGGCCGAGAAACAGGCCAAGGCTTCCGAGGAGGAGGCAAAGCGCCCGCTGCAGGTCGGCGACAAAGTGAAAGTCATCGGCAGCGACCTCATCGGCGAAGTGTCCAAGCTCACCGCCCGCAAGGTGTCGGTTTCCATCGGTTCCATTACCTCTACGATGGCCCGCGAGCGTGTTCAGAGAATCTCGGCGACAGAATACAAGAACGCCATGAAGACCAATGCAGCGGCTTCCGGACACGTGACTTATTCGTCAGATGTCTACAGCAACGACTCTGTGAATGAGCGCAGGCTGCGCTTCACGCCTTCCATCGACGTGCGCGGTGAGCGCGTGAACGATGCCATCGACAAAGTTCTGCATTTTATGGACGATGCCCTGATGGTAGGCGTGGGACAGGTGACTATCCTCCACGGCAAGGGCAACGGCGTGCTGCGGGAGGAGATCCGCAAGTATCTCAGGACCATCGGCGGCGTGGAGTCCTTCAGCGACGCACCACTGGACCAGGGCGGTGCCGGCATCACGGTCGTGAAACTCCAATAACAAGTATCAAAAATATTTCTATCTTTGCGCCACTAACATCCGAGGAGGACAGATTTGACTGCTTGCAACCTCCACCTAAAAAAATGCTAAAATGAAAAAGAACTATCTTTTTACATCCGAGTCCGTTTCAGAAGGACATCCCGACAAAGTCGCCGACCAGATTTCAGACGCCATCCTTGACGATTTCCTGCGTCAGGACCCAGCAAGCCACGTAGCCTGCGAAACATTCGTCAGCACCGGCCTGGTGGTCCTGGGCGGTGAAGTGTCCTCAGCCGACGCATATGTAGACATCCAGCAGGTGGCCCGCGACGTCATCCGCCGCATCGGCTACACCAAGAGCGAGTACAAGTTCGATTCAGAGAGTTGCGCCGTGATTTCGGCCATCCACGAGCAGAGTTCCGACATAGCGCAGGGCGTGAACAAAGCCGATGCCCTCGAGCAGGGTGCCGGAGACCAGGGCATAATGTTCGGCTATGCCTGCAATGAGACTGACGACTATATGCCGCTGCCGATAACCCTCGCCCACAAGGCACTGATGATACTGGCAGACATACGCCGCGAGGAACCGAGCCCGATGCCCTACCTGAGGCCTGATGCGAAGAGCCAGTTCACCATCGAGTACGACCCTGACGGCAACGCTGTGCGCGTGCATACATTCGTTCTTTCCACCCAGCACGATGAGTTCGACGAGGAAAAGGCGATGCAGCACCGCATTACCGAAGACGTTCGCAACATCCTCATCCCGCGCATCAAGAACTGTATGGGCGAGAAGATCGCCGCCCTCTTCGACGACGACCTGATACTCCACGTCAATCCCACGGGTAAATTTGTGATCGGCGGTCCTCACGGCGACACAGGACTGACAGGCCGCAAGATCGTGGTGGACACATATGGCGGACGCAGTGCGCACGGCGGCGGAGCCTTCAGCGGCAAAGATGCCAGCAAGGTAGACCGAAGCGCCGCCTATGCAGCAAGGTACATCGCAAAGAATATGGTAGCCGCCGGCGTCAGCGACGAGATAATGGTGCAGATATCATACGCCATCGGCATCGCGGAGCCCGTGAGCATCTTCGTCAACACCTTCGGCAAGAGCCATTCCAGTCTTGACGACAGCGAGCTTGCGGAGCGTATCGGCGAAATGTTCGACCTGAGGCCCGCGGCAATCATCGAGAAATTCGGCA
>JAFXPV010000039.1 GCA_017527625.1 Bacteroidales bacterium | reverse complement strand
GAGGGAGTTCCGTGACCTGCTCGACTTCGTGCGCGAGTACCGCTTCGAACGTCTGGGAGCCTTCACTTACAGCGAGGAGGAAAATACCTACGGAGCCCTGAATTTCAAGGATTCCGTTTCCCCGAGGGTCAAGCAGGAGCGGTATGACACCCTGATGGAGCTCCAGAGCGGCATCTCCCTCGAATACAATGAAAGCAGGGTGGGGACTGTCGAAAGAGTGCTCGTGGACGGATTCAGCGACGGGATGGTACACGCCCGCAGCGAGAAGGAATCCGTCGACGTGGACGGAGAGATACTCATTCCGGCCGTAGCCGTGCCGGCCGCGATGCGGGGACAGTTCAGGAACGTCAAGATAACAGCCGCCGACGAATACGACCTGACGGCGCAATTCATATAGTCACTATGTTACTGGAGAACAAAACCGCACTGATAACCGGAGCCGCAAAAGGAATCGGCAAGGCGATCGCCCTCAAGTTCGCCGGCGAAGGCGCCGACATAGCCTTCACATATCTCACTTCAGAAGCGGCAGCGATGGAAACCAGGCGCGAGCTGGAAGCCTGCGGCGTAAAGGTGCTTGCCATCCGCTCCGACGCAACCGACTTTGAAGGCGCTGCGAAGGTGGTGGAGCAGGTGCTGTCGGAATTCTCAAGGATTGACATCCTCGTCAATAACGCAGGCATAACGAGGGACGGCCTGACGATGAGGATGGACGAAGCCCAGTGGGACGCAGTGATTGCCACCAACCTCAAGAGTGCCTTCAACTATACCCACGCCGTGCTGCCTTCGATGCTGCGCAACCGCTGCGGCTCGATTGTCAACATCAGTTCAGTGGTGGGCATCCACGGCAATGCGGGGCAGAGCAATTACGCTGCCTCCAAGGCGGGTCTCATCGGCCTTGCGAAGTCGGTGGCTATGGAAGTAGGTTCAAGGGGCGTCAGGGTCAATGTCGTGGCCCCCGGCTTCATCAGGACAGATATGACCGCAGCTATGCCCGCCGAGACTTTGCAGGCCTGGGAGGCCAGAATCCCCCTGCGCAGGGGCGGAACTCCGCAGGATGTGGCCCAGGCGTGCCTTTTCCTGGCCAGTGATATGGCGTCTTATGTTACAGGGCAGGTAATCGCCGTCGACGGCGGCATCGCAATGTAGCTTTTCTACAGCAGGATAACTACTCTTTCAGCTACAATCACCATCAGCAGCAGGGTCAGCAGGAATATGCCGATCCTTTTGTGTGTCACCTTGCCGAAGAAGGCGAACAGGAAGAATGACAGTGGCATCAGGGCAAGCATCCAGGGAAGGGAGCCGAGGGAACTGCCGAAAACCAGGGCTGTGGCGGCAAGCCATATCCCGTATAGGATGCAGCGGATGTGGCATCTCTCCGCCGTCACGTCGAGAGTGTTGAACACCGTCAGGAACAGGATGGAGGCCCATATCAGGGCGACTGCCAGAAGCAGAACCTTAAGCACTGTGGCGGACTGCTGCACCAGGGGCAGGCCCCAGTCGATGTCGACTGCCATCTCCAGATATCTTGTGGCTGGCTCCAGAATATTCGTGAATCCTGTGGCCATTGTATGTATGCCGACAACGAAGACTATCGGCAGCAGCAGACCGATTATGGAGCCTATGATTGTCTTGCCTTTCTGTGCGGAATCATTGTTGTCGAGCAGCGCTATCAGAGGAGCCATCCACACCAGCGGAACGAAGAACAGTGAGGCAGTGGACAGCAACAGCATCGAAAGGAAGGGATTGTCGGCGTCGTAGGTCTCCAGCGAAGCTCTGAAACTGTAATATACCGCCCAGGTCAGGAAAAAGGCTGCTATATGTATGGAACCCAGGCTGAGCGCGTCCCTGCAGGAGAGGACCAGCACGGAAAACAGAATCGGGAAACGAGTGGAGAGCCTCAGCGGATAACGCCTGTCAAAAATGTAGAACATCCTGGGGAACGCTGCGAGCAGCAGCAGTGCGGCAATCTTGGAGAGTGCCGGGATGTCGTAGAACCAGTCAAAGCGCAGGTACTGGCCCACAAGGGAGTATCTGAGCGTGTCGACGTCGGTGCAGGGCAAGTAGGCAAGGCTCGCAAGCAGAAGCAGCGCAGCGACGGAAAGGGGGACTGTGAACCGGCTTATGTCGTGGCGGGCGTCCATCAGTCTTCATCCCCGCCTTCGAGCGAAAGCAGGTCGCAGGCTATGTCGTTGCGATAATAGCAGTCAGTGAAGAAGATATTGCCGACAGCGTCGTATGCGTCTTCGCGGGCTTGTGCGATGTCAGGGGCATTGGCAGTGACGGCCAGCACCCTTCCTCCGGCACTTACGATGAATCCGTCCTCGTAGGCTGTGCCGCAGTGGAAGACGTGGGCTCCCTTGCTGGCATTGCCCATAATCTGGTAGTGAGATTTATATTCCTCGGGGTAGCCGCCGGAAGCGATTATCACGGTGACGGCAGCCTCTTGCGATATGACTATCTCTTCGTCGGCGAGACGGCCTTCGCCGCAGGCTATGAGGTGTTCCAGCAGGTCGCTCTTGATCCTGGTCATTACCGACTCGGTCTCGGGGTCGCCCATCCTGACATTGTACTCAATGACATAAGGGTCTCCGCCGCAGTTCATAAGGCCGAAGAATATGAAGCCTTTGTAGTCGAGGCTGTCCTTGGCTATGCCTGCGATGGTGGGCTCGATGATGCGGCTGCGGACCTTCTCCATAAACGCTTCGTCGGCGAAGCATACGGGGCTGACAGATCCCATTCCGCCGGTATTGAGGCCTGTGTCGCCGTCCCCGATGCGTTTGTAGTCCTTGGCCTCGGGCAGTAGCAGGTAGTCCTTGCCGTCGGTGAGCACGAAAGCGGACATCTCGATGCCGTCGAGGAACTGCTCGATGACCACCTTGGCTCCGGCGTCGCCGAACTTGCCGTCGAATATGTCTTTCAGCAGAGCCTTGGCCTGCTGGAGGTCATCTACGATAAGCACGCCCTTGCCTGCTGCAAGGCCGTCGGCCTTAAGTACGTAGGGAGGCTCCATTCCGCCGAGGAAGGTGCACGCGTCGTCATAGCTTTCTGCGGTGAATGTAGCGTACCTGGCGGTGGGGATGCCGTGCCTGGTCATAAAATCCTTCGCGAAGTCCTTGCTGCCTTCGAGCATCGCACCCTGCTTTGACGGGCCGATAACCTTGACGGCCGGCACTTCGGCGGCAAGGAAGTCGGTGATGCCCTCGACCAGCGGAACCTCGGGGCCGACGACGACAAGGTCGATGGCCTTTGACAGGACGGTCTCTTTCACCAGCGCGAAGTCCGTGACCTTGCCGGGGATGTTGGTGGCAAATGCGGCAGTGCCGGGATTGCCGGGAAGACAGAACAGATTGTGCTCAATGCGGCTTTGATTGATTTTCCAGGCTATGGCGTGTTCGCGTCCGCCGCCTCCGATGACCAGTACGTTCATATATCAGATTATGCTTTTCTAAACGCACAAAGATACTAATTGTGCACCTATTTTTTTATTACATTTGTAATATGTTTAGAAGATGTCTGTACATATCGCTCGTCGCCGTCCTCGTCCTGTCGGGCTGCTCCCGTAAAGCGCCCATATCTCCCAACAAGATGGCCCTGATACTCCACGATATGTACTTGCTGGACGCGCAGATAGAGAATGATGGCGGCTATTCGGTGATGGCTGACACGACATCCGTCTATGGGGCTGTTTTCGAGCAGTACGGCTTCACGGCAGAGGATTTCAACACCTCCATCGACTATTACCTGAACGACCCCGTTACGTTCAAGGAAATCTTCAAGAAAGCTCACGACCGCTTCGAAAAGGAAGCCAAGGCCTATGAGGTCGCCGAAGCTACGGAGGAGGTGGGAATGAACGTCGAAGAGCCTGAAGACAAGAGGGCCGGAAGGAGGAGAGGCCGCCACCAGGCCGCACCACCGGTCGAAGAAGAAACAGAATAAAACCTGATATAAACCTGAACTATTGATATGAACTACCTTGAGAAATACGGATACCTGCCGACCAATATCGACGAGAAGGTCGCAGCTGTAAGGGAAAACCTGGCCAAATGGCAGAATAAGGAAGTCTACGCCAAGGCGCTGGGTATGATCGACCTGACATCCCTGACGGTGACCGACACCCCGACCAGAATCGCGGCGATGACGCAGAAAGTCAACAAATTCAACAGCCTTTATCCCGACTATCCGCTGCCGGCGTCGATTTGCGTATATCCTAATTTCGCCAAGACTGTAGACATAACAAGGGAGAATCCCGAAGTCCACGTGACGGTTGTGGGAGGGTGCTTCCCCGCATCCCAGAGTTTCCTCGACGTCAAAGTCTTCGAGTGTGTCAAGGCAGTAGGTGACGGTGCCGACGAGGTGGACATAGTGCTTGCCTTGAACTCATTTCTGGACGGACGCTACGATGACGCCGCAAAGGAGATTTCTGAGATAAAGAAAGCCATTACATCGGCCGTGAAGAGGAACGTCCGCCTGAAGGTCATCCTTGAGACCGGCTCCCTCGGCAGCTTTGAGAACATCGCGCAGGCCTCGTTCCTGGCTATGGAGGCCGGCGCAGACTTCATCAAGACTTCAACCGGCAAAACCTCCGTTTCAGCTACGCCCGAGGCCGCATACATTATGTGTGAGTGTATCTCCAAATATGTTTCCGCGACAGCCCGCAAAGTGGGCTTCAAGCCTGCGGGAGGCATTTCCACCCCCGAGGATGCGGCGTTGTATTACGGCATAGTCGACACCGTCCTCGGCGAAGGATGGCTCGACAAGGAGTTCTTCCGCTTCGGGGCGAGCCGTATGGCCAACAACCTGCTCAGCGCCCTCGAAGGCAGCGAAGTCAAATACTATTAGTTGATCTTGAAGGAGTCCTTGAGGCCTGTGGCCTTGTTGTAGGCTCCGTTCTTGGGATCTTTGTAGAAATATCCGGTCCTTTCGAACTGCACTGCGATGCCGCTGTTGTCTTTCAGCAGGTCGGGCTCGGCGTATGCGGTCTTGACTACCAGCGACTCGGGGTTGAGGTAGGTCTTGTAGTCGACTCCCTCGGGAATTGCGCCCATCTGTTCTTCAGTGAAGAGGCGGTCGAGGATGTGACATTCAATCTTCTCGCATATATTGCAGTTAGCCCAGTGGATAGTGCCTTTCACTGAACGCCACTCTCCGGCTCCGGGTTTCGATGTCGGGTCGTAAGTGCAGTGGATTTCGGTGATGTTGCCGTCGGCATCTTTCACCAATGAAGCGAATTTCACTATGTAGGCGTATTTCAGACGGACCTCTCCGTCAGGTTTCAGGCGGAAATACTTCTTGGGGGCATCTTCCATAAAGTCCTCGCGCTCGATGTATACTTCGCGGCCGAAAGGCACCCTGCGCTTGGGACCGTCAGGGTCGGCAGGATTCAGCGGAGCGTCGAAATACTCGACTGTGTCGGCAGGATAGTTGTCGATGATGAGCTTGACAGGGTTGAGGACTGCCATATAACGGTTGGAACGTGCGTTGAGGTCCTGGCGCAGGCACCACTCGAGCAGTGACAGGTCGATGATGTTGTCCCTCTTTGCGACGCCCACTTTCTCGGCGAACATACGTATGGACTCCGGAGTGTAGCCGCGGCGGCGGATACCGCAGATCGTAGGCATACGGGGGTCGTCCCATCCGTCCACATAGTTGTTGCGCACCAGTTCGAGGAGTTTGCGCTTGCTCATTACCGTGTATGTCAGGTTGAGGCGGGCGAACTCATACTGATGTGAGGGGAAAATGCCGAGCTGCTCGATGAACCAGTCGTAAAGCGGTCTGTGCACGTCGAATTCCAGGGTACAGATAGAGTGGGTGATGTGCTCTATCGAGTCGCACTGGCCGTGGGTGTAGTCGTACATAGGGTAGATGCACCACTTGCTGCCTGTGCGGTGATGGTCGGCGTGGATGATACGGTACATTATCGGATCCCTGAACATCATATTGGGATGGGCCATATCTATCTTGGCGCGGAGCACCTTGCTGCCGTCGGGATAGATGCCGGCTTTCATCTCGCGGAAGAGCTTGAGGTTCTCCTCGACGCTGCGGTTGCGGTAGGGACTGTCAACGCCGGGCTGGCTGACGGTGCCACGGCCGACCCTGATCTCTTCCTGGGTCTGGTCGTCCACGTAGGCAAGACCTTTCTTGATGAGCTCTTCGGCCCACTCGTAAAGCTGGTCGAAATAGTCGGAGGCATAGAATTCATTGGCCCAGTCAAAGCCCAGCCAATGGATGTCTTCCTTGATGGATTCAACATATTCGGTGTCTTCCTTGACGGGGTTGGTGTCGTCGAAGCGGAGGTTGGTGGTGCCGCCGTATTTCTTCGCCAGTCCGAAGTTGAGGCAGATGCTCTTGGCGTGGCCGATGTGAAGGTAGCCGTTGGGCTCCGGAGGGAATCTAGTCTTTATTGACTGGTACTTGCCTTCAGCAAGGTCTTTCTCTATGATTTCTTCCAGGAAATTCAGATTTTTACCGGCATCTGCACCGTTTTCCATTTCAGTAGTGGCCATTTCTAATCAGTTTGTATTTTGCAAAAGTAGCAAAAATGCGCTACTTTTATCCTTGGCAACTTAAATTCATTTGAAATGGTAAAATCGATGACCGGCTACGGTAAGGCTGAATGCGTTATCTCCGGTTCGAAATATATAGTCGAAATCCGTTCACTCAACGGAAAGAATGCAGACATCAACCTCAAGACTTCCCTCATCCCCCGTGACAAGGAGATAATGCTGCGGCAGTATCTTGCCGCCGAGTTGAACCGGGGCAGCATAGACCTTTTCGTAAGCCTTGACAACAAGGACCAGTCAGCTCTTGCCCACAAGGTCAACGGCGAAGTGCTTGCGGAATATTACAACCAGGTGAAAGAGGCAGTATCAAAGGCGGAGCCGGGCTACGTGCCTGACACGGAGCTTTTCGTGTCCCTGCTGCATATGCCGGACGTAGTCGGCGGCGGCAAGCCGGAGATTGACGAAGACCAGTGGGAGACGTTGTTCGCGGCCATAAAGGAGGCTGTGGATGCACTCAAGGATTTCCGGCAGAGGGAAGGCCGCAGCCTGCAGGCAGATGTCCTGGCAAAGGTCGAGTCAATCGAATCCTTCATCCCCCAGATAGCTCAGTTCGAAGGGGAACGCACCGCAGCCGTGCGCTCCCGTCTTGAAAGCCGCTTGAAAGAACTGGCGCTGAATGCGGATATGAACCGGCTGGAACAGGAGATTATCTTCTACCTCGAAAAACTGGACATCAACGAAGAGAAGGTGCGCCTCGCGCAGCACTGCCGTTATTTCCGCGAGACTGTCGACAGCGAAGAGTTTCCCGGCAAGAAACTGGGTTTCATCGCCCAGGAGATGGGACGCGAGATAAACACCCTCGGCAGCAAGGCCAATCACGCCGGTATCCAGAAATGCGTGGTGAGGATGAAAGACGAACTCGAAAAGATCAAGGAACAATCAATGAATATACTCTGATATGAAAATCACGATGAAACCCATAGCCGTCGCTGTTGCGATGGTGATTGCGTTCAGCGCTGCGGCGCAGGCTCCCTTTATGAGTGGCAGACCTGCCCAGCACAGGACTGTCAAGGCCGAAAAGATCGGCAACAGGATAGATGTTACAGTCGGCAACCTGTTCTTTACCAGCTACCGTTTCGAGGATGACGAGAAATATCCTTTCTTCTTCCCCGTGAACAGTCCGGTTTCAGGCGCCAGCGTCACGTCGATGCGCAACGGCATCTATCCCCACCATTCATCCCTGTTCTTCGGCTGCGACCGGGTCAACGGCGGCAACTACTGGCAGGAAGGCCTGGACCGGGGACGTATTGTCTCAATAGGTGCCAGGGTGCTTGAGTCCGGAGGCGAGCGGGCGGTCATCGAAGATGAATGCATCTGGAAGCGTCCCGACGCCGACGCTCCGATAAAGGACAAGAGGCTCATCACCATCACTGCTCCCACACCCGACATCTTCCAGATCGACTTTGACATCGAGATGGAGATGCTGATGGATGTCGTGATCCCCGTGACCAACCACTCTCTTTTCAGCGTCCGTATGGCTGAAGACCTTTCAGTAAAGCAGGGCGGAGTTATGGTCAACAGCGAGGGACAGAGCGGTGAGAAGGCTACCTTCGGACAGAGGGCTGCCTGGATGGATTACTACGGAAAGAGGCAGAATACCGGCTATGAGGGAATTGCAGTCCTGCAGCATCCTTCCAACGAATGGTTCCCGTCGCCGTGGTTCACAAGGGATTACGGATTCATCTCGCCTACTCCGATGAACTGGCCCGAGAACGGCGAGGCAACGTCTCTCAAGAAAGGCGAGAAGATTAAACTGCGCTATCGCGTGATAGTCCACGGCGGCACCACCCAGGATGCAGCGATAAGTGCTATTTACGAGAAATATAAAGGGGAATAGCCTTTTCAGGCGTCATCTTCTGCCAGATTATCTGATTTGTACGCTGCGACGGCCAGGCTGTCGCAGCGTTCGTTTTCAGGATGGCCGGCGTGGCCTTTGACCCAGATGAACCGGATGTTGTGGCCCTGGGCGCATTTGAGATATCTCTCCCAGAGGTCTGCATTGGCTTTGCCCTTGAAGCCGGTCAGGACCCATCTCTCCAGCCAGCCCTTGGTGACGGCGTTCACGACGTAGGTGGAGTCGCTGTAGATTTCGATGTCGGCGTTCTTCCATTTGATGGCTTCCAGGCCGACGATGACGGCAAGCAGTTCCATACGGTTGTTGGTGGTGGACTTGAAACCCTGCGAGAGAGTCTTCTCGTTTTCACCGTAACGCAGGATGACACCGTAGCCGCCGCGGCCCGGATTGCCGCTGCAGGCTCCGTCAGTGAACATCTGGATGGTGCCGCGTGACATTATTCGGGAAGGATTGTCCTTTCTTTCTTGGGGCTCTCGAAATGCTTTATCTCAAGCGGGTTGGCGCTGAGCTCGTCGTATTCCATACGGTTGCGGCAGATGTCGATGGCCATATAGATGGCTGAAATCATCGATGTCGGATTGGCCATATTTTTGCCGGCGATGTCATAGCCTGTGCCGTGGTCAGGGGACGTACGCACGATAGGAAGACCTGCCGTGAAATTGACGCCTTTGTCAAAAGCCAGCACCTTGAACGGAATCAGGCCCTGGTCGTGGTACATTGCCAGCACTCCGTCGAAGTTGTACTGCATATTGGTGGAGAAGAAACCGTCGGGAGAATAGGGGCCGAATGCGAGTATGTTCTCGGCGTTGGCCTGTTCTATCGCCGGGATAATCTTGTCAATCTCCTCACGGCCGAGGCTGCCGCCGTCGCCGGAATGGGGGTTGAGTCCGAGAACCGCGATTGTGGGACGGTCCTTGGCGAAATCTCTCTTGAGCGATTCGTGCATCAGCCTGATCTTGCGCACCAGCAGGTCTTTGTTGATTCGTTCGGCAACTTTGCCGAGGGGTTCGTGGTTGGTGACAAGGCCGACTTTGAGGTTGTCGGTGCACATAAACATCATACCTTCTTTCGCGCCGAAATTGTTGGCGAGGTATTCGGTATGTCCAGGGAAACCGAAGCCGAGAGCGGCGATTGTGTGTTTGTTGAAGGGAGCTGTCACGAGCGCGTCGATGTGGCCTTCCTTGAGGTCTTTGACTGCAGCTTCAAGCGATTGTACTGCTGCTTTGGCTCCGGCTTCCGTAGGCTGTCCAGGCTCGACGGGAAGCTGGTCGGAGACGCAGTTGATGATGTTCAGCCGTTTGCCGCGGGCATCGGCTGCGGTGTTGATGACGTTGGTGCTTATCTGTTCGGTCTCGGGTATCATCTTGCGGTACAGGCCGAGAGTCCTCGAATTGCCATAAAGGATCGGAACGCACAAGTCCATCATTCTGGAATCAGACAGGGCTTTGATGATGACTTCGTAGCCGATACCGTTGGAATCTCCCTGTGTGATGCCGACAACTATTCTGTGTGCCATAGTTTCTGTGTTTTTGAGTTCGCGAAATTAATCATAATAGCGTAAATTTGCAAAACGATGGATGTCCTCGACAGCGATATAAAATACTTACCGTCAGTTGGTCCAAGGCGTGCGGAACTGTTCGGCAAGGAGCTCGGAATCTTCACGTTCCGCGACTTGATCTACTTTTTCCCGTTCCGCTATGTGGACCGTTCGCGTTTCTACGCCATCAGCGAGATAGATTCCGCGAGCGCCTATATACAGCTGAGGGGAGTCATCCGCGACGTGCGGACAGTCGGAGCCCAACGGGGCAAGAGACTTGTCGCCACGCTGAGCGACGACACCGGCGCCATCGACCTGGTTTTCTTCCAGGGAGTGAAATGGATGTCCGACAAGATAAAGGCCGGCAAGGAATACATAGTCTTCGGCAAGCCGTCTTCCTTCAACGGCGAGCTCAATATGGTCCATCCCGAGATTGACGAAGTGTCGTCGGTAAGACCGGGAACCGGGGCAATGACGGGAGTCTATCCCAGCACCGAGCACCTCAAGAACAGCCTCATCACCAATAAGGTGATAGGCAAGCTGCAGGCCCTGGCGTGGGAGAAGTGCGCCGACAGCATAGTCGAGACCCTTCCGCAGTGGCTGATAGCCGACAAGGGCCTGTGCTCCCTCAAGGAGGCCCTGCACAACATCCATTTCCCTAAGGACGTCCAGTCACTGGCCAGAGCCCAGCACCGTCTGAAGTTCGAGGAACTGTT
>JAFXPV010000002.1 GCA_017527625.1 Bacteroidales bacterium | reverse complement strand
CTCAAGGACCCCGGCCTGATCAACAAGATGGAGAACGGAATGACGCACAACTTCGCCATCGGCCTCCCTCAGTTCACCCTCCTCAAATACTTCAACTTCTCGCCTTCAATCTCCTACGGAATGAACTGGTATTTCAGGGAGAACATCCGAGAATACGATCCTGAGGCCCAGAAAGTCATCTCCAAGATGACCGACCAGTTCAGCACCTTCGGCATAACCCAGAACTACTCCGGCGGCATCTCGATGAGCACGCGTATCTACGGTATGTTCAACTTCAACCCGAAGGGCAAGCTGCAAGCCATCCGCCATATGATAACCCCGAGCTTCAGCTTCTCGTTCAAACCCGAGCTCGGAACCCCTGCCAACGGCTACACCACCCTCAGGTACGTCAACGCCAAGGGCGAGGAAGTGGTGGAAGAGTACAACAAATACAGCGGTATGATGTACTCCCCTCCTTCAAAAGGCAAGTCAATGTCGCTCGGCTTCTCTTTCGGCAACAACCTCGAAGCGAAGGTTCGCGACGACAAGGACTCCACCGGAGTCGCCACCACCAAGGTCAAGCTGCTCGACCAGCTGACGATAAGCGGAAACTACAATTTCCTGGCGGACTCGCTCAATCTGTCGACCATATCGATTTCCGGCTCGACCACCGTGTTCGGCAAGCTCGGAATCAACGGTAATATGACTCTTGACCCCTATGCCGTCGACAATCAGGGCAAGCGCATCAACACCTTCAACATCATCCAGGAAAAAGGTTTCAGGATAGCCAGGATCACCAACGCCAGCGCCTCCCTCTCCTACTCTTTCAGCGGAGAAGGACGCATCGACGGAAATGACGGCAAATCGGAAGCCGACCCTTCGAGTTCGCCCGACTATTACAGGGTGTACTACCACCCTGTCACCGGAGAGTATATCCCCGGAGGATGGCTCTATTACCTCAACCCTTCGTCGCCCTGGTCGCTCAACCTCAACGCCAACTTCGCATATTCGGCCTCCTACAAGAACGTCAATGGAATGCTGCAGAAAGTCAACAACTTCACCAGCACCATCAGCGCCTCCGCCCAGCTGAAGTTGACCAAGGCCCTGAACCTGTCGCTCAACACCGGTTTCGACCTGACGAAACTGGCCCTGACCACAACACAGCTCAGCGCGACATACGACCTGCACTGCTTCAACATATCGGTATCCTGGGTGCCTCAGGGAACGTGGGAGAGCTGGAGTTTCCGCATAGCCGCGAACGCATCTGCGCTTGCCGACCTGCTGCAGTTCAAGAAGGCGTCCAGCTACTGGGATAAATAAGCTGTTTGCAATTCCGATTTATTTGCTATATTTGCAAAGCATTCCACTGAGGATTATGCCGTTTCAGGCATTTTCTCCTTTCAATTACCAATAATCTTTTAATGTACGACATTCTCGAATTGAGCGCAAAAAGTCAGGAAGACTTGTACGCTATCGCAAAAGAACTCAATATCAAAAAGCCTGAAAACATCAAGAAGGAAGACCTGATCTACGTCATCCTCGATGAGCAGGCCATACAAAGCAATGAATCACCCAAGCCCAAGAAGGCTCGGCCGAGGATTGCCAAGCCGGCTGCTCAGAAAGTAGAGGCGAGCGCAGAACCCGCAGCTGCGGCCGAAAAGGCCGTTGAAGCCGCCCCTGCAACAGACGAAAGCGCTGCCGATGCGCCCCAGGCTCCCGCGAAGAAGAAAGCCGGAAGACCCAGGAAAACTGCAGCCCCCGCTGAAGAAAAGGCAGCAGAAGGAACTCCCGCCGCTCAGGAGAAGCCTGCAAAGCAAAGCCGCCAGCCCAAAGAGCCCAAGGCTCCCAAAGCTCAGGAGCAGGAGCCCAAGCAGCCCAAGGAGCAAAGCGCCCAGGACCAGCCCAAGCAGCAGCCCGCCAGGCAGAGAAAAGGCAGGCAGAAAGCCGATGCTGCAGCCCAGGCCGCTCCCGAACAGCAGCCCCAGGGCCAGCAGCAGCCTCAGCAGGGCCAGCAAGTCCAGCAGCAGCAAAACCAGAATCAGAATCAGCAGAATCAGAACCAGAACCAGCAGCATCAGCAGCCCAGGCCCCGCATCGAGTTCGAGGGCATCGTCAAGGCCATCGGCGTGCTGGAGATTATGCCTGACGGTTACGGCTTCCTGCGTTCTTCTGACTACAACTACCTGAACTCCCCTGATGATATATATGTATCACAGTCGCAGATAAAGAACTACGCACTCAAGAACGGCGACACCATTCTCGGCGAGATCCGTCCTCCGCGCGAAGGCGACAAATATTTCCCGCTGGTGAGAGTCGACCGCATCAACGGCCGTCTTCCCGAAGAAGTTCGCGACCGCGTGCCCTTCGACTTCCTCACCCCGCTTTTCCCCGACGAGAAATTCAACATCACCGGCAACGGGCACAACGACAACATTTCTGTCCGCGTGGTGGATCTGTTCACCCCTATCGGCAAAGGCCAGAGGGGTCTTATCGTAGCCCAGCCCAAGACCGGTAAGACAGTATTGCTCAAGGATATAGCCAATGCAATCGCCGACAACCACCCCGAGGTGTTTATGATAGTGCTGCTCATTGACGAGCGTCCCGAGGAGGTTACCGATATGCAGCGCAGCGTCAAGGCCGAGGTTATCGCCTCTACCTTCGACGAACCTGCTGAGAGGCACGTGAAGGTTGCCAATATGGTCATCGAGAAAGCCAAGAGGCTTGTGGAGTGCGGACACGACGTCGTAATCCTGCTCGACTCCATCACACGTCTCGCCAGGGCTTACAACACCGTGCAGCCGGCATCCGGCAAAGTCCTTTCCGGCGGTGTGGACGCCAACGCCCTCCAGAAGCCGAAACGCTTCTTCGGCGCCGCCCGTAACATCGAGAACGGAGGTTCGCTCACAATCCTCGCCACAGCCCTTACCGAGACCGGATCCAAGATGGACGACGTGATCTTCGAGGAATTCAAAGGAACCGGCAACCTGGAGCTCCAGCTCGACCGCAAACTTTCCAACAAGCGCATCTTCCCTGCAGTGGACGTTACCCTCAGCAGCACCCGCCGCGACGACCTGCTTTACGATCCGGAGCACGTCAACCGCATCTGGATACTGCGCAACTACCTCTCAGATATGAACTCCGTAGAAGCTATGGAGTTTATGAAGAGCAGGCTGCAAAGGACCAGAGACAACCAGGAATTCCTGATCTCTATGAACGGGGATATTCTGAACTAGAAAACGGCCTCGACGAAGGTCATTCGATAACGGGAGTGGTATCTTTAACGAGTATCGCTCCCGATTTTTGTACTTTGGACTTCGCGTAATCGAGGTTTATAGTGAATGTCTTGCGCTTCGAAGTGGGTGCGTCGTACATTGCGTCGAGCATTATGATTTCGCAGATCGAACGCAGTCCACGGGCTCCGAGCTTGAACTCGATGGCCGTGTCGACGATATACTCCAGCACGTCCGGCTTGATGATGAGCTTGATGCCGTCGAGACGGAAGATTTCCTTGTACTGGTTGACGAGGGAGTTCTTCGGCTCGGTGAGGATGGCGCGCAGCGTGCGGCGGTCGAGCGGATTCAGGTGGGTGAGCACCGGGAGACGGCCGATGATTTCCGGTATCAGTCCGTAGGCCCTCAGGTCCTGGGGAGCGATATACTGGATGAGGTTGTCACGGTCGATGCGGGAGCGGGTTTTGACGGAAGTATAACCCACCACCTGGGTGTTCAGGCGGTTGCCGATGTTGCGCTCTATGCCTTCGAACGCACCTCCGCAGATGAAGAGGATGTTGTTGGTGTCGACAGCTATCATCTGCTGCTCGGGATGCTTGCGGCCTCCCTGGGGCGGCACGTTGACTATGCTGCCCTCGATGATTTTCAGCAGGGCCTGCTGTACTCCTTCTCCCGAAACGTCGCGGGTTATCGAAGGATTGTCACCCTTGCGGGCGATCTTGTCTATTTCGTCGATGAAGACTATGCCCTTCTCTGCTTTCTTGACGTCGTAATCAGCGTCCTGCAGAAGGCGGGTCAGGATGCTCTCCACATCTTCACCTACATATCCTGCCTCTGTCAGGACTGTGGCGTCGACAATTGCGAAAGGTACGTTGAGCATCTTGGCGATGGTGCGGGCCAGCAGGGTCTTGCCGGTGCCGGTCGGTCCAACCATCAGGATATTGGATTTCTCGAAGAGGTCCGAATTGCCTGCCTCAGCATTCTCGATCCTCTTGTAGTGGTTGTACACGGCCACTGCGAGAGTCTTCTTTGCAGCGTCCTGCCCTACCACGTACTGGCTGAGGAAATCATAAATCTCGTGAGGCTTGCGCAGGGAGAACTCGCCGTTCACCTTGCCGGCCGTCTTGATGCTGCTCTGGGGGTGAAGAAGTTCCTTTGCCTTGGTGAATGCCATTTCGGCACAGTCGGAGCAGATGCAGGCGTTCTCGCCGTAGAGCATCAGCGGAACTTCGTTTTCGCTTCTGCCGCAGAAGGGGCAATGGACTTCTTCGATTTTACTTTTTGCCATTTTTTTCAGCTTTGGTCACGATCTGGTCTATCATTCCGTAGTCGAGAGCTTCCTGCGAAGTCATCCAGAAATCGCGGTCGGCGTCGCGGCGGATCTCATCCATACTCTTGCCGGTGTGGTCGCTGAGAATCTGGTAGAGTTCGTCTTTGAGCTTGAGGATCTCGCGGGCAGTGATCTCGATGTCGGAAGCCTGGCCTTCAGCGCCTCCGAGCGGCTGGTGTATCATAACTCTCGAGTGGGTCAGCGCCGAGCGTTTTCCGGCAGTGCCGGCTGCCAGCAGCACAGATGCCATAGAAGCGGCCATACCGGTGCAGATGGTGTGGATGTCGGAACTGATGGTCTGCATCGTGTCGTAGATGCCGAGACCGTCGTATACCGAACCTCCCGGGGAGTTGATGTACAGGGAAATGTCAGAATCGTAACCGTTGCTGTCGAGGAAGAGCAGCTGGGCCTGGATGATGTTGGCGACCTCATCGTTGATGGGGCAGCCGAGGAAGATGATGCGGTCCATCATCAAACGTGAGAAGACATCCATCTGGGCCACGTTAAGCTGGCGCTCTTCGATGATCATAGGGTTGATGTAGCTGTCGTTCACTGAATTGAACCTGTGCAGGGCCATAGAGCTGATGCCACGGTGCTTGACAGCGTATTTCTCAAATTCGTTCATATTGCGGACAAATTACTTGCTCTGCTGGCGCATCTTTTCGATGGTTGATTTTTTCTTGTCGAGGGTGACGGTATCCTTCACGTAAGCGATTACCTTGTCGGACTCGACCTTGTCGTAAAGGCGGCGGGCCTGGTCGTCGTCTCCGAGAAGACGGTCAGCGAAACCGGCGAGCTGGTCTTCAGGAACGTCGTTCATACCGTACATAGCGAACTGGTATGCTGCCAGCGCCTTGGCCTCCTTGTCGAGGTCTTCCTTGGTAACTTCCATACCGTGGGCCTTCATCAGGTGGTTGCAGATCATCTGCCAGCGGAAGTCCTTGGTGAAAGCGCCGAACTCTTTCTCGATGTCCTCTGCGGTGTACTTGCCCTCGTTGACACGGATGAGCCATTTCTTGAGGAATGCCTCGGGGAGCTTGATGTCAGCTTTCTGAAGGAGATAATCGCGCACGTCGCCGGCGAAGCGGTAGTCGCTCTCGCGGGCATATTCCTTCTTGAGCAGGTCTTTGACCTTTGCGTCGAACGCTGCTTCGTCTTTCACCTCGTCCTTGCCGAAAATCTTGTCGAAGGTCTCGGGAGTCGGCTTGGCTGCCACGAAGGTCTTGACGTCCTTCACTGTCATCTGCCACTTCGGATCCATATCTTTCAGCTCCTCTTTCTTCATATGGAGCATAGCTGCACGGTCTGACTCGTTGGGGAAAACCTCATTTACGTCGAGGTCCCTCACGTCGTCCTTCTTTATGCCCAGGAAGATGCTCTTGGCTTCATCTGCGATGCTGCGCAGAGCCACATAGGCATCCTTCACCTCGGTTTCGCCCTGCTTGAAATCCACAACTACGAAATCGTCATCACCGGCCTTCTCGCCGCTCTCCATAGTGCCGTACTGGCGAAGGAGGCTGTCTTTGTAGTCAGCCACCGCTTTGGTGCTGACAGTCACCGTGTAGTAAGGGATGGTGTCTTCTGCGGTCACGTCCACCGTGACTTCAGGGGCTACTCCAAGGTCAAAGTCGAAAGTGAAAGAATCGCCTTCTTCAGCAGCCTTGTCATTGTCCTCGCTCGGAAGCGGTTCTCCGATGACGTTGAGCTTGTTGTCCTCTATATGTTTGGCGAGCGCCTGTGACACTACCGTGTTGATGGCATCTGCGAGCGCCTGGCCGCCGTACATCTTCTCGATGAGGCCCATAGGAGCCATTCCTTTGCGGAAGCCGCGGATATCAGCCTTGTGGCGATATTCCTTGAGGCGTTTGTTCATATCTTCTGCGTAGTCTTCTTTGTCGACCTTGATGCTGACCTTCAATGTGAGGTCTTCCTGATTGGTTTGATTTATCTGCATATTTTTATTTGATTTTTCTATTCGAAACAAAGGGGCGTAAAAATAGTAAAAATTTGGTATCTTTGTATAATTCAGTCAAAAAAATCATTTTAGCCGACTGCTATGACACATCAGCAACTGTACGAAAACATACTCGCCAAGCGGAGTTTCCTGTGCATCGGACTGGATCCCGAGATCTCCAAGATTCCGGAACACCTCAAGCACACGGAGCATCCCATCTTCGAATTCAACAAGGCAATCATCGACGCGACAGCCGCTTACGCCGTTGCCTACAAGCCCAACAGCGCTTTCTACGAAGTGTTCGGGGCCCAGGGATGGAACGAGCTGGAGATGACTGTATCATACATCAGGAAACACTACCCGGAGCTGTTCGTCATCCTGGACGCAAAGCGCTGCGACATCGGCAACACCGCCCGTATGTATGCCCGTGCATTTTTCGAGACCCTGGATTTCGACGCCGTCACCCTTTCGCCATATATGGGCTACGACAGCGTCAAGCCCTTCCTCGAGTATGAGGGCAAGTGGGCGGTCATCCTTGCGGCGACTTCCAACGAATCCGCGCAGGACTTCGAATTCGGAGGCGAGGAACCCCTCTACGCCAAAGTAATGAGCAAGGCCCTGGAGTGGGGCACTGTCGACAACACGATGTTCGTCGTGGGAGCCACCCGCCCCGAGATGTTCAAGGCCATCCGTGAGATATGCCCCGACAATTTCTTTCTCGTGCCTGGCGTCGGCGCCCAGGGAGGCACAGTAAGCGAAGTGGTCAGATACGGTATGAACAGCCGCTGCGGCCTGCTTGTCAATTCTTCCCGCGGCGTGATCTACGCCGGCAAGGGCGAAGGCTTCGCCGAGGCCTCCGCTGCCGCAGCCAAGGCTCTGGCCGACGAAATGGCCACATATCTGTAAAAAACAACTAAATTTGCTGCGGCAAAAAACGCCAGAAAAATGCAGAACAACAATACATCCAGAAAACGCAACACCCCCCGCCCCGCCCCGTCAAGAGCTACGGCAAGGCAAGGCGGCAAGGGCAACACCGGCAGAGGCAACACCGGCAAGGGCCGTAAGGGCGGCAGTGACAAGAACTACGAGAGGAGGGCCTCCGGCAGCGGCAGGTATTTCTCCGACAAGCAGTACAAAAAGAAGAACACCCCCGTCAGACAGCCCCGCAGAGAAGAGGAAGACGGCCTGATACGCCTCAACAAGTTCATCGCCAATTCAGGGGTATGCTCACGCCGCGAGGCTGACAAATATATCGAGGCCGGCCTGGTCACCGTCAACGGCAAGATAGTCACCGAGCTCGGCACAAGGGTCAGCCCCACCGACGACATCCGCTTCAGCGGCGAGAGGCTCAAGGGCGAGAAAAAAGTATACATCGTGATGAACAAGCCCAAGAATTTCGTCACCACCACCAGCGACCCCCACGCCGAGAAGACTGTGATGGACCTCATCTCCACCGAACTCTGCAAGGAGCGCGTCTTCCCCGTCGGAAGGCTCGACAAGGCTACCACCGGCGTGCTGATGTTCACCAACGACGGCAACCTGGCTGACAAGCTGACCCACCCTTCTTTCCACGTGCGCAAGATCTATTACGTCACCCTCGACAAGAACCTCAAGAAAGCCGACTTCGACGCCGTCCTTGACGGCATAACCCTCGAAGACGGTCCCATCGCCGCCGACGCCCTCTCCTATGTGAACGGCGTGCAGAGCGAAGTGGGCATTGAGATCCACTCCGGCCGCAACCGCATCGTGCGCCGCATCTTCGAACATCTCGGCTACAAGGTCAAGAAGCTCGACAGAGTCTATTTCGCAGGCCTGACCAAGAAGAATCTGCGCCGCGGCCAATGGCGTTTCCTCACCGAGGAAGAGTTGAACTATATGATGATGGGTTCGTTCGAATGATGGAAGCCCGCAAGAACCACAGATCCGGCTTTGTCAACATAATCGGCAACCCCAACGTCGGCAAGTCCACCCTGATGAACGCCCTTGTGGGCGAGAAGTTGTCGATAGTGACCGCCAAGGCCCAGACGACACGGCACCGCATTATGGGCATCGTCAACGGCGACGATTTCCAGATAGTATACAGCGACACTCCCGGCATCCTGAAGCCTGCGTACAAGCTTCAGGAGAGTATGATGAACTTCGTGGACACTGCGATCGGCGACGCCGACGTGATCATCTACGTCACTGACGTCATCGAAAAGGCCGACAAGAACCGTGAATATGTCGAAAAGCTCAACCAGCTCGCCTGCCCGGTGATAATAGTCATCAACAAGATTGACAAGAGCAGCCAGGACGAGGTCAGCCGGTTGGCCGCAAAGTGGCACGAAGAAGTGCCGAAGGCTGAGATTTTCGCAGCCAGCGCGCTGGAGCGCTTCAACCTCGACTCCATTTTCGAGCGCATCAAGGAGCTGCTGCCCGTCAGCCCTCCCTGGTACGACAAGGACGCATTCACCGACAAGAGCCTGCGCTTCTTCGCCGCCGAAATAATCCGCGAGAAGATACTCCTGAACTACTCGAAGGAGATTCCCTACTGCACCGAAGTGGTCATAGAAGAGTTCAAGGAAGGCCAGGAGCGATACGACATAAGGGCGGTCATCAACGTGATGCGCGAATCCCAGAAAGGCATAATCATCGGCAACAAGGGCGCCGCCCTCAAGAAAGTCGGTTCGCAGGCCCGTGTCGATATGGAGGCTTTTTTTGAAAAAAAGGTATTTTTGCTGATATTTGTCAAGGTCGAACGCAACTGGAGGGAAGACCGCCAGATGCTGCGCAGATTCGGCTACATACAAGATTAACAGGCAATGAGTGAAGAGATTGACGACATAGTAGAAGGAGCTCAGGAAGAGTCGGTTGAGGAAACTCCGCAGGAGGTCCTGGAAGATCAGCAGCCCGACGCAGAGCCGGCCAGGGAAGCCAGGGACAACAGCAAGACCAGCAAGTTCAATCGCGTGATCAATGCCGGGGAGAACAAATACAAACTCCCGGGAATGTACCGCGACTGGTTCCTCGACTATGCCTCATACGTTATGCTGGACCGCGCCGTGCCCTACATCGAGGACGGTCTCAAGCCGGTTCAGAGGCGCATCCTTCACGCATTGAAACTCAACGAGGACGGCCGCTACCACAAAGTTGCGGGAATAGTCGGCGACACGATGAAATTCCACCCGCACGGCGACGCCTCCATATATGACGCCCTCGTGGGAATACAGCAGAAAGAACTGCTCATCGACGGCCAGGGCAACTGGGGAAACATCCTCACGGGCGACAGCGCTGCAGCTATGCGTTATATCGAGGCCAAACTGAGCAAGTTCGCCCTCGAAGTGGTCTACAATCCCAAGATCACCGAGTGGGTGCCCACGTACGACCGTGCAAGCGTCGAGCCTGTCACTCTCCCGATCAAATTCCCCCTGCTTCTGTCCCAGGGCAGCAAGGGCATCGGCGTCGGCCTCAAGATCCTCATCCTTCCCCACAACTTCAACGAGCTGCTCGATGCCAGCATCGCCGCTCTCAAGGGGGAGGAATTCGACCTCTACCCCGACTTCCCCACAGGCGGCATCGCCGACTGCAGCAAGTATAACGGCGGCCTGAGAGGAGGCCGTGTGCGTGTCCGCGCTACCATCACCAAGCGCGACAAGAAGACCCTCGTCATCGAGGACATCCCTTTCGGCGAGACCATAGGCTCCGTGATCGCCTCGATCGCAGCGGCCAACGATTCCGGCAAGATCAAGATCAGGAAGATCGACGACTACAGTTCGTCCAAGGTTGAGATAGTGCTCCAGTTGGCCAACGACATATCTCCCGACAAGACCATCGACGCCCTCTACGCCTTCACCAAGTGTTCGGTCGTGCTCTCCCCCAACACCGTCGTCATCAAGGACGGCAAGCCGGAGTTTATGACCGTCAACGACATCCTGCGCTACGGAGCGATGCACACCCGCGACCTGTTCGAGAAAGAGCTCGGAGTCACGCTGTCGGAACTGGAAGAAGACTGGCACAGGATGAGCCTGGAGAAGATATTCTTCGAGGAGAAGGTCTACCGCGTGCTTGAAAACGACGCCCGCACCTGGGAGGAGCAGATTCAGGACGTCACAGACAAGATGCTCGAATACCAGCACCTCGTCCACAAGCCCATCACCAGCGACGACATCCTGAAACTTGTGGAGAAGCCGGTCCGCAAGATTTCCAAATTCGACATAAAGGCTGCAGACGACCGCATCCGCGCCACCGAGGACCAGATCGCCAAGGTCAAATACAACCTTGAGCATCTCACGCAGTATACCATCGCCCACTTCCGCAACATCAAGAAGAAATACGGCGATGCACATCCCCGCCTGACCCGCATCGAAGAGTTCGAGAACATCAACGTGCAGAAAGTTGTCGTGGCCAACGCCAAGCTCTTCGCCGATATGGAAGGCGGCTTCGTCGGCATCGACGAAAAGAAGATAGACAACGCGGCGTTCGTATGCGAGTGCTCTGACATCGACGACATCATCGTCTTCCGCAAGAATGGCGACTACACCGTAGCCCCGGTCAAGGACAAGGCCTTCTTCGGCAAGGACATCATCCACGTCGGGGTGTTCAAGAAGGGCGACGAGCGCACCATCTACAACGCAGTCTACCGCGACGGCAAGAACGGCATCTATTTCGCCAAACGCTTCGCCGTCACCGGCGTCACCAAGAACAAGACATACAACCTTACCCAGGGCAAACCCGAAAGTTCGGTGACGTACTTCTCTGCCAACCCCAACGGAGAGGCCGAAGTCATCCGCATACAGTTCCGCAACCGTCCCAATCTCAAGAAGACAAGCGACACTTTCGACTTCGCCAACCTCGCAGTCAAGGGCCGCGGAAGCCGCGGAAACATCCTGTCCCGCAATCCCATCGCCAGGATCCAGCTCCGCACCAAAGGCGTTTCGACCATCGGCGGCAAGGAGATATGGTTCGACAGCGACATCAGCCGCCTGAACGATGCAGGCCGCGGCCTGTATCTGGGAGAATTCCTGCCTGACGAGCACATTTTGTGCATACTCCGCAGCGGCCGCTACTACACCTCGTCGTTCGACCTGAGCAACCGCTACCAGGGCGAGCTTGAGAGGATATGCAAGCTTGATCCCGAAAAGACATACTCGGTAGTATAC
The DNA here is from genome assembly GCA_017527625.1 of Bacteroidales bacterium. The sequence goes on along the minus strand of JAFXPV010000002.1, from coordinate 7,063 downwards.
TTCGACAAGCAGGCCGGATTCTTCTATGTGAAACGCTTCAGCTTCGAGGTCAGCGACAACAACGAGCAGAGCTTCATTTCCGAAGGCAGCGGCTCGCGTATGGTCGCCATCAGCGAGGATGTCTACCCCCGCCTGCAGGTAACCTTCAAGGGCAAGAACGCTTCCCGCGGCGTTGAGATCATCGACGTCGCCAGCTTCATCGGCAAGAAGGGCCTCAAGGCAAAGGGCAAACGCCTGAGCCAGTATGATGTCGACACTGTTGAATTCATCGAGCCCCTCCCCGTCCCCGAGCTTGAGGTCGACGAAGCCATTGATCTTTACGACGACGAGGATCTGCCGCAGGACGGCGGAGCACAGCCCCCCGTTTCTCCCGATGACCCGGCAGCCGGAGCTCCCGACGATTCTGCACCCAGCAGCTTCAACGACGACGAACCCATCGAACTCTCTCTATTCTAAAGTGAACGTAGCCCTCACAGGATTTATGGGTTGTGGCAAGACAACCTACGGACGTGCCGCCGCGCAGCGCTCCGGCATAGCTTTCTTCGACCTTGACGACGCAGTGCTGGAGGCCCACAACGAGGCCTTCCCCGACCGGCAGTACGACTCGGTGTCGGCAGTTTTCGCAGGTATGGGGGAAAGCTACTTCCGCAATCTCGAGACAGCCACCCTGCGCAAGCTTCTCAGCGGCAGCCGGGGAGCCATAATCGCCCTCGGCGGTGGTGCCGTCGTGAGGGATGAGAACCGTGCCGTTCTGAAAGAGAACTGCCGTCTGGTGTGGCTGCGCTGCAGCCTCGACACTTGTCTTGAGAATATTGAAGCCACTTATCCGAGGCCTCTGCTCCAGGGCAAGACAAGGGCTCAGATCGAAGAGATGTTCGAAGTCCGCAGCGGCATCTACAGTTCAGTAGCGGACACAGTCATCGACACGGACGCACTGACGTTCGTGCAGATTGCCGACGCAATAGCGGCCGAGTGTGACTATTCGTAGTTGAAGCCGCTGTGTTCGCCCATCGGCTTGTCCAGAAGTTCCGGATTGGCAAAAATATACTTGAGCAGCTTGAGGCTGCGCACGAAATAGAATCCGTCCGCTATGCGCTCGTCAAGCGTAGCTCCGATATCCAATATATCCCTCACTTCCTTGTGGCCGTCGGGCATCACCATCTCTTCTTTGTGCACGGTGCCGACAGTCACCATAATGCTGTTGGTGCCGTAGTTGTTCAGATGGTGGTAGACGGCAGGACCGCCGATGCTTCCCAGGTTGCTCAGCAGCACTGAGGAGTAATTGCAGTCGCCGTCCGTCAGAGCCTTGGGGTTGACGCCCCAGAAGTCGAGCCAGCGGATGATCCTGAGCGCCACCATCAGCAGCAGGCGCGGAATCTTGGCGAAAGCGTCGATGGTAGAGTCGATGCCTCCGGTGGAATGCTCGCTCTTGCGCATCTGCTTGATTTCGCCGGACATCCTGTAGCTGAGGCTGTCCAGATTGTCGTCATCCTTCGGAACGAAGAACATACTCGACTCGTCGGAACCGTCGAGGAAGCGGCGTTTGGCGACGAAGCTCATACTGACATCGTATCTTTCGTAGACACGTCTGCCCTGGATGAAACGGTTCATCTTGTTGCGCTCCTTCACCATACGGGCGACAGCGATGATCATAGCGTGGAAAATTGTGGTCTTGTAGTCCGGATGGTTTTCATTTTTCTTCTCAATGAACTTGAGGACTTCAGTCACATCCAGTTTGTCATTGAGGTAGACCTCACAATCGGTACGGTTAGGAAAGAGGTGCATCATCACGGTGTTGAGTCCTGGAATGTCTTTTACCCAGAAGCCGTCCCTGCGGTCCCCCCATTTCCTTTTTCTAGTTTCGCTCATTAGTTCAGGTTCAAGTATAATTAACAAATTTAATAAACTTGTTTTAAATTTGCGAGCCCTTAGACAAGAACAAAAGATTCTATAATAATAACATTATGAAAAAAGTATTTGTACTTATGTTGTCAGTCCTTGCATTCGCTTCTTGCGGAAACAAGAACAGCGTCCCTGCCCTGGATATGAGTTATCTTGACACCAGCGTCAGCCCCAAGGAAGATTTCTATCAATACTCAACCGGCGGTTGGCAGAAGAACAACCCGCTCCGTCCCGAATTCTCACGCTACGGCAGCTTCGACGCCCTGCGCGAGCAGGCTCAGGAGAACCTCAACGCCCTGTTCGAGAGTATGACCTCTGTAAAGGCCGAATACGGCACAGTTGACCAGAAGATCTCCGACCTCTACAAGATGGCCCTCGACTCAACAACCCGCAACGCTCTCGGCGCACAGCCCATCCAGCCCTACATCGCCCAGATCCAGGCCATCAAGACCAAAGATGATCTGGCCAGAGTCCTCGGCGAGATGAATCTTTACGGCGAAGGCGGTTTCTTCGGTTCAGGCGTCAGCGCCGACCTCACCAACAGTGATATGCAGATCCTCTACCTCGGCCAGGGAGGCCTTGGAATGGGTGACCGCGACTACTACCTCCTCGAGAGCAACGCCGCCCTCAAGGAAGGATACAAGAACTTCCTCGTGAAAGTCCTCAAGCTCGCCGGCATTGAGAATGCCGAAGCCGTAGTAGCCAAGGATATGGCAGTTGAAGACGCTATGGCCGAGATTTTCTGGACACGCGAGCAGAACCGCGACGTAGCAGCCCAGTACAACCCGATGTCAACCGAGCAGATCTGCAAGAAATGGCCGGAACTCCGTTTCGACAAGGTTTGCGCCGTAGCCGGCATCGAGCCTCAGGAGAAAGTGATCGTCGAGCAGCCTTCATATTTCGACGGCCTCAACAAGCTCTTCGCCAAGACTGACATCGAGACTCTCAAGGCTTATCTGCTCTGCCAGTTCATCAGCGGTCAGTGCAGCGCCCTCAGCGATGACTTCTACACAGCATCCTGGGAATTCTTCAGCCACCAGATGGCCGGCGCGCAGGAGCAGCAGCCCCGCTGGAAACGCGCTATGAGTGTTCCCAACAGCCTTCTCGGAGAAGCCGTCGGACAGATGTATGTTGAACGCTACTTCCCCGAGTCTTCTAAGCAGATGATGATCGAACTCGTGGAGAACCTCCGCACCGCCCTCGGCCAGCACATCGACGACTTGGAGTGGATGAGCGACGCCACCAAGGCCAAGGCTCGCGAGAAACTCGCCGCCTTCACCGTGAAGATCGGCTATCCCGACAAATGGAAAGACTACAGCACCCTCGACATCAACCCCGACAATACATACTACGAGAACCTTCGCAACGCCAGCGCCTGGTACGTCAAGGACAACCTCTCAAAACTCGGCAAACCGACTGACAAGACTGAGTGGGGTATGACTCCCCAGACCGTCAACGCATACTACAACCCCACCACCAACGAGATCTGCTTCCCGGCAGGTATCCTCCAGAAACCGTTCTTCGACCCGAACGCTGACGAGCCCGTCAACTACGGCGGCATCGGCGTAGTCATCGGCCACGAGATGTCACACGGTTTCGACGACCAGGGTTCTATGTTCGACGCCGTCGGCAATATGGCCAACTGGTGGACTCCTGAAGACAAGGCTAAGTTCGACGCTCTCGGCGACAAGCTCGTCGCCCAGTTCGACGAAGTCGAAATCCTCCCCGGCGTCCACGCCAACGGCCGCTACACCCTCGGCGAGAACATCGGTGACCACGGCGGACTTTCAATCGCCTACACCGCTATGGAGAACGCAATGGCCGGCAAGCCCGTCAAACTCATCGACGGCTTCACCCCCGCCCAGCGTTTCTACCTCAGCTACGGTGCCATCTGGGCCCAGAACATCACCGACGAAGAGAAGGCACGCCTCACCAATATGGACGTACACTCTCTCGCACGCAACCGCGTCAACGTTTCAGTACGTAACTTCCAGACCTTCTTCGATGCATTCGACATCCACGAAGGCGACCCGATGTTCCGTCCCGAGTCTGAGCGCGTACACATCTGGTAGTGCGGCTTCAGACCTGCAAAAGAAAAGCGCGTGGAAATTGTTCCACGCGCTTTTTCTATCTATAGTACCAGCCTTTTCCGGCTTATTGTTCTTTCTGGTTCTCCCTGATATAAGTCACAACTTCGCCTACAGTGGTAAACGGGGCCCTTGTGGTGTCGAAGTTCACCTTGAACTTGTTTTCCAGGGCGAGCGACATCAGCAGCATCGACAGTGAGTCGATGTCGAGGTCGCGGACGAGGTTGCTTTCGAGGGTTGCTGACGAGGTGTCAAGATGCGGTTTCATCACCGCCAGGATCTCTTTGAGTCCTTCGAAAATCTCAGTGTCTGTCATTACTGGTTGCGCGCTACTTTAAGGGATCCTGTACGTTTGAAGTCTTCCTTCCTAACTGTAACCTTTGTTACGCGGTGGGTTGTCGGCAGGGTTGCGTTCACGTCTTCAACGAGTTTGTTGAAGAAAGCGACGACTTCCTCCTCGGACTTGCCTTCTACGAAAGCGGGCTGAGGCAGGATGTCGATGGCGATGACGCTCTCGCCGTTCATAATGTCTTCTTTCACGAGGCAGTCGCGAAGTGCGTCGCATTTGTAGAAAAGCTCTTCGATGCTCTCGGGAGAGACGTTCTCGCCGTTAGCAAGGATGATGAGGTTCTTGATGCGGCCTGTGATGTACAGGAAGCCGTCTTCGTCCATTCTTCCGAGGTCTCCGGTGCGGAACCATCCGTCCTCAGTGAATGCGGCTTCGGTGTTTGCAGGGTCCTTATAGTATCCAAGGAAGATGTTGTCGCCCTTGAGCTGGATTTCTCCGTCCACAAAACGGATCTGCTGCTCTGCATAGAGCTTGCCGACAGATGTGGGGTGTGTTTTGACGTCTGCGTTTCCGCTGGTGAAGTTGGCGCCTTCAGTCAGGCCGTAGCCGCCGAGAAGACCGATACCCATACCGTCAAAGGCCTTGATAAGCCTCGGGGGAACGTTTGCTGCGCCGCTGATGATGATCTTGAGCTTGCCGCCGAGGAAGTTCGGGCCGTACATCTTGGTCAGGCCGTAGAGGATGTCACAAAGGCCGGGAACCAGGGTGAGGAAGGTCGGCTGGATTGCGGGGAGCTTGCCGATTGTGGCTTTCATATCCTCGCAGGCAATCCACTCGTTGCCTGAGTACAGGCAAGACATCGTGCCTTTGATTAGGCCGAACACGTGGCTCAGCGGGAGCATACCGATGGTGCGGTGGCAGTGCAGTACGCTGCCGGGCATAAAAGCGCCGTTGAACGAACCTCTGAGCAGTGCGCGGTGAGGCAGGATTGCGCCTTTCGGGGTGCCGGTGGTTCCGCCCGTGAAGAAAATGGCTGCCGGGGCGTCCTTGTCAACCTTGGCTGCGGGAGCTTCGGTTTCGCCGATGGAAGAAATGGGATATACTTTGACCGGAAGCCCTTCTGTCACGCCTTTGAGGGCGTCACCGACCATCACGGCTGAGATGTCGAATCTTGCGCACGAACCTGCAACTGCGGGGGCAGGAAGCTGGGCGGGAAGTATCACTGCTGTGTATCCTGCTGAAGTCACTGCCAGGAACATCTCGACTGCATCCACACTGTTGAAGTCGAAGATGGCCACCTTGGCACCGTCAGCAAGTCCGAGGCCTGCGAGGAACGCGCGGCGTTTGGCCACGTTCTCTACGAGCTGGGCGTAGTTGACGCTCTTTTCAGGTTTGTTGATGTCGGTCAGCGCCGGATACTGGGGATATTGCCTGCCGATAAAATCGAGGAATTCGGGAACCGTAGGGATATACGGCATCTGCTTCAATTCCTCTGCAGGAATCATGTCAAAAAAGTAATTACTCATTTTAAGTTAGATTTAGTTTCAGTAACAATGGGGCAAATATACTCATTTTTTGTACATTTGCTTTAACCCTAAACTAAGACCTGAAACTATGACTGTAACTATCAAGAAGGTCGCAAGCCGCAGCGACTTGCGCAAATTCATAAAATTCCCTTTCTCACTATACCAGGACAATCCTTATTGGGTACCGGCTCTGACCGGCGACGAGTTCGACACTTTCGACAAGAAGAAGAACGCCGCTTTCGAATACTGCGAAGCTGACTGCTTTCTGGCATACAAGGACGGCAAGCTGGCAGGCCGCGTAGCAGCCATAATCAATCACCAAGCCAACAAGCGCTGGGGTGCCGTGGCCCGTTTCGGCTGGCTGGACTTCATCGAGGACGAGGAGGTTCTCAGAGCCCTCATCGGCGCCGTGGAAGCTTTCGGCAAGGAGCGCGGATGCACCTCCCTCAAAGGCCCCTGGGGCTTCACGGATATGGACAAGGAAGGTTCGCTGGTGGAAGGATACGACAAGCTTTCGTCTTTCACCTGCCTCTACAATTTCCCATACTACGACACCCTCCTCAAGAAAATAGGCTTCGAGAGAGATGCCGACTGGACCCAGAGGATCGTGTACATCCCGCAGGAGCCGCTGCCGTCATATCAGTATGCTCCCCTCATCGAGAAGAAATTCGGAGTCCACGCCGTCACCGGCCACAGTATGCAGGAGCTCAACAAGCGCTACGGAATGGAGATCTTCCACCTCTACAACGAGAGTTTCGCTCCGCTCTATGAGTTCGCTCCGCTCACCGACGAGCAAATCCGCCGCTACCTCAAGACCTATGTCCCCATCCTCGACACGGATTTCGTCTCGGTGGTGGTCAATGAAGAAGACAAGCCCGTCGGCTTCTGCTTCTGCGTGCCGACCCTGTCCACCGCCGTCAAGAAGAGCAACGGCAACCTGCTGCCCTTCGGCTTCATCCGCATTCTCAAGGCCCTCAAACACAACGACACCCTCGAATCCCTGCTCATCGGCGTGCTTCCCGAATATCAGGGCAAAGGCGTCAGCGTCCTTATGTTCAAGCAGCTCCACGAAAACTGCATCAAACGCGGCGTCACCCGAATGATAATGAACCCCCAGCTCGAAGAGAACTTCAAGGTCCAGACCCTGTTCGAAGAGTTCAAGACCGAACTCTACACCATCCGCCGCGCATATGTCAAAGCAATATAATCATCAGCTATGGAAAGACGTGACTTCATCAGAAAATCTCTGTTCGGCATAG
>JAFXPV010000038.1 GCA_017527625.1 Bacteroidales bacterium | reverse complement strand
TTCAGCCGTGACGACATCGGTTCGTTTATGAACGATTATCTCAACAACAAGATTATGTCGTTCGACCCGTTCCAGAGCATCGACCAGGAATCTGTCGGCCGACTCATCCAGATGGGTATCGAAGGTGGCCGCTCAACCCGCAAGAACCTGAAAGTCGGTATCTGCGGCGAGCACGGCGGTGACGCTGCTTCTGTAGAGTTCTGCCACAAGATCGGTATGAACTACGTTTCTTGCTCTCCTTTCAGGGTGCCTATCGCACGCCTTGCAGCAGCTCAGGCTGCCATCAAGGAAGAGATTGAGAAGAAGCAGGAGAAGAAATAAAAGAAGTCCGGAAATTCCGGATTCAAAGACTGTCCTCCTTTACGATATCCGCTCCGCGGTAGTAGTAGAGGAGGATATCTTTGTATAGATACCCCAGATGTCCCATAACCGCTGCGCCGATCTGGCACAGGCCGACGCCGTGGCCCCAGCCCTTGCCGTGGAGCACGAAACCTTCGGGAGTCTTCTCGACTTCGAACGCTGAGCTGTAAAGGTGGCTGCGGGAGAGCGTACGGCGGATTTCCAGCTCCTTGCCGATGATGCGCGACTTGCGGCTGCCGACGATCTTGAGTTTCTTGATCCTGCCCGAAGGGCCTCGCTCGATGGGTCTGAGGTCCACTATCTTGCCGAAGTAGAGGCCGGTGCGTTCCTTCACAATCTGAGACAGCTCGGCGTAGGTATACTTCACTTCCCACGCATAGAAATCTTTGGTCTCCTGGTCGAAATTCGGGAGAATGCGGGCAAGCAGTGCGGCATCCTCTGTATGGCAGAATTTGTCCTTGAAAGATTTCAGATAGGGGACTTCGACATCCTCCCAGCAGGTGGAGAAAACCTCGGTCCGTCCGCCGCAGCATTTGCTGAAGCGGGCGTCGCAGATCTCTCCTTCGTAGGCCAGCACTTCGCCCCAGGTGGCTTCGATGGCTTCCCTCGCCTTCGCGGTGCTGACTTTGGTGATGCCCTGATAGCGCTGGCAGTGGTCGTCGGCGCACACGTCGAAAAACTCGTGGTCTTCGTGGTCCTGCCACGTGACAAGTTCCTTCGGGGTGTCGATTTTGCCCTCGCCGCAGGCTTTGACTTTGCCGTCGATCTGGGCCAGCAGCCAGGAACGTGAGATGACCGCGTGGGCCTTGAGGAACTCTAGAGGGGCTTCGGCGCTCATCTCGGACGATATCACGCAGGTCAGGTAGTCCTCGATTCCCACATCGTTTATGACTATTATGCCGTCGTTTTCGGCCAGCAGGACGAGGTTGCCCTTGAAGCTTTGGTTTTCCCTGCGCTCCCAATGGAAATTGACTCCGATGGTCACGTCCTTGAGCGTGAAGAAGCAATCTTCGCTGAGCGCTTCGAATACAAGCCTTTTGGCGGAGCGGCCGCCGCATTCCACCTTGCCGTCGGCAAGGACTGCGGACATATTGCCTTCGGCCGTGCTGCCTTCGCAGCTGTAGCTTCCGTTCAGGATGAATTCAACTTTTTCGGCTGTGAGAATGCCTACAGAAATGTGTCTCTGAGGCTTGGCTATCTTTTGTTCGCTGCTATCCTCGCGGCAAGTTCCCATGTGCGTATGCGGTCTTTGTAGGTATTGTTGATATTGACTCTTTCGATGTCGAGGTCGGCGTCGCTGTTGCCTTCCCAGCGTCTGCAGCAGTACATTACTTCGTAGATGCGGCCTATGCGGTATTCCCTGCATATACGCAGAGCGACGGCATAGTCTTCACCGTATTTGGTGGTGGGGAAGTTGAGTTTTCGCACCAGCGGGGTCCAGAATCCGCGCGGAGCTCCCAGACCGTTGATGCGCAGGGCATTGTTGCGGCCGTTGTCGTCAGTCCACTCGCGGTGGTCGATGATTCCCGGAGGCAGGGGATTGCCGTCGAAGTCGGTCATACGGTAGGTGCCGATGACCATCGCGCAGCGGAACTTGCGGAATGCGTCGACGAACCTCTGGACGGTATTCTCGTCGCTATAAAGGTCGTCGCTGTCGAGCTGCAGCGCAAAGCGGCCGCAGTCAGGATGATGAAGGGCAGCATTCCAGTTGCCGCCGATGGCGTGCCACGTGGGGTCCTGGGCGATATATCTGAGCCTGTCGTCGGCTGCGGCGTATCTGCGGATTATGTCGACGGTGCCGTCTGTAGAGTTGTCGTCGACCACGAACACGTTGTATTTGAAATCGGTCTTCTGGCCGAGGGCGGACTTTATGGCGTCTTCTATCGTGCGGACCCTGTTGCGGCAGGGTATGATGACCGACGCTTCGTATTCGAAGTCTCCTTCGTCGATGTCTATGTCCTTGAACTTGGGCTCGAGATAGCCTCCGACGGCTTTCAGGTGCTCAGTGCAGGCCTTCTCCATCTCGATCTGGACATCGCGGTTCTTGGGGTCGACATAGTCGAACTGTTTTTCCCCGCTCTTGCGCGAATCGGTCTCCACTTCGTAATAGAGGTATTCGTTGATATGCTCCAGCTTGCCCAGGCGTGAGACTTTGAGACGCAGGTCGTACAGGCCGGCGAAGCGGTAGTTCTCGGTCATAGTTGCGGCTGCGGCCTGGAGTGCGTCAGTGCGGAAAAGCAGCACGCTGCCGAAGTCGAAGTCATCGCGCAGCGACCCGCTCTGACAGTCGATGACGGGGGCGTTGCGCACCGCTCCGTCGATCTTTATGAAGTGGTCGCTGTAGAGCATTGCGGCGCCGGTGTCCCTGGCGACCTGCACCATCCTTTCGAGAGACCAGTGGACCCAGTCGAGACGGAAGGTTTTCGTGTACAGAAGGGTGAACTCCGTGGCGGTCTGCTCGGCCGCCCTGCGGATGTCGGTGGATGATTTAAGGCTTTCGGTAAGGATTACTTCGCCCACGAGGGGGCATTGCAGAAGGTTTTCTTTCGTAGCGGCGGCGTCTGCGCCATTGAGAATGAAGCAGGTTATGTTTTTCATCTGTTGGATTTGCTTGCAAGGGGAGCTACCATTTCGGCGAATTTGGCTACGCCTTTGGTGGCTACGTCCTGGATTTGAGTGTAATGGGCATAATGGAGATTCATCGCAGTAGGATCGACCAGATAGATGGGGGTGCCGGGGGTGATGTACTGGATGAGCCCGGCGGCGGGGTAGACGTTCAGCGACGTCCCCACTACCAGCAGTATGTCGGCTTTCTCAACAATCCTGATCGCAGGCTCGATCATCGGCACGGCCTCTCCGAACCATACGATGTGCGGTCTCAGCTGGTCTCCGGTGGGGGCCAGGTCGCCCAGATGGATGTCCTTGTAGCCTATGTCGTATATCTTGTTGTCGTGGTTCTCGCCGCGGGCTTGCGTGATGAGGCCGTGAAGGTGGATAACCTTGGTGCTTCCTGCGCGCTCGTGGAGGTTGTCGATATTCTGGGTGATGATGTCGACGTCCCAGTCTTTCTCCATCTGCGCCAGGATCCTGTGAGCCTCGTTCGGCTCGGT
>JAFXPV010000037.1 GCA_017527625.1 Bacteroidales bacterium | reverse complement strand
TGCAAGCGGCAATGTTTTTACTGCCTGCGGGTATATGGGCGTAAGAATCAAAAGACGGCGTTCCATCCTTTTCATTCTACCTGCGTGCGGTATGTCACATTGCAAAAGGCTTTGTGTATAATTTTATATGTATACCGATATGAAAAGATTTTTAAAAACCATCGTACTGGTAGCGGCTTGTGCCTTTATGGTTACATCCTGCTACGATGATTCTGCACTCAAGACCTCGATAAACGATCTGAAGAAGCAGCTCAGTGAAATGAGCGCTGTCGTAAACGATCTCAAGAGCGGAAAGGTCATCACTAATGTCACTCCGACCGACAAAGGCTATACTTTCACAATGAGTGACGGCAAGAACATTGACATTCTCAACGGCAAGCCCGGTGAGGATGGTACTCCCGCCAGTGTAATCGAGACCAAAATCTGGGACGGTGTCGTTGCTTTCAGCCTTGGCGAAACCGTCAAAGTCCTGACCAACGTGACCGGTGTCGAAGTTGTCGATGCTTTCGCTCCTGCTGGATGGACTGCAGTCGAGGAAGACGGTTCCCTCACGGTTACCGCTCCCAACAGAATCGGTGATGCAGCCCGCAAAGGCACAGTGATCGTAGTTGCAACTTCCGGCAACAGCCTGGTGCTTATGACTGCCGCTGTGGCGCTGAATATCCTTGACGTGAACGGTGCATACTGGGATGCCCTCATCGACTCACCCCAGTACGGCGGCGACCTGCTCTACGGCCCGATGGATGAGACCACTTATACTTACAACGTGACCTACACCTGGGCTGATCCTGTCACCGGTCTCGAATTCAGGGGTTTCCCTTCATACTGGGGCTCAGTCTGCTTCTCTTCAGGCGGCGAGGTCATCTCAAACTACGTAACTCCTGATTTCAAGGGTGCCGATTATCTCAGGCAGTTGGAAGTGCCTGTAGCACCTCTCTCAGGCAAGAATTTCATAGTCCACTTCGGCGATGACAATGCTGACTCCCCCAAGGCTCTGCTTCATTTCAAGGACGGCAAGGAAAAGACTATCCAGAGCCTGCAGTTCATACCTACCAACTATCTGATCAATTCCTGCCTCAACGGCGACGGTTACTTCGGACCTCTTGGATCAAAGAGTATGATCGGCGTGACGGTAGTCGGATATAAGGCTGACGGCAGCAAGAGCATTACCTTCGAAACCCTTATCGACGGAGCTGATGTTCCCGCATACGTTGCAGGAATCAAGAAGTTCGAATGGCAGACGATGGATCTGTCCGTACTCGGACCGGTTACAGCCATCGGATTTGAAGTTTACGGCTCACGCGACTGCTATGGCGACTATGGCTTCAGCGCTCCCGCATATTTCGCATATTGTGACATAGTTGTTTCCGAATAATCAAGTTGATATTATTTGTTGTTGGGATTCCCTTCCGGTTGGTGGCCGGGAGGGAATCTGTTTGAGATTATATCAGTATCTTTGGCGCATAATCCAATGAGGCGTATCTGTTCGATATTGACGGCTTTTGTGGCCTTGTCCCTTGCAGTTTCCTGCAACTGGAACGAAGTCATCCACGATGTGATGCTTATGCCTCCGGAAATCACTCTTGACAATGGTTCCGCCGTTTATTCTGTGATGGTGGACGAGGAACTCACCGTATCTCCGATCTACCGTTTCGTCGAGGGGGCAGCGTTCTCGTGGATATGTGACGGCAAAGTTATATCTTGCGAACCTGTCCTGCGCTATACCGACTCGCTGGCCCATACAGTCTATATCCAGATTAAAGTCACCAATGAGTATGGGAGCGCTTCGGACGAGATACGTGTGGATGTGAAAGCGCTTCCTCCCGAGCCTGATCCCGAACCCGAGCCTGACGATGATTTCTGGTTGTTTCCTCAGACAGTGTTCAATGTCAGTCTGGGCCGCAGCATCTTGCTGAAGCCTTACGACATTAAGCAGGATGATGGAATCAGCTACGTATGGACCGTTGCCGGACAGCAGGTCCAGGACTCGGAAATGCCCGGCTATGTCTTCGAAGCTAAGCAGGAGGGAAGTTACGAGGTTTGCGTCGCCCACGGCAGCCTGTCTCAGACTCTGACTGTCAATGTCTGTCCGGCTGAAGGAACTTATTACAGGCCGGCGGGAGCCGCAAGCGCTGTCGAGGTCAGCAGGATTTTTGAATTCACTCCGGCTCCTGGCCAGTATGTGAACGAGGATTACACTGCGAATACTCCAGAAGAAGCCATAGCATATGTAAACCAGCGTTTCAGTGAAGTCAAGTATGTTTCCCTGGGCGGTTTCGGCGGTTACATCGTGGCCGGTTTCGACCACAGCGTCGACAATACCGGCGGCTATGAGATCGGCATCATATCCCACCTGTCTGAAGAATACACTGAGGCTGGCGTGGTATGGGTGATGCAGGATGAGAACGGAGACGGTCTGCCGAACGACACCTGGTATGAACTCAAGGGTTCGGACACTGAAGCCGAGTCCACGGTCCACGACTACAGCGTTACATATTACCGGCCTTCGGAGGCCGGAATGTCGGTGCAGTGGACAGACAACCTGGGCGGCAGCGGCAGGGTGAGCTATATGGCCGCCTACCATCACCAGGACTGGTATTATCCGCTGTGGATTACGGAGGACCGCTATACCTTGCGAGGCACCAGGCTGGAAGCCCACAATTACGACAAGTCGGGCAAAGGCACCTACTGGGTCAATCCTCCGTACGGCTGGGGCTACGTCGACAATTTCAATGAAGTCGATATGCTCGGCAGCAAGGATACCAACCATTTCAAGATAAGCAACGCGGTGCGCTACGACGGCAGTCCTGCCGGTCTTGCATATATCGACTTCGTAAAGGTCCAGAACGCCCTGAACGCCAGCAGCGGCTGGCTGGGAGAGGTGTCTACCGAAGTCTGCGGCATATTTGACAACAACCTCAAGAAATGAAAGCCTTCAAAACTCTTCTGACCGCTGTTGCGGCAATGACGCTCGCCGTGCTGCCTTCGTGTATGAAGTACGGCCCGTCGGAAGAAGAGGAGTTCGTCGTGGACCCTTCGGGCGAAGGTCTTTTCATTATCAATGAGGGCAATTATATGTACGGCAACGCGTCGTTGTCGTATTACGATCCTGCCACGAAACGTGTCGAGAACGAAGTGTTTTTCCGCGCCAACGGTTTCAAACTGGGCGATGTGGCTCAGTCGATGACCATCGCGGACGGCATCGGATGGGTGGTGGTCAACAACTCCGGCGTGATTTTCGGCATCGACCCGACGACGTTCAAGGAGAAACGCCGCCTGACCGGTTTCACTTCTCCGAGGTACTTCCATATGCTCAGTCCCACCAAGGCTTATGTCACTCAGATATGGGACCCGAGGGTGTTCGTGGTCAATCCGGCTACCGGCGAATCGACGGGCTACGTCACTACCGATATGGATTACGATTCCGGTTCTACGGAGATGATGGTCGCGTGGGACAGGTACATCATCACGAACTGCTGGTCTTTCCAGAACCGCATACTCAAGATAGACACCGCCACCGACGCTGTCGTCCAGAGTCTTGTCGTCGGCATCCAGCCGGAATCTATGGTTATGGACTGCAACGGCAAGTTGTGGGTGCTGACCGACGGTGGCTACAAGGACAGTGAGTACGGTTATGAGGCTGCCAAGCTGCTGCGCATCGATCCTGAGTCTTTCAAGATCGAACTGTCTTTTTCATTTCCGCAGGATGCTGTCGCATCGAAGCTTACAGTCAATTCCGACGGCGACGAGCTGTATTGGCTTGACACCGGCGTGTGGAAAATGCCCGTAGATGCCACACATTTGCCCGTGAGGCCTTTCATATCCCGTGAGGGCAGCTTGTTTTACGGTCTGACAGTCAACCCTGTAAACGGGGAAATATACGTTTCTGACGCCATTGACTTCGTGCAGTCGGGCGTTGTGCTGCGTTACAGCCCTGAGGGTGAATTGATAGATACTTTCAATGTCGGGATCAATCCCGGAAATTTCTGCTGGAGGTAGGCGATGAAGGGGAGGATTTCAATTGTAACGGCTCTGTTGCTGCTGTCGTGCGGCCTGATGGCGCAGAATGACTGGTGGAATTCCGACCCCAGCTACGTTGTCCCCATCGATGCCGCTGCCATTACGGCTGACAGGCCGATGCGCGACATCGGAATCCAGGAGACGAAGCTAGACACTGTTGCGCTGCGCGACAACATAGCTCTGTCAATAGCTGACGTGCTGACTTTCAACTCGTCGGTGTTTGTCAAGCAGTACGGCAGGGGCAGCCTGTCGACGATTGCCTTCAGGGGCACTTCGGCTTCCCATACCCAGGTCAGCTGGAACGGTATGAAGATCAATTCGCCGATGCTGGGAATGACGGATTTTTCGATGATTCCTTCTTATTTCATCGACGACGCTTCGCTGCTTCACGGCACCTCGTCTCTCAGTATGTCGGGCGGTGGCCTCGGCGGTGCGGTCGTTTTGTCAACCGAGCCTGCCGACTACAAGGGCTTCGGCCTGCAGGCTGTCCAGGGCATCGGCTCCTACGGCACCTTCGACGAGTTTCTCAGGCTCACCTGGGGCGACGAGCATTGGCAGACTTCGACCCGTGCGGTATATACTTCCAGCCGCAACGACTTCACTTACCGCAACTACAACAAAAAGGTCGACGGCCGCTACCCGGTCGATACCAACCGCTGCGGCTCTATCCGCGACCTGCACATTCTTCAGGAGGTATATTACAATACCGGCCACGGCGACCGTTTCGGCCTCAATGCCTGGTATATGTCCAGCACAAGGGGTGTGCCTATGCTGAGCGTCGACTACCGCAACAACCAGAACTACATCAACCAGCAGGGGGAGAACACTCTGCGCAGCGTGCTGAGCTGGGACCACGAGCGCTACAGATGGAAGCTCCACACCAAGGCCGGATACAACGGCACCCGCCAGGCTTACGACTTCATCAGGGACAAGGGCAACGGCCAGATGGTCCAGATGGTGGAGAGTCGCAGCCGCATCAATACGGTTTACGGTCAGGCTGAGGCTGAGTTTTTCCTGCCCGGCAACTGGATGCTCACTGCGCAGCTGGCGGCTTACCAGCATTTCGTTCAAAGTACCGACCGCAATGCCACGATCCGTACGGGCGCCGTCGTCGACGGCAACACCAGGAAGGTTGCCATCGGCTACAATCAGGCCCGCTTCGAAGTTCTGTCATATCTTTCCGTAAAGTGGCAGCCTACTCAGCGTCTCGGTCTGAGCGCTTCTCTGCGGGAAGAACTCTACGGCCACAGTTTCACTCCGCTGATTCCAGCCCTGTATGCCGACTATCTTCTGAGCCGCAGGGGCAACATACGCCTGAAAGCGTCTGCCAGCCGCAACTTCCGCTTCCCGACGCTCAACGACCTCTATTTTATGCCTGGCGGCAATCCTGACCTGAAGCCGGAGAAAGGTTTGTCGTACGACGCAGGCATAAGCTTCGCAACTGCGAAGACTGACAATTACTCCCTCGAAGGTGAGCTTACCTGGTTCGATTCCTTCATCGACGACTGGATTGTATGGATTCCTACTTTCAAGGGTTACTGGACGCCTCGCAATGTAAGGCAGGTTCACGCCTACGGCGTCGAGGCCAAGGCCGGCGGCTTCTTCCAGTTCAGCAAAGACTGGCAGCTTCATCTCAGCGGTTCTTTCTCCTGGACGCCTTCCATCAACAATGGTGATCCTTCGGACTGGGCTGATGAGGCGATAGGCAAGCAGTTGGTATATGTGCCGCTGCTGTCGTCATCGGTGAATGGCTCTCTGGCCTACAAGAGCTGGAAACTGACCTACAAGTGGTGCTACTACAGCGAGCGTTTCACGACCTCCGACAATGACATCAAGTCGAAAATCGGGCGCGTGCTGCCGTATTTTATGAACGACATAGTCCTCGAAAAGCGCTTCGCCGCCAGACCCGCCGACATCTCCCTTAAACTGGCCGTAAACAACCTTTTCAACGAGGAGTACGAATCCGTCCTCAACCGCCCGATGCCGGGCCGCAACTTCGAGTTCTTCATCGAGATCAGACCGAATATTCGGCACAATCGCTAATCGAATCTCTATTTCTGCCGCCGTGTCACAGACCTGACTTGCGGCGACCTCCGTTCGCTGACGCTCACTCCGACCCTCCCATTGTCTACTTCGTCATCGCTGCGCGATAACTTGTATCCAACGGGCCCCTCCCTCTTTACTACCGAGGGCGGTAGTGTCGCCGGCAAGTCAGTCTGTTCGGGCGGTTTGTCGCCGACTGGGTTTTCTTCAGCAGGGTAACGGACTTTCCTCTGGGGGATTATCAGAAAAAACCGAGGGGATAGAGTAGGGCGCATTTAATGCAAAGGTTTTGTCAACATACCTAGGATACTCTAATATCTGCGATAGTGACTCTTAACCTTCTCAACCTTGTAATTGCGAAGACTTGTGTACTCATTCACTCTAACAAGTTTCACAATCTCCACTCTAATGGAGATTAGAACCAGTATTTGATTAGCTCTCATTTTAGATAAATAATATGTTACAGGGTGAAAGAGCTATCAGGTCCTGAGTTCAGTACCTCCCCTCGGTCGTTAATCCATAAAAAAAACAGACACCCACTTAGAGATGGATGCCTGTAGTGTATACCCTGTAACTAGTACTTATCTAAGACAAATGTAAGTCTATTTTTCATCTCCACAATGCGCAAGTAATAAAAAAAAACCTGAAATAGTCATTTTTAAATGTTTATATCCGTTTATGCTGCTCGTTCGCCGGAAATACTGTGTACTTTCCGTCCGATAAGCGTTTTTGAGAGTGTCTTGGTGGATAATTAAGGTATTAGCCTTCAGAGTGTTTTCGTGCAATCTAAGACTCATATTATATCATCATTGTCTTCAATAAAACGATTTTGAACAACAAGTTAATCTATTCAAATAATAGTATCCTTTTTCTAAAAGAAAAAACGTAAATTTAAATTTGCAATCCTAGCAAGGAAAGCATTTTACATAACGAAAGCGTTTAGCTTTATTCCGTGTCGGCGAATCTGGACAATTCGAAAGTGATACAGGGATATAGTGCAACGCTTGCGCGGCTATATTTTGGGCTTCGGCTCACACTATAGCAGTGCGAGCCGTAATTGTACTTATTCGTATCAAAGGGAGTCCAGACCCAGCCGACACAATAAGATGCTAAGTAGGCTCGCACTTTCGCGTCTAATTAATGGATATGCCATCGAGCCTGGCAATAATTGGGCTATCCGCAAAATGTGGTTGGATTTCCTGATTCGGTGAAGGGAAAGATATGTTCCCACACTGCAATATTAGGTTGGAAAAGATATGACTCTCTACCAACGATGAAACTATGGTATTTGGTTGGAATCCGCCGAGTGACGGCATTCGTTGAAAGAGAAAAGGGCTGGCAGGGTTGCCCCGGGATAAAGGTGGCACCTGGGACGATGGCCGTGATGTTCATCACAATGTCGTCCACCTTCTTGAAGCTCTGGAATGCTACCTTGGCCTCAGGCTGTTCGTAGAAATCGATATAGACGACGTGGATATAATTCTCCCCAGCAAACTGCCGGACAGAAAAAGTCTTGCCGCACTGACGAACTCCTTTGAGCATATTACACTTTTTCAAGCGAGTTTTAGCATAACCCTGACATTTTTTTAGCATATCAATGATAACTTGCATATCATCAAAAAAATTGCAATCT
>JAFXPV010000036.1 GCA_017527625.1 Bacteroidales bacterium | reverse complement strand
TGCTCGGTGACTTTTCTTTTTGGATGCCAATCTCACCCCTATCGCTACGCGACATCCCCCTCAAGGGGGTCATGCCGGAACCTGCTTCACAGAACCCGGGTGCGAAATGTACAAGGTCTGCAAAATTGCGACAGACCTTGCACGCAGAGAATGCGCTATGGGCGAAGCCGATCCTGGTGTTTTCCGCCAAAGTGTGGAAGGATAGAGTGGTCCAGAAAGCGTAGGAGGCCGGTTGTCCTTCCACAGTGCCCGTACTAAGGCCAGTGTGGAAGGAAGATAGGCCATGCAGATACCTATAGAAGAGTTCAGCCTTCCACACTTTGGCGGAAATGAGCATAATTACAGGGACGTCCAGAAGCGGCTGAGCGTTTGGCGTCAGGGCAGCGGCGTAAAGGGCACTGGCTCGAGGACGAGAAAGCGTCTGAGCGGAGTCCGCCGCCCGGGAGCGACGCTGTCTGAGCCACGTTAGGGCTGGACTGAGTTTGAGACAGGCAAGGAATTGCCTGTCGAAGACGAAGGACAGGACTAAAAGGGCGAGTTCGTCGCGACAGGCGGATGCAGTGCTAGACGCCGCCCGAGCGTCTTCGTGCCCTCCAAGCCGCTTGCCCTGCGCCATTCCCAGCGGCAGCCGCAGCCTCTGCGTTCATCTTTTTCTCGATGAGGTTCAGGGTGTCGAAGAAGCGTTTGGTGGCGATGGCGGGGCCCATCAGCAGCAGGCCGAGGGTATTCCATCCGAACATATGCCACCAGGAAGTATATGGGCCTTCGATGCCCTTCCCTATCGCTATTGCCTTAAGTTCTTCGGCTATTCTTGCCATCCATATCAATGGATAGATGAACAGCGTCGGAATTCCGAGCAGGTAGGCCACCCAATAACGCTGTGTCCTGCGCCCGAGAATGAAATCGAGTTCATCCTGCAGTCCGCCCAGCGGCATATAGAACAAGAAGAACATTCCGGCCGTAAAGAAATCGATGAAGCCGAACCAAAATCCGGGTCTGTCTGTATGTTTGAATCTCACCTGACGGCTATTGTGCTTTCTTGTATGGTTTCAGCAGAGCGTACTGCCTGTCAAGCAGAGCCCTGAGCTCCTTCAGGTCCTTGCTTTCCCTCACGCGGTTGACCTGGGCGTTGGGCGCGTCGTGCATCGGAGCCAGCTGGGCAGACTCGAGCATATTGGCACCGACTTCCGCAATGTGGATACCCTCTGCAAAGTCCTTTCCTCCGGCCTTCTTCCAGGCTTCAGTGCGGCTGAGCACGCTGCCGATCTTGTCCTCACGGTCCGGGAACTCAGGGAACGGATTGCTGCGGTTGCGGAAATAGCCGAGGATGGCTGCAGGGATGGACGGGTCGCGGACAGTTCCGTCACCATAGAAGACGCCGTGGACAGTGCCCCAGCCTTTCTCGACGATCATAAGCTCCCAGATGCACCAGCCCATTCCGGCTTTCATATGCTCCTCGAGAGTGACGTCATAGGGATTCGCGCGGGCCACGCAGCCCATCTCGCCATTGAAAACCTTCTTGCCCACCTTGTCGGCGAAAGCCTGGGCGCGGGCAATTGTGTCGCGAACTTCATCGCGCGTCTCAGAATAGTTGTGGAACTGCAGGATGTCGGCATAGTCGGCCATTTCGATCATACACGATACCTTCTCCATTCCGATGGTCAGAGGAGTGGCGGGATCCATCTCCTTGAACAAGCCGTACATAAGCTTGCAGTTCTCGAAGTTGCTCTCCTTCATCCGCCTGTTGAGATCGGGCTCGTTCATCAGGTCCCACATCATCAGGTTCGGCTCGTCCTTAAGTGCAGCAACAAGGAACTCCACCCATTCGCGGGCCTGGCTTCTAAGAGTCGTGTCCCGGGTCCAGCGGCCGCTCCCGACCACCGGCACCATTCCGATACCGCGCTCGTTGCACTGACGTGCGAAGTCCTGCAGCCTCGGCGTCAGCTCGTCGCCAAGCTCCGTGAAGCACTGGTAAGGAACGAACACACGCGCCATATTCAGCTTCAGGCCCTGGGCAAGGTCGAGGTTGAACGCAGTCTCTTCAGGATCGTAGTTCACCCAAGTGTCTATATGGTGCCTGGGCTCAGCCACATATGCAGGAGTATAGTTGAAGCCGCGGATCTGCGTGCAGTCGACGGCATACTTGTCAGTCTTGGGCGCAGGAGCGCTGCAGGCGGCCACTGCGGCGATGCCGACTATGGCCAGGAAAAGAAGTCTGAAGGATTTCATGGTATATGAGATAAGGGTTATTACAAATTTAAATAATTATTGCGTATCTTTATAGATTGAAAAAAAGTATATCAAATTCAATCCTATTTCCAAATCAATGAAAAAAATACTGTTATTCGCAGCTGCCCTTCTGACAACTGCCACTGTCTTTGCTCAGCCCAAACTGACCAAGGACAACATTGACGAAGTTCTCAAGGCTATGACCTTGCAGGAGAAAGCCACCCTGCTGGTCGGCGGAAGCCGCGCAGCAATCGTAAACGGCGTAACTTCCGGCACCACTTCACTCGTACAGGGTGCAGCCGGCCGTACCCGCGCCATCGACCGCCTCGGCATTCCCGCCACAGTTCTGGCCGACGGTCCTGCAGGTCTCCGTATCAGCCCTACCCGTGAAGGCACTACCGAAACTTTCTACTGCACCGCATTCCCTGTAGGTACATCAATGGCCTCAAGCTGGGACATCGCCCTCGTCGAGGAACTGACCACAGCAATGGGTAACGAAGTCAGAGAGTACGGCGTCGACGTGCTCCTCGCTCCCGGTATGAACATCCACCGCA
>JAFXPV010000035.1 GCA_017527625.1 Bacteroidales bacterium | reverse complement strand
TCTCAAAATGGAAAAACCAGCCACTTTGTACATTCTGAGACAGCAAAGCCAGATTTGGAAAAAAAAACAAGATCAGTTATTGGGCAGAAGGGGCTGCGTGATGGCGAAGTTTCCTCCAGCGCAGCCGCGGCTACACTAGGAAAACTTCTTTTTGAGACCGGTTATTTCCCGGCAAAGCCGAGAATAACCTATAAATTTTTTTTGTCGGTGGCGGGAGATGGGGCTGGGAGAATCGGCGGAGAACGGGTTTCCTCCCGTCCGCCAGCAGGAGCTCTGGGGGGCTCCTGCTGCCGTCCGAGGAAAACCCTCCGCCACCCAGACACCCAGAAAGAAAAATGCCCAGCCGCATAAAATGAACCTCCTGCGCATTTCTTCATTTTATGCGAGAAAAATGAGCTAGCAGGTCTTTTCATCGCCTAGTTGGGAGAAAACTACGGCTTCCCTGCCGTAGAATGAAATATACTGCCCATTCTTTCATCCTGAGGCAGGGAAATCCACCATTTCACGGAAAAACCTGTCTCAAAATGGAAAAACCAGCCACTTTGTACATTCTGAGACAGCAAAACCAGATTTGCAATTACATTTCAAAAAACGCAGTCAAAGATTTATCTGATACAGAAAAAAGTTTATCTGAATCTGTAGCACGAGTGACGAGTGTTCTGCTAAATTGCAGCTATGAATAAGACTTCTTTATATCACGTTTGCCTATCCTCTCACAAAGAGGTGATGTTCCGTAGCCGGGCCGATTTCTATATGGGATTCAACTGCCTAGCCGCAGCTGCATTAAGTACAGAATCCCGCTTATCAGCTGAAGGTTTTATGACCACCCACTTCCACGCTTTGCTCCAATCTTCTTCATTAAAAGAAGTAATGTTCCGAACTCGCCACGCATACTCAAGATACTTCAACACAAAGTATTCAAGAAAAGGAAGGCTCGGAGAAAGGACGTATTTCAGCCTGGAGACAGACGGATATCACCACACACTCGCAGCACTCAATTATGTCCTGAGGCAAGGCGTCCACCACGGCTTGGCCAACACTCCTTTTGAATATCCACATTGCTCTGCCAATGCCTACTTCCATCAAGAACTAGGAAAAGCCACTCCACAATTATTACCAGACAAAAGCAGATATAGATATCTCCCCTCCAATGTCAAAATACCCACAGAATACCGGATGTCAGCAGATGGCCAGCTGCTCAGAGAAGATGTTCTGGACGTTACGTGGGTTGAGCAGGTATACATCTCTCCCAAAAGCTACCTGTACCATATGAACAGGATTGCCAACGAACACGACATCATAGTGCAAAAAGAAGAAAACCAGCTTCCGCCCGTAACGCTCGAAACCATAGAGAAGGGTGTCCCGGGCTTCGTTCTGAAGGAGGCACAGACTTTCGAGAAGAAACGGGGCGTGCGCAATGCTATGACTGACCTCGAGCTCTGCTCCTATATAGATAATGAGCTGCTTCCGCGACTCATCAAAGGCGCGAACCAGTCCAGCATCTATATGCTCTCCCAGCCGGAGCGCGCCAAGCTGGCCAACTGGATCTGGCGCAAAAGCCGTGAGGAACTGTACCAAAAAGGCTCCGCCGACAGCCCCTTCGCCAACAAGACCGTCACCGAGCCTCAGCTGCGCCGCTGCCTTGTCCTGGACTGAGTGCAGCCGCCGAAGCGGACCCAGCCGTCGGACCGAACCCAGCCGCCGAAGCGGACCCAGCCGCCGGACCAGGCCAAGCAGCAGCCGCCGGGCCGGACATAGATTTGCCAGCGCGCCTGCGATATTGTACATTTGTGCAGATAACCCGAAGAATATGCCTATAAAATCGATGTCTGTATGGGAGTGGGCACTGCTGCTGGCAGCAAGCTTCATCCTCTCCTTCCTGATGTACGGCGTGGCACTGACGATTTCCGACGCCATCACGACTCCGTGGATTAGCTGCATGGCAGCCACCGCCCTTTCGGCAGCAATGATCGCCCTCTACGCCCTGGTAGTCAAATGGTTTGAGCAGCAGCCGGCCCGGGACATCCCGGCAAGCCGCATCACTCCCGACACCCTGAAGGGCCTGGGCATCGGCGTAGGATTCTTCATCGTGGTCGTCGGAATAATGTTCGCTTCCGGCCTCTATCGATTCGGTGCCTTCGGAACGGACGACCCAGCCGACATCGTCGTCTCGTTCTTCGGCTTTCTGATGGTCGGAGTGGGCGAAGAAATCGTTTTCCGCGGCGTCATTTTCCGCTGGATCGATGAAAAGTGGGGCTTCGCAGCCGCCCTGATCGCGTCGTCGCTGCTGTTCGGCCTGATGCACATCTTCCAGCCGGCAGCGACACTCTGGTCTTCGTTCGCCATCGCGGTCGAAGCCGGCCTGCTGCTCGGAGCCGCCTACAAGTACTCCGGCACCCTCTGGCTCCCCATCGGCATCCACTGGGCCTGGAACTTCACGCAAGGGAACATCTTCGGCTTCGCAGTCTCCGGCAGCGATGCCGGCGAAGCGCTGATCCAAGCCTCAGTCAGCGGCCCGGACATCCTCACCGGCGGCGCCTTCGGAGCCGAGGCCTCCGTCATCTCGCTGCTCGTCGGCCTGGCCCTCTCCCTCTGGTTCATCCTCCGCAAGCGGACAAGCGCATAAATGAGCGAGCGGACATTTTCGTATATTTGCAAATGCAAGCGCGGGGCGTCCGCACCGAAGAAGCGAAGCAATTTGAACTAATATGAAAAGATACCTAGTATTATTAGCAGCAGCGGCGGCAACAGCGGCAGCGCTGACCGTGACACTGGCCGCGACCAGCTGCAGCGGCAAGGCCGGCAAGGCCAATGAGCAATACAACCAGTACGCCAACCCCTTCGTGGGCGCGGCAGACAACGGCCACTGCAACCCCGGAGCCACGGTGCCCTTCGGCAACATCCAGGTGGGTCCGCAGACCGGCAACTTCACCTGGGCGTACACGGCCGGCTACCAGAACCGCGACCGCAGCATTATGGGCTTCTCCCACAACCGCCTGAGCGGCACCGGCTGCCACGACCTCGGTGACGTGTTCATAATGCCCTTCACCGGAGCCCCGGAGCGCGAAGACTACGCCAGCCCCTTCAGCAAGGCCAACGAGACCGCCGAGCCGGGCTACTACAGCGTGAAGCTCGACGCCTACGACATCACCGCCCAGATGTCCGCCACTGAGCACGCCGCCATCCACAGCTACACCTTCAACGGCAGCGAGGCCCCGCACGTGCTGCTCGACTTCCAGAGCGCGATGGTCAGCAGCGTCAACCAGTTCCACAGCCACGTCCTGGCCGCGGAGCAGAACATCGAGAATGACCGCACCATCTCCGGAATGTGCCGCACCCGCGTATGGCTCGACCGCACATACTACTACGTCATCGAATTCGACAAGCCCTTCACGAAGGCCACCGAACTGGCCCTCAGAGACCCCCGCGAGAAGGCCCCCAGATATATCCTCGACTTCGACCTCAAGCCCGGCGAGACCCTGAACGTCAAAGTCTCCGTCTCATCCAGGTCCGTCGAAGGCGCCCGCAGCAACATCGCAGCGGAAATCCCCGGCTGGAGCCTGCAAACCATCCGCAAGCAGGCCGCCCGCGAGTGGGCTAAATACCTCTCCCTCATCGAGATCGAGGGCAGCGACGAGCAGAAGGACATCTTCTACACCTCGATGTACCACCTCTTCATCCACCCGAACAACATCGCCGACGCCGGAGAGAACCCCTACTACTCAACCTTCTCATTCTGGGACACCTACCGCGCCGCTCACCCTCTCTACACCATCCTGACCCCCGACAAGGTGGACTACTTCGTGCAGTCCGCCCTCGGCCACTACGACCAGCAGGGCTTCCTGCCCATCTGGGCCCTGTGGGGCGGCGACAACTTCTGTATGATCGGCAACCACTGCGTGCCGGTGATGGTGGACGCCTACCTCAAGGGCCACCGCAACTTCGACGTCGACAAGGCCTACGAGGCGGTGAAGCGCTCTCTGACGGTGGACCACATCAACTCCGACTGGACAGTCCTGGACAAATACGGCTACCTGCCCTACGACGTCATCAACGTGGAGAGCGTCTCCCGCACGCTGGAGTACGCCTACGACGACTACTGCGCCGCCCAGTTTGCCAAGGCCCTGGGCAAGACGGACGACTACGAGTTCTTCCTCAAGCGCAGCGAGAACTACCGCAACGTCTTCGATCCGGCCACCGGTTTTATGCGCCCCAAGGACTCCAAGGGCAACTGGGCCACGCCGTTCAGCCCCTTCGCGCTGGCGCAGGCCGGCAATATGGGCGGACAGTACACCGAAGGCAACGCCTGGCAGTACACCTGGCACGTGCAGCAGAACTTCGAGGGTCTGGCCGAGCTCTACGGCGGCCACGCCCAGCTGGCGCACAAGCTTGACAGCCTGTTCACCATCCCCAGCGAAGTGGAGGGAATGGGCGACGTCAGCGACGTGTCGGGCCTCATCGGCCAGTACGCCCAGGGCAATGAGCCGAGCCACCACGTGGTCTACTTCTTCACCCTGGCCGACCGTCAGGACCGCGCTGCCGAGCTGATCCACGAGATCTTCGCGACGCAGTTCAAGGACGACGTGGACGGTCTGTGCGGCAACGACGACTGCGGCCAGATGTCCGCCTGGTACATCTTCTCGGCCCTCGGCTTCTACCCCGTGAACCCCTGCGGCGGGGAGTACGTCCTCGGCGCCCCGCAGCTGCCGAAAGCCACCATCAACCTGGCGAACGGCCGCCGCTTCACCGTCGAAGCCGAAAACTACGGCCCGCAGAACATCTACGTCAAGGAAATGTACCTGAACGGCAAGCCGCTGACCGGCAAGACCATCAGCCACGACGACATCCTCTCCGGCGGCACCCTGAAATTCGTGATGAGCGCCGAAAAATAGTATATTTGTACTATGTCCTTCGTACACCTCCACGTCCACACGCAGTACTCCATCCTTGATGGCGCCGCCCCGATAGCAAAGCTGTTCGAGAAGGCGCACGAGGACGGCCAGACCGCCCTTGCCATCACCGACCACGGCAATATGTACGGCGTCAAGGAGTTCTTCAAGTTCGCTAAGAAATACCCGGACGTCAAGCCGATAATCGGCAGCGAGATGTACGTCTCCCCGAACGACAACCGCTTCATCAACGAGACCTCGGACGTCAGCCCGGCAGTCAAGAAGGAGGAGCGCAGCCCTCACCACCTCATCCTGCTGGCCAAGAATATGCAGGGCTACCACAACCTTGTGAAGCTGAGCTCCTACTCCTTCATCGACGGCTTCTACCAAAAGCCCAAGATCGACCGCGAGCTGCTGCTCAAATACCACGAAGGCCTCATCTGCAGCTCCGCCTGCCTGGCCGGCGAGATCCCGAGGGCCATCTACTCCCGCAACTTCGCCAAGGCCGAGGAGAGCATCAAGTGGTACAAGGACCTTTTCGGCGACGACTTCTACCTCGAGGTGCAGCGCCACAAGACCGAGATCCCCGGCGCCGACACGAAGGTATATATGATGCAGCAGGTGGTGAACGAAGCCATCTTCGACCTGGCCGACAAATACGACATCAAGGTCATCGCCACCAACGACGTGCACTTCGTCCGCAAGGAGGACGGCCCGGCGCACGACCGCCTCATCTGCCTGACTTTCAACGACAACTACGACGACCCGGACCGCATCCGCTACACGCAGCAGGAGTACCTCAAGACGCAGGAAGAAATGGAGGCCATCTTCGCCGACCACCCGGAAGTGTGCAGCAACACCCTCGAAGTGGCCGAAAAAGTGGAGCGCTACGACATCGACTCCCCGGCCATCCTGCCGAAGTTCATCCTGCCGGACGACTTCACCGCAGACATAGACAGCTACCTGGCCAAATACAAGGACATCATCGACGTCGGCCTCAACAACACTTCCGGAGCCCCGCGCGGCGAAGACTTCGCCTGGTCGGTGGCCTACCTCTGCCACCTGTGCTACAAGGGCGCCGAGGAGCGCTACGGCAGCACCCTGACCGACGAGCAGGCCGACCGCATCAAGTTCGAGCTGCAGACCATCTCCAATATGGGCTTCCCGGACTACTTCCTGATAGTGCAGGACTTCATCGCAGCGGCGCGTGCTGAAGGCACCTGGGTCGGCCCGGGACGAGGCAGCGCGGCCGGAAGCGTGGTGGCCTACTGCCTGCACATCACAAACATCGACCCGCTGAAGTACGACCTGCTGTTCGAGCGCTTCCTCAATCCGGACCGCATCAATATGCCGGATATCGACATCGACTTCGACGACGACGGCCGCGGCAACGTGTTCCGTTACGTCGAGCACAAATACGGCAAGGACCACATCTCGCACGTGGCCACCTTCGGCACGATGGCCGCCAAGAGCGCCATCAAGGACGTGGCCCGCATCCACCAGGTGCCCCTGGCCATCAGTGACCGCCTGTCGAAGATCATCCCGGCGCGGCCTTTCGACGCCAAGGTGCCCGACCCCGACAACGAGGGCAAGACCAAGGAGAAGACGCTGCCCGTGACCCTGCCCAACTGCATAAAGTACTACCCGGAATTCCGCGCGGCCTACGAGGCTGCCGAGCCGCTGGTGAAGGAGACCATCGACTTCGCGGCGCGGCTGGAGGGCAGCATCCGCCAGACCGGAGTGCACGCCTGCGCCACCATCATCGGCCGCTCGAACCTCACCGACTACATCCCCCTCAGCGTGGTGAAAGACAAGGAGACGGGCGAGAATATGCTCGTGAGCCAGTACGAGGGCTCCTTCATCGAGGATGTGGGTATGCTGAAGATGGACTTCCTGGGCCTGAGCACCCTCTCCATCGAGAAGGAGTGCGTCAAGAACATCAAGCACAGCCGCGGCATCGACATCGACGTGGAGAAAATCCCCATCGACGACCGCAAGACCTACGAGCTCTTCAGCAACGGCGACACAATAGCCGTCTTCCAGTTCGAATCGGCAGGAATGCAGAAATACCTGCGCGAGCTCAAGCCCAGCAAGTTCGAGGACATCATCGCGATGAACGCGCTCTACCGCCCGGGCCCGATGGACTACATCCCGGACTTCATCGACCGCAAGAACGGCCGCAAGCCCATCGAGTACGACATCCCGGTGATGGAGAAATACCTCAAGGACACCTACGGCATCACGGTCTACCAGGAGCAGGTGATGCTCCTGAGCCGCCAGCTGGCGGGCTTCACCCGCGGCGAGAGCGACACTCTGCGCAAGGCGATGGGCAAGAAGATCAAGGAGAAGCTGGACCAGCTGCGGCCCAAGTTCATCAAGGGCGGCATCGCCAACGGCTACGACGAGGCCATCCTCAAGAAGATATGGAAGGACTGGGAGAAATTCGCTTCCTACGCCTTCAACAAGTCGCACTCCACCTGCTATGCCTGGGTGGGCTACCAGACCGCCTACCTCAAGACGCATTACCGCGCCGAGTTTATGGCAGCCAATATGAGCCGCAACCTGAACGACATAGAGGAGATCACCAAGCTGATGGACGACTGCCGCAGGGCGAAGATCGCGGTGCTCGGCCCGGATATAAACGAGTCAGACACCACCTTCACCG
>JAFXPV010000034.1 GCA_017527625.1 Bacteroidales bacterium | reverse complement strand
CTTGACCGTCTGGCATTCGTGCCCATCTATGTGAGGGCAAGGGAAGCAGGTGAAGACGTGATCATCGACGTAAGGGACATCGCCCAGTTCGGAGCCGGCACCGGCCGCTACACCCAGCTGGATGCCTACATCAGCGGATACGCTTATGACGGCTTCGATGAGACCTACAGCTGGCAGGTGTCTCCTGACGGCACGCTGACCTTCCGTCACAAGGTGAATCCGCAGGGACAGATGCCGCAGTGGCTGCCGCGCCTCGGACTCACCACCAGTCTCGACAAGTCTATGACCCAGGTGGAATGGTACGGCCGTGGTCCCCAGGCTTCATATCCCGACCGCAAGAGCGGCTACAGGATGGGCATCTGGAAGACTGACGTCGCTGCTATGTATGAACCCTACCTGATACCTCAGGACTACGGTCTGAGGATGGACAACCGCTGGGTAAGGATTACCGACGAGTCGGGCACCGGACTGCAGTTCTCGATGGACGAACCCTTCGCATTCAATGCCTATGACTGCACCACCGACAACCTTACAAAGGCAGTTTATCAGTATCAGCTTGAGAGGGGAGGAGACGTCACCCTCAACCTTGACTACGTGACCTCGGGAGTCGGCTGCACCGCACGCGGCATATTCGACGCATACCGCGCATATCCCGCAGGCTACGAACGTACCGTCACGATACAACCCGTAAGGAAATAAGAACTAAAACCATAAATATGAAAACTGCATTATTCAAGCGGATCCTTTTCTCCGCACTGGCCATAGGCCTTTTGCTCGTGCTGCCTGCGTGCGGCCAGAAGAAACTGAAACCCTGGACGAAGGGAGGTTTCGACACTCATAAGTACCGCAACGTTTTCGCCGAAATGGGCTATCCCAAGAAGGAAATCGACGCCAAACTTGAGAGCATCTTCCAGGAGGTCTTCTATGGACCCAACAAGGTTTACTTTGAGGTCGGCGATGATATGGCCTATATGTCAGACGTAAAGAACTACGACGCTCGCACTGAGGGTATGTCATATGGAATGATGGTAGCCGTGCAGCTCGACAAGAAGAATGAATTCGACCGTCTGTTCCGCTGGGCAAAGAAATATATGCAATATCAGGACGGCCCGATGAAGGGCTACTTCGCGTGGAGCCTCAATCCCGACGGAACTATCCGCGGCCGTGGCCCGGCTTCCGACGGAGAATTGTACTTCATCACCTCTCTGATATTCGCCTCTAACCGCTGGGGCAACGACGGCGACATCAACTACCTTAAGGAGGCTCAGTTCATCTTGAATTCTTCGTGGGAAAAGGACGGTTCGGAAGGCATTGATCCTTTCATCGACAAGGAGCGTCACCTGATCAACTTCACGCCTGACGGAAGAGGCCCGGGATACACCGACCCTTCATATCACCTTCCCGCCTTCTATGAGGTGTGGGCCCGCTGGGCTGATGACGGCCGCGCCGAGTTCTATCGCGAGTGCGCCAAAGCCAGCCGCGAGTATCTCCACAAGACCATCGACAAGAACACCGGCCTGAACCCGGACACCAACAACTTCGACGGCTCGTTCATCGAGCAGCCTGCATTCTTCGGCCGCAGGTCGAAGCCGGCGTTCCGCTTCGACTCGTGGCGCGTTCCTATGAACATCGCCCTCGACTTTTCGTGGGCCTGTGCAGACCGTGAGTGGCAGACCTGGTATGCCAACACCATCCAGGATTTCTTCTACTCCAAAGGCATTGACACTTTCGCCGACCAGTACAACGTGGATGGCACCGAGGTTGAATTTCCTATGTCAGCGGGAATGGGCCCGCTCCGTGGCACCGGCACCCGCCATTCAGTCGGTCTTGTATCGACACTTGCAGCGGCTACCCTTGCGGCTGACCACGAGATAGCCCGCGAGTTCGCTCAGCGCCTCTGGGACAGCGAGAACAAACCTTATGAAGACGGGTACTTCGACGCATACTACGACGGCCTTCTCCGTCTCTTCGCATTTATGCACCTGAGCGGCCACTACCGTGTCATCGAGCCTAAGTAGCATCTTGGATACCAGCCAACGAAAAGAGGCTTCAGGGTCATTCCTGAAGCCTCTTTTGCAATCTGCCTGCACCGTCAGTGCGTCCTGACTTTCAGGAATCTGACGTTGTCGGTCAGGGCCTTGACAGATCCGCTTCCGCCTGCGGGAACATAGCCCACGGCAGGAGCCGGAAGTTCCACGGGCACGCCGTCAATGGTGACTTCGGCAGTTCCCTCGAGGATTACATATGCGAGCTGTCGTCCGTCAGCACGGTCTTTCTTTATGCGGCCCTTCTTGATGCGCAGCGACTGGATGTTCAGGCCTCCGAGGGTCTGGCTGGGCTTGAGATACCAGAAACTCTTCTTTTTGCTGAAAGGCACGTAGCAGTCCGCGGGCTTGTAGTCTTTCTTGAAATAGGGAGGAGTGAATCCGAGTCCGCCGGGAGTCTCGAGGGTGAACATCATATATGATGCGGGCTGGTCGGCGGAAGTCCTGCGGAGGGCGTGCATCGATTCGCCGGGGCACATAAAGCCGTCGCCCGGATGCAGCAGCGTCTCTTCACCGTTCATATAGCAGTTTACGTCACCTTCCAGAATCAGGAAATACTCGTGGTGGTCGTGCTGGTGGGGCTCGTGCGAAGCCATCACCTTGTTGAGCTCTGAAACTTTTATGTTGAGAGTGTCGGCCACCTCGGTCGGGATGTACCAGTATGACCAGCCGTTGCCGTTGGGGATCACGTCATATTTCGAGAAGACCTTGTAGTAGGGTTTCTTCTGCTGCAGCGCGCGCATATTGTAGTTGTCCTTGCCGGTCGGCAGCGCGTTGCGGTTGAGAAAGATGTAGGTGGTGTTCAGGGCGATGAAGTCGCGCGACATATACCAGGTGCCGTCGTACTGGCCGCTCTTTCCCCAGGAGTTCTTCACCTTGTAGTAGGGTTTGCCGTTCTCGTCGAGAGCCTTGCCGTAGATGAGCATCACGTGGTCGTAGGTGAACTGCCAGCTGTCCCACTGCTGCTGGCGCATCTGCTGGGTGGGCACGACGCCGTCGGGCAGCATCGCCAGGCCGGTTCGGGTGAAGTCGCCCGTCACGTCGCCGCCCCAGGCAACGGTATATCCCTGGTCAAGGGCGTAGTCCAGCACGTCCATCAGCTGGCCTATGGGAATGTTGTAGCTGGGTTTGAGACGCCACTTGTAGGGAGCCTCGATGACGAACCATTCGTTGAACGGATGGTGGGTGTAGCT
>JAFXPV010000033.1 GCA_017527625.1 Bacteroidales bacterium | reverse complement strand
TCATAGCAATCCTGAGGCAGCTGCTCGTTGGTGAGGTAGCAGGCATATCCTGCTGAATAGTATTGATAAGGATCGAGGCCGTAGAAGTGGAAACCCTGTGAAGTGACTTCAGCTCCGGTGTATTCCATTCCGTTGCGGGCCTTGACTGTCCATGTCTGGTCGGGCGCATAGGGGTCGAAACCGGTGATGGTCACCTTGCCGCCGTCGGCCACTGACTTCTCGTCCCATACGACCTTGACGGGCTCAACCATCGCCTGGCGTGAGTTCATATTGCCGCGCGGCGCCCTGTGGTAGAAGATATACCACTGGCCGTTGATCTCGAGGAGGCTTCCGTGGGTGTTGTGTCCGCTGTAGCGTGTCACGAGTGCAGAACCGTCTTCATTGAGGTCGATGCTCCTTGCGTCAACGATCACGCCGCCGCTCTTGTACGGTCCGAGGGGGTTGTCTGCGTAGGCGTAGCGAAGGGTCGAGTTGCTCATAGGCAGTCCGTATTCTTCACCAGAGTAGCCGCTGTAGACAACGACATATTTGTTGCCGACCTGGCGGATTGAAGATGCCTCGAAGAATGCGAACACCTTCGGGTCCTCGCCGGGGAAGAGATGTTTGTACTCCATCGGGGGCTGAGGTCTTGCTGCGGGCTGGCCGGGACGCGGAGGACGCGGCATGAAGGCTGCACGGGCAGGGATGAAAGGATAGCTGACCTCGGTGCCGGGACGGAGGGTATACATAGTGCTCTGGTCGAGCTGTATTGCCGAAGAACCCTGGAAGCCGTAGAAAGCGTATGCCCTGAAGCCGATGTTGTAGTCAGGGTCGTTGGGATCGGTAATGTTCTCTACAAACACGCCGGGGTCGAAGCCGATGAGGCTGCCGGGCTGCAGCTTTGACGGATCGTCAGGCAGGGTGTTGATGGCTTTATAGGGACCTGCGGGACGGTCGCTCTTGGCAACGAGTCCGTTACGTCCGCCTGTCTGGTCGTTGGGATATAGATAGTATGTCTTCTTGCCGTCTTTGCCGACTACTTCTGCGACATCGGGAGCGTACATCGTATCCCACTGTTCCCCGATCTTATAGGTGAAAGCCGGTCCCTCGTCGCGCCAGGCTGTCAGGTCTTCCACGGGCGCAGACCAGATTCGGATGTCAGGGCCACAGTATCCCCTCAGGAAGACATCGTGCGAAGTGATGATATATGCACGGTACTTGCCGGGGTTGTCCGGGTCTTCGAATACCCTCGGTTCTCCGTCGGGATTATGATCCCAGAGGGGAATATAGGGGTTGCCGGGGTGCGTGTTGGTATAACGCACTGCATTCTGGTAACTGAACGGCTCCTGCGGGCCGGCCTGGCTGCAGGAAGTCAGAACGGCTATGGACGCTATCATTGCGCCGCACAGCACGAGGGGAAACATTTTTTTCATATCGTTTTTGATTAGGACAGATACAAATTTAGCAATTAAAGCCTAACTTAGTAGGAGAATTAAATCATTTGATATGAAAAAGATAATCCTATTGCTCGCCGGCGTGCTTGTCTGTGCAGCTTCTTTCGCACAGGAGCCGGTAACGTTCACAGCACAGCAGGATCACCAGAATATGATGGACCAGCTGGGCATCAAATCCATCAGGCACAGCTTCGACGCTGACCAGAGCAGCCCTTATGCCGCCAACTACGATGAGAGCAAGGCCAACCCCTTCCCCGTCATCCCGGAGTTGATGAAGACCAATGCCGGGAAGAAAGTGACTGCCGCCAAGCAGTGGTGGGATGTCCGCAGGCCTGAGATCGTGGAAGGTTTCGAGAGCGAGGTATACGGCCGCGTTCCGGCTAACGTTCCCAAAGTGACCTGGATCGTCGAGGCCGAGGAAATCGAGACTCTCGGTATGATGCGAGTAAAGGCAAAACAGCTCAGGGGCCACGTCGACAATTCCGCCTGTCCTTCCATCAACGTGGACATCAAGATGGTTGTCGTCACTCCTGCTGACGCAAAGGGTCCGGTTCCGGTGCTGATGATGTTCGGAGGCGCCAGCCTTCCCAACCCTGTGAAACCCGGCGGAGCTGATATGGCTGTCATCAACAAGGCTCTGCGCCGTATACTCGAAAACGACCCTGAGACTGCGGAGCTTATGAAGAAATATCCCGCCTGGCAGCCTTTCGAACCTGCCAATCCATTCGCGGCTTTCGCACGTCCCGCACAGCAGACTCCCGGACAGGATCCGCCGTCTAACCAGCAGCTTATCGCAGCTGGCTGGGGCTATGCTATGATCGACCCCAGCAGCATCCAGGCTGACAACGGCGCCGGGCTCACCCGCGGCATCATCGGCCTCGTGAACAAGGGACAGCCCCGCAAGCCGGATGACTGGGGTTCTCTCCGCGCCTGGGCGTGGGGTGCCGCCCGCGGTCTGGACTATCTCGAGACTGACCCTGACGTGGATGCCAAGCACGTGGGCATCGAGGGCGTTTCACGCTATGGCAAGGCTGCTCCTGTGACGCTGGCGTTCGAGGACCGTTTCTATATGGGTCTCATCGGTTCGTCCGGCAAGGGTGGCGCCGCACTGCACCGCCGTATCTTCGGCGAAGGCCTCGAGAATCTTGCAAACTCCGGCGAGTATCACTGGATGGCCGGCAACTACATCAAATATTGCGCTGTAGAGTCCAAGACCGGTGCCTGGACTGCTGATATGCTTCCCGTGGATTCTCACGAGCTCATCGCTCTCTGCGCTCCGCGTCTCGTGTTCATCAGCTATGGTATTCCCGAGCAGGGCGACGCTCTCTGGCTCGACCAGTATGGCAGTTGGCAGGCTACTGTTGCCGCTGGCGAGGCTTTCAAGCTTCTGGGTGCAAAGGATCTCGGTGTCGGCAACGACTACCGCAACACTCCGATGCCTGAGCCTCTCACCGACCTGCTTGACGGTGAGCTTGCCTGGCGTCAGCACACCGGAGGCCACACCGACGGTCCGAATATGAAGTATTTCATCCAGTGGGCCACCGACAAGATGGGCTACATATATGAGAGGAATACTCCGGCCCGGTAAGGTTTTTGTTATATCC
>JAFXPV010000032.1 GCA_017527625.1 Bacteroidales bacterium | reverse complement strand
GCACGGCAGTCACGTTGGGCGGCGGAATCACAATCGTATAAGGCTCCCTTCCATCGGGCTCCGAATGGAAAAACTTGTGGTCGACCCAGTAGGCGTACCACTTCCCTTCTACATCTGCCGGATTATATTTAGCGGATAATTCCATAGTGTCAAACAATTCTAATGCAAAGTATGCAAAAGTACAGAATTACTTGCATCAAATCAAGCAACCGGCGGATATTTATTGGCGTGGAGGACGGAATCGTCTAGTCCGTTCCCGGGAATTCTGTGCGGTAAGGGTCGTCGACGGTGCAGGCCGCTTCGACGACGGCGCAGGCGCCGAAATAGCCGACTACGGGGCCGGGGCCGGTTACGTTGGTAGGCAGATTGGCCGGCTGGTCGGTAAGCAGCGGGACGGTGCCGAAAATGAAGTGGGTGTATTTGGCCAGGAATCCACCGTAACCCTCAGAAAGAGAAGACACGCGCATAGTTATGACGTCTCCCCTCTCCAACGGCTTGAAACTCTCCCCGTAGGACTTCCACAGCTCCTGCGTGTGATGCAGGGCGGACAGCGTGAACCTCGTGAAAGTCATCCCGTCGAAATGGTCGTCCGGGATTTCGACGCTCTTCTCGAGAGGCTTGAAATGGCCGTTGATGGCAACCTGGATCAGATATCTGCTACGCATCTTGTAGAAATCCTTGCCCCAGATCGCCAGAGTCCAGAGATTGTCCATATCCTTGGAATAGATATAGTCGATGGAGTCCAGCTGGCAACCGACCTGTGGGACGGAATCCCGGGCCTGGTAGTGCGACAGCTTCCCGTCGACCTCGGCCTCGACGTCCAGTTTGTAGGTCAAGCCTGTCTCGCCCCTGAACTCATCGACGGAGCGATAGGTTCCCGGCGCGGCAGGGTCCTCCGCGTATTCATAGATACGCTCCCCGCAGGTCACGGTCACCCTGGCTCCGGACACCCACGGCCGCTGCGCAGACTCGCTGAAGAAATTTTCCGTCATCGACAGACGGACGGTCTGATGGCACAGCTGGTCCGTCACCATCCCGTCCACCACGAAGCTCCGCACAGGCCGGGTCCCCGGGTCGAAGACCAGAGCCTCCGTGCAGGATGTGCACAGAAGGACGGACAGCATATATGCGAAGAATCTTTTCATCAGAACATCAGGTTGAAAGAAACAGACGGCAGTATCGGGAACAGATAGAGTTTGGCAGCACGGGGCTTGTCTTCGTACTGGCTCAGGGAATAAACGACAGACCACACATTGTGTCTCGAGTAGGCATTGTACAGAGAGAAGACCCATTCTCCGCTCCAGGGGAGATCTGCCGCGCGCCTGCGGGTCTTCACCGTCAGCGACAGATCCAGCCGGTGGTAGTCGGGAAGCCTTCCCACATTGCGGGAAGTAAAGACAGGGGCGTATGAATCGAAGAGGGAGAACCGCTCCACAGGGTAAGTCGTGGGCGCTCCGCTGTAGAAAACCCAGCCGGCGGACGCTGAAACCTGCTGCGAGAAGGTATGGCTGACGAGGACATTCACGCTGTGGTCGTGGTTGACGGGCGATGCGTACGGCCGTCCGCCATTGATCTCCGGTATCAGGTAGGTGGCCTTGGAGAAGGTGTATCCGAGCCAGCCGTTCCACGTCCCGACATCAAATTTCACCATAAGCTCCGCTCCGAATGCATAAGATTTTCCGTAGCGCAGGAATGCCTCCCTGTCAGGCCTGTCCAGGATGACACCGGTGTTCTCGACGAAATCCAGGGTGTTCTTGTTGTTCTTGTAGAACAGTTCGACGGAGCTCTCGACTGCATTGTCGAGGAAATTCCGGTAATAGCCGACGGTGAACTGGTCGAAAATCTGCGGTTTTGTGTTCGGCGAGGCAGGCAGCCAGACATCCAGCGGACTGCCCGACGTACTCACGAGAGCCTGCTGGAAATACTGCATCACCCGCATATAGGAAGCCTTGACAGACGACTTCGTACCGAGCGGGACTGATGCGGAAAGTCTCGGCTCCAGTCCCCAGTAAGTCTGGATCGGCTTTCCCGGGCCGAAATAACGGACCGCTGTTTCCTCGTGGGTTACCGGGTCATAATAACGCTGGTCCGTCATACCCATCGATGTGAATTCCGACAGGCGGAGGCCATAGCGGAAGGTAGCCCGGTTCAGTCGGGTCCTGTTGCCGACGTACAGACTTGGCTGTATGGCGAAACTGGGAGGGATATGCATCTCGCTGATTGTGACATTGCCGTCCTTGGGCACGCAGTCCCCGGGATTGACGCGGAAATAAGGCAGTTCCAACCCGGCCTCGAAGGTGTTGTCGCCGTCAATCTGCCACGTCAGTCCGCCCTTCAGTCCAGTCTCGCGTACAAACGAGTAATAGTCGAAAATGGCGTAGTTGTAGTCGGTGTCGATGCCGGTCCTGTACTTGGAATAATACAGGGTCACATTGGTCTGCAGTGACGGCGAGAAAGTGTGTTTCCACCGCAGGGATGCAGTCTTGTTGGAGTAGCGGAAGTCCATCAGGTTCAAGCCGTACTGCTCGAGGGAGCTGGCGAAGCGGTCGCCGCCGGCAAAGCCGCTCAGATAGAAATGGTCTCGCTCGGAGGCGATCCACGTCAGCTTGGCGTTGGCGTCGTAGAAGTGCAGGCCGGACCGCTCCGGAATCTTTTTTATCAGCGGGAACACCGCATCCAGGAACGACCTTCTGGCACTCAGGCAGAAGCTGAGCTTTTCCTTGACAATCGGCCCTTCCAGCGAGATTCCGGAAGAAACCAGGCCCAGCGACAGACGGCCGTGGTATTTCTCCATATCGCCGTCCCTGGTTGAGACGTCGAGGACAGATGAGATGCGGCCGCCGAACTTGGCCGGGAAGTCGCCTTTATAGAGGTCCGTCCTGCTCAGGATGTCGTCATTGAACATTGAGATGAAACCGAGGAAATGGCCGGCGCAGTAAAGCGGCACTCCGTCCAGCAGGATGAGATTCTGGTCGATAAGCCCGCCGCGGACAGAAAAGCCTGACGACCCTTCGCTGGGTGACTGCACGCCGGGGAGCATCTGTATCACTTTGATGATGTCCCTCTCGCCCAGGAAGGCCGGGACTTTACGCACAATCCCCTCATCGATGGCGTCCAGTCCGAGCTGCGCCTGAAGCAGCCGCTGCCGCGCCGATTCCGACACGATGACGGTGGAGTCCAGACGCTGGACCGGCCCGGGAACGCTGTCGACCTGGGCAAAGGAGCTCAGCACGCTGAGCGAGAGGATCAATGTCATCAGCAGTCGCCTCATTGTCAGATATCAGGATGTGCGTGAGCGTCAAAATAAGCATCGAAGGACGCAGCGACTTCTGCTGAATCCATCAGTACGCCCATCTCGTGGTTTGTCCTTAGGGAAAACCTGTCCATATTGAGTGAACCCACCAGTATCAGATGCCCGTCGATGGATACGACCTTTTCGTGATGGAAGCCTCCCGGCTGTACGCAGAGGGTGAAATTATCATTCTGGGACAGACGGACGGCACAGCGCATAAGGACCTTGTCGATGACTGGCGGCATATCGGTGGATGAGCCCATCAGCATCTGCACGTCGATACCCCTCCTGGCAGCGTCCTTGAGGCCTTTAACTATGGCTGGCGTGGGATTGAAGTACCCGCTGATGAAGCGTATCGAGTGCTGCGCCGTCTCGAAGAGCGCCGTAAACAATTCTTCGGGGTTGGGATGGATGGCCGCCCCCTGCGTTTCCAGGATGATGAGCGGGACATCTCCGGCGGGGGCCGGAGCTTCGGGAACGGGGATGGTCAGCGGCTGGTCTCCGCAGCTGTTCCACATACGGACGAAGCCCGCGAAGAACGACTGCACCGCAGGGCCCTCAATCCGCATACTCATATCCCAGAATTTGCCGACACCTTCTATGCCGTTAATGTACAGGTCAGTGACGTTCATTCCGCCGGTGTAGGCCACCTTTCCGTCCACAAGCGTCAGTTTCCTGTGGTTGCGGGGCAGGATGCCGCCCTTGTTGTAAAAGACGATGTCGACGCCGCTGTCAATATAGGGCTGCAGGAAGCCGCGTCTGAAAGGCCTTGTGTTGAGCCGGTTGCCTTTTTCTTCAAGATGCTGGGAGCAGCCGTAGTAATCCAGTATCACAAATGTGCGCACACCCTCCTTCGCCTTCTCGGCCAGCGCGTCCAAAACAGCTGTGGAGACCGTGTCGTCGCGGAAGATATAATACTCCATAAAGATGAACGACTCGGCACTGCGTATGCTTGCGAGCATTTCTTCATAGAAGTCATTTGCATCGTCGATGATCTCTACCCTGTTCCCTTCGATCGGGGGCCGGCAGCCGGTGCTCTCAGCGTAGAGACTGAGGCTGGAGGACGGCTGGGCGGCAGTCGAGATGAAGCAGAATAGAAAGACCGCTGTAAATGAGCGTTTCAGGATCATACAAGGCTATTCCTTTTTATTTCTTCAAAGATAGGGAAATTGCGTTTTATTATCTACATTTGTAAAAATCAACTTAAACACCACTGCAAATGAAAAAGATTCACCTGATTCTCATCTCTTTG
Source organism: Bacteroidales bacterium (assembly GCA_017527625.1). The sequence goes on along the minus strand of JAFXPV010000032.1, from coordinate 13,418 downwards.
ATTACAATGGTATGTCTGGTTTCCTGCGAAGGATATGAGACTATTACCGGTGACCAGTCCGATCTCGGCGAAGTCGGCACCACCCTTACCGGCACTTTCAACGGGGCCAGCGGCATCAACGTCTCTGTGGTTTCGCTCGACAACGGCGTTTCCACTGTCGAAGGAACTTTCAATATGACGGATCCCCGCTACAAGAAGCTTATGGAGAGCCACCCCAAATTCTTCGAGGTGAACGGAGATAAAGTTACCGTGCACGACGTCAAATTCAAGGTCACGACCAACGGCATCGAAAACGTTTCTGGCGAAAACAACGGCATCATCATCAAATATGACTCGAAGGAAGGCGACACCTACAGCAACGGACGCAAGGTGACCCACGTATCCACCGACAATGATTTCAGCTGGAACGGTATGAAGATCAAGGTCATCGAGGTCGAAGGCCCGACCAATAACACCGACGGCGTGAAGAGTGTCAAATACTGGGGCAACCACAGGTTCGGAATCGTAGCTGTAGAAACCACTTTCGACGACGGTTCCACCGACTACGCAACTGTCCGCATCCGCTAATCTTTCAGATGGTCTCAGTAGAGTACCTTCTCAGTCCGGGGGCATCCTGGATAGTATCGCAAGCCATCAAAATCACCATCGATTCGGTCAAGAACAGGAAACTGTCTCTTGACCGTCTGTTTGGTGACGGTGGAATGCCCAGCACCCACTCTGCAGTGGTGTGCGCACTTGCGACGACCTGCTGGCTCTGCTTCGGCTTCACCTCCATCCAGTTCGCCATTTCCGTAGTCCTGGCCTTCCTGATGATGCACGACGCCTCCGGCATCCGTATGGAGAGCGGCAAACAGGCCAAGGCCATCAACGACCTGCACGAGCGCCTCAAAACACTCATCAAGACCCCGGCCGAAGAACGCCTCGAAGAGTTCCTCGGCCACACCCACCTGCAAGTACTGATGGGTGCCCTGCTCGGAATAGCCGTCGCCCTGATCGTCCATCAGCTCTAATCCTCTTTCTTTCCGGGGTGCCTGGTTGGCGAAGGGCTTTGTCTTATCGCGCAAGTTGTGTATATTTGTATAGTAACCTAAATTTCAGCGATATGAAACGTTTTCTCATTATGTCTTCTGCCGCGCTGCTTCTTTGTGGCTGCGGGATGATGGGTGGAATAGGCGGCCAGGGAAGCGGCAAATCTTTCTCTTTCAAATCTCTTCCCACCTCAGTCGAACAGCTGAAAGCTCTGCCTGACGTGTCCCTGAAGGATCCTTACGCTGTCGCGGCTATGACGGTCGCTGCACTTACCAGCTACGAGAGCAACCAGAAGGCTTGTATGGAGATGCTGAACTACCTCAAAGGGCCGGAGGATATGTCTAAACTCGCACAGCAGCAGCTCGCGGACCGGCTTCGCGGAAAGTCTTACAAAGTGATGTCGTTTTTCGACGGGGCTACTCCCGACAACAATTATACACCGTCCAAGCCTTACACTGTCCGCGTTTCTTCGAACAGCTACTCTTTCCAGGAGAGCGGCTGGGCCACGCTGTACGTGACTTCCGGCGGCGCTGATTCACCCCGCCCGGTCAAGCTCCGCCAGAAACAGAGCACCGGCGAGTGGTTCCTGAACGACATCCAGTTCCTCGGCGACATACGCACGCCTGCAGCGGCCGACCCCTGGCGCTAGCCTTCGGCAAAACGATTACGAACAGTAGGTTAAAGTATTGGAACACAGCCAGCTAACCTCCAGCCAACCTATCCCCCATTCGCAGCTGACCTTTACCCACTCACCATCCTCGCTGATGTCCATCGGGCGGACGTCGGCCATAACTTTCGTTATCCTTCCAACCACCTTGGAAGATGAGTCCGGCTTTTCGTACAGATTGATGACCTGCTCGGCATAATTGCGGGTATGGTCTGCAAGCACGGAATAGTGTATCCACGCGTGGCCGCTGATCTTGATTCCGTCGACATTACGTTCCAGAATCTCCCACCACCCGTTCACTGGATTGAAGATCGTCAGCACCAGGCCACCTCCGAAATCCTCATCGTCATCATCATAGTCTGAGGCCGGATCTTTGGCCGGATGATTGGCCGGATCCCCTATGCGTCCTATTATCTTGCCTCCCGGAGCCTCGCGTATGTTTGTCATCCCGGAAGGATCGGGATCGTCGATATAGGCAGCTATCGCGACAGGAGCATAAGCTTGATAGACAAATGTGCCGTCATCCTGAAGCACAATCCTGTCCGACGGCTGGTTCTCGAACCTGACTTCTATCTGGCGTCCTTCGCGGGGGATGATGAAATTATCTATGTAGGCGTAGATCAATCCGTCCGGATTTCGCATCGGAATCATCCGCCCCTGCGACAGGTCCAGATCGAAGAAATAGATGTCAAAGGAGTTCGTCTCCTCGTGGTTGACCAGCTTGAGCACAAACACACTTTTGCCACCCGGCAGAGTCCAGACTCTGGCTTGCGCTTCAGCCAGCTGATCGCCCGCCAGGCGGATCATCACATAGTTGCTATCTTCACTAAAGCTGAAATCTGAGACAGGGATGTCGATATTCTCAAAATCATTGGTAAACTGGGCAGACAGCGCGTGCAGCAGAGGATAATCATAGAAATGACTTGCAAACGAAAGGACACAGGATGCTACGGAAGCATCGATATCGATGTCATATTCAAGGTCGCGCCATTCCGTCCTGATAGTCCAGATGGACGACTGCTTTTGCGCAAAGCAAGGCAGCAGGCAGGCCACGGCGAGCAGGCAGGTCAGTAGCTTTCTCATATCAGCGGCTGTTTTGTTCCATACAAAGTTAAAAGAAACAATTGTCTTTTTTATTGCGAATAACTGTTTAAGTCTGTAATTTTATGACAATTAACTGTCAGCAATAATGAAAAAAGCACAACTTCTCCTCGTCTGTCTCCTTGCTCTCACGGCCTGCAATTCCAACAAGATAAGCTACAATGGCTTTTCATTGTCATTTCCGGAACCCTATATTATAGACAACATCGACAAATTCGGAGCCGACAGGTACTATCTGCTGTCGAACGAAGATGCCCCCAACAACTTTGCCTACATACAGGTTATGCCTGACTACGTGGCCAACAGCGGCCTCAGCGATCCCACAAATCTTGATATCAGCCAGCAGATGCTGCTTCTGATAGACGAGCTGGCCGACAACTTCTTTTTCTCAGAAGACGGAGTTGAAATTGACGAAGATTTCGGATTTACAATCAAGACACCGGAACGCGAGGATATTATTCCCAATGCCACTGCAGAATTGCGCGGAACATACGACGGCCTCCCCTTCCGGGCGTATTTTGCAGCCGACCTGTGGGGCGACAATATGGTTGTCTCACTGTTTTGCGCAGAAGACGACAACGAAATGAAGAAACAGATACAGGAGATCTTCCTGACTTACGAATGGCACATTTAAGCCTGAGCCGGCAGCCGGCTTAACGGCTGCCGCCGCCGCGTCCACCGCCGCTGTATCCACCGCCACCCGAACGGGAAGAATGACCGCCACCGCCGTAATATCGGCTTCTTGAGCCGGACGAAGACCCGCTGCTTGCGGCCGCCTTCTCGGCCTTCTTGTTGTTGGCAGCATCGACGAACCGTGAAGACGACTTGCCCACGCTGCGCATAAGTTCATAGCTCGCAGCCGCATCCGTCATATTAGACTGGGCGGCATAGTCAGCGTACAGATTCGGATAGAGCTTCTCGAAGCTCTTCGAAACCTTTTCCGCAATGCCGAACAGCTGTGCGAAGACAAGGTATTCCTGCCAGATGCCGACTTCCGGCACTGAGCGCTCGTCCGAAAGCGTGAAATTGTCAAGGAAGTTACGGAACTCGGCCAGATGGCAGCGCTCTTCCTCTGGCAGTGGGTTCCAGACCTCGGCGCCGGTCGTTTTGGCGTAATCCTGCCAGCCCAGGACACGTTCGTAGTTGTCCTCCGACCATTTATTGAACTCGTCTGTCTCCAGAAGCAGATTCTTTCCTGCCGCCGAACGGGCGCAGGTGTACAGACTCCTTTCCATCGGATCGGTGAACTGCCCGTCCGGAGGGTACGCAGAGGCAAACTGCAGATTCATCCGTCCTTCCTTTATAGGATCCGGCTCGGCAGATACAAGTCCTTTCTGCACCCAACGGAGGAAATAAGCCCCGATCAACTGGGGGAAAAGCTTGAAATCCCAGGAAAGATTGTCTCCGGTCGACAACAAGCTGTAGGCTGCATCCAGACGTCCGTCGAGCGGCACGTCCCGGTACCAGCCGTCGATGGTCTTGCGCCCGAACACTTTCTCATCATAGCGGCGGCCCGTCACCCGTCTGAACAAAATCTCGATCAGCGCAGGCAGAAGAAAGAGCAGCAGAGGTATTCCCAGGATGATACCGACAAACCACAGGACGAACCTGCGGACCTTGCGCTCTGTGTCCTGGCCGTCATCATAATCGTCGAGGTAATAGTCGCTGTCCTTGAACGCTTCATCCATCATCTGGGCGAATGACCTGTCGTCGGTCGCTGACGGATTGAACAGGCCCCTGTCGAAACGCATCATCACTGACAGGCGGTCTTCGGCCAGCAGAGGCTCGGTGGATTCGATGATCACGTCGCCGTCTTCAATGCGATAGTCGGCTTCGCATCCGAAGACCCATACACCCATATTGCCATCTTCGCCGGCAACCCATACCTGCGAAGAATCTACTTTATTCATAAAGACCAGGCTTACAGAATCAGGGGCAGACGGCAGATCTTCATTCACAAAGCACCAGTTGAAGCCGTCGTTGCTTTCGTCATTCATCTTCTGCACCAGATTGTCGATGATGTATAATATCTCATATACGTGGTCGCCGTAATCGCCCTGTCCCCAGCACAGCTCCACTCCGTCAGCCTTTTCCACGATACCGCAGCGATACTTCTTCTGCTCGAGAGTTCTGTTTGAATCCCACGAACGTCCGTCATCCTCAAAGCGCCTGTCATTCTCGAACACGCGTAAATCGCGGATGCTGCGCTTCCCGAGATTCTCTATCGGGATATACCACTCGGTGCCTTGGGTAACGGTCACATCCCAGCGCTGATATACAAGGGCGTTGCCGTTCCTGTACAGCCAGACCTCGGTATTTACGCTGCGGATGTCAGTGGCCGAGGCTGAACAGATAAAAGCCAAAAGGGCCGTCAGTAGAAGCAGGACTCGTTTCATAGTGAAATAGCGAAAAAGTGTTTAGGCGAAATTTTTGAGGGCGGCGTAGAGCTTGTGTACGGGGAGTCCCATAACATTGTAGAAGGAGCCGCGGATGGTGCCGATGGAGGCATAGCCGAACCATTCCTGCACTCCGTAGGCCCCTGCTTTGTCATAGGGACGGTATGTGTCAACGTAGTAAGTTATCTCATCCTCAGACAGGACATCCACGTCGACCTCAGTCGTGTCGGTAAAGGAGACAGTCTTCTCAAGACTGCGAAGGCAGACGCCTGTGAGCACGTAGTGCGTGTGGCCGCAGAGTTCGCGCAGCATCTTCAGGGCCCCGTCGCGGTCGGCCGGCTTGCCGAGGATCAGCATCTGCTGCTGCAGGTCCCTGTCCGCACCGCAACCTTCAGACTTAGCAGGCCCAGCCGGCAGGAACACCAGCGTGTCGGCGGTAATCAGGACCTCGCCGGGCTCGAGAGCGCGGTGAAAGGTCTCGCTCTTGTGTCGGGCCAGCAGTTCAGGAACCTGCAGCCAAGGGGTGTCGGCGGTGTATGCTTCCTTCTCGTCCTTGCCCGGCTCGACTGTAAACACGACGTCAAGGCCTGCGAGCAGGTCCCTGCGCCGGGGTGAAGCCGAAGCCAGAGTTATCTTGAGCTCATCAAACATATCTTCCTGTCTTGAACTGCGCTTCGTTCACTTCGTCCTTGTATGAGAAGCCCCAGGGCTGCTCGGGGTTGAAAAGCCACTTGCCCTGAGCGCGGAGCGTCTTCTCGACGATGTCCCTGACGAACCACTTGCCGCCGCGGCGTTCCGAAACTATGTCGGCTGCTTCGCGGCACTCGATACAGGCGTCCCTAGGGCAGATGCCGACGCCGGCAGCCTTCAGGGCCTCCACGTCCGGCACGTCGTCGCCCGCGAAAAGCACGTCTTTGAGTTCGAGCCCGTGACGGGCGCAGAAATGCTCCAGGTCCGGAAGTTTGTTCTTTGACATCTGGTAGATGTCGGCCGAAGGGATGCTGAGCGAATTGAACCTGCTGATGATGCTTTCTGAGCAGCCTCCGGTGATAATAGCCACGGGGAAGCCGTTGACTCTTGCGGTGCGGACCGAGAATGAGTCTTTAGCGTTGAAAATGCGCAGCAGGTCGCCGTTGGGCATCGCAAGCACACTGCCGTCGGTGAAAATACCGTCAACGTCAAAGGCAAATGCTTTTATGTCTTTAAGTTCTGTCATTTTTCAAATACAAATAAATCTGAACAAGTCCTGCGGGGCAGGGCCCTCAGCAGGATATGGTCGGCGCCGGCCTCTCTGAGGGCTGCGGAAGCGCTTTCAAGGGCCAGCTCCGGAGTATTGTTGTTTTCGCTGAGGTGGCACAGGAACACCGACTGCACGCGGTCTGAGGCGACCTGACGGAGCAGCTCCGCTGCCTGGCCGTTGGAGAGATGGCCGTTGCCGTTGCGGATGCGCTGCTGCAGTTCGACAGGGTAAGAACCGTTACGCAGCATCTCGGGGTCGTAGTTGCTCTCCACTATCAGATGGGAGGCCATACCGCAGTACTTGAGCACGTCGTCGGTGACGCTTCCCACGTCGGTTATGAAAGTGAAGGTCGTGCCGAAAAAGTCGATGTGGTAGCCGACGGTATCGTGGGCGTCGTGGGGCACCCTGAAGGGAGTGAACTTCACGCCAAGGCATTCCGAAGTCACGCCCGCCTCGGTGTTCTTGATGCAGCCGGACATACGGCCACGCGTACAGAAATGGTTGTCGAGGGCGCGGTGGAGTTCCTTGGTGGCGAACACCGGCTTGTGGTAATGCTCAGTGAAAGAACCGAGGTACTTGATGTGGTCCACGTGGTCGTGCGACACGAGCACGAAATCCACGTCGCCAATGTCAATCCCCAGCAGTGACAGCCGTTTGCGGATGGTCCTGCCCCCTATCCCCACATCAATGAGGAAGGATACATCGTCATTGCCGATGTAATAGCAGTTGCCGTTGCTGCCGCTGGAAAGACTGACGAACCTGGTCATTTGGATATGCCGTTTTCGGTGATTATGCCGGTGATCAGAGCGTTCGGAGTGACGTCGAAGGCGGGATTGTAGACCTTCGTGCCGACCGGGGCCGAGGGTTTCTCATAATACATCTCCGTGACCTCATAGCCCGGCCTCTCCTCGATCTTGACGTCATAGCCGGTGGGCCGGTCCTTGTCGATGGTCTGGGACGGGCAGAGCACATAGAACGGCACGCCGTAATGTTGGGCGAGGATAGCCAGGCCGCTGGTGCCGACCTTGTTGATCACGTCGCCGTTGGCTGCGACGGTGTCGGCGCCCACGAAGATGATGTCCACTTTCTTGCGGCTCATCACTATCGAGGCCATATTGTCGCAAATCAGCGTCACGTCGACACCTGCCTTGCCAAGCTCGTATGAGGTCAGGCGGGCGCCCTGCAGCAGAGGCCTCGTCTCGCAAGCGTAGACCTTGGGCATATAGCCGTTCTCCTGGGCGAGGAAGATGGGACTGAGGGCAGTGCCGTACCTTGAAACCGCCAGATATCCGGCATTGCAGTATGTCATTATGGTAACCCCTGGCTTCAGCAGGCTGAATCCGTATTCGGCTATCGCCAGGCAGGTCTTGATCTTTTCGAGCTTGATGTTCCTGGCCTCGGCCGTCAGGCGTTCCTTGATCAGCGCAATGGCCTCGTTCCCCTGCTCGGCGACGCTCATCTGCTCGTAGAAGCAGCTCTCCATACGGTTGAGGTCGGTGAAAAGGTCGACTGCGGAGGGGCGGCTGATGGCAAGGTATCTCTTGACGCGCAGAAACTCGCTTTCAAGCACTCTCAGGTCATTGGTCTCGAAGCGGTTCATACACATTGCAAGGCCAAGGGCGGCAGATATGCCGATGGCGTGCGAGCCTCGCACCTTAAGCAGAGTGATGGCGTAGAAAAGCTGTTCTGCCGTAGTTATGGTTATGTATTTCTCCTGGTTCGGAAGCAGCGTCTGGTCGAGGATGACCAGCTCCTTCCCGTCGGGACTGAGTTCTACTGCATCTTTTTCAAAAAAACTTTTCATCAGAGACTTTCTATAATCCTTGTAAACAATATAATCAATTGCCTGGAGGCGGCTTCGGCAGCCTTGATGACTTCGTCGCCGTCGATGTAATATTCATCTTCGGTGTCGTGGGGAGCGCTGGAAACCACCGACACTCCGAACACCGACATTCCTGCGTGACGGGCCACTATCACTTCGGGGGTAGTGGACATACCTACGGCGTCGGCGCCGATGCGCTTGAAATAGTCATACTCCGCCTGCGTCTCGTAGGAAGGGCCGCTGACGGCAAGATAGACGCCCTTGCGAAGGGCGATGCCGCACTCTGCCGCAATCTCGAAGGCCCTCGCAATCAGGCCGCGGTCGTATGCGCCCAGCATATCGGGGAAGCGCGGGCCGAAGCCGTCTGCATTCGGGCCCACGAGGGGATTCGGAAGCAGGTTGATATGGTCACTGATGACCATCAGGTCACCCACGCGGAAGCTGCTGTTCACTCCACCGGAAGCATTGCTGACAAAGAGGTATTTCACCCCCATCAGCCGCATCACCTGCACAGGCAGTGTGATCTGCCGCACATCATAGCCTTCATAATAATGGAAACGGCCCTGCATAGCCAACACAGGCTTCCCGCCGAGCTTTCCTGCAATCAGCCTGCCTTTGTGTCCATCGGCCGTGCAGCTCAAAAAACCGGGTATGTCAGTATATGGAATGACGGTTTTGTCCGCTATCGCCTCAGCTATCTCGCCGAGACCGCTCCCGAGGATGATACCTGCGGAAAAAACTTCTCCGCCGGTCACAGAACGGATATAATCGGCAGCAATGCCGGCTTGCAGCAGAGAATCTTCCATAGTTAGGTTTTAGTTTGCCAAATGTACGAATTATTTATTAAATTTGAGAGATACGAAAACCACAGCAATGGCTGAAAAAATACTTGATCCACACTATCCTCCGGTCGACAAACGGATGATCGGAGAAATAACGCAGATGGCCCATCGAGGCTTCCTTTCCCAATCCGCTTCCAAAGTCCTGCTGGATGCCGCCGGCATCACCAGAGCCAGACAATACAGGGCCTGCAACGAACACGAAGCCCGCGTGGCGATGATTGCCATAGGAGGTCCGGTAGCAATGAAGGCTGTCATAGATGAAGGCAAGCAGGCCCGCGGAGCCCTGGCCCTCAACGTCTGCGACATAGGCACGCTCAGAATCGAGTTCGCCCGCATTATGAACATCGAGGGCGTAACCGCAGTCAGCATCGAACCGATGCTCGAAGGCGAGGAAGTGTATATCTACGCCACCCGCAAATACCTTGGCAAATACGACATATCCTGCGGCATTGTCGGCGAGAAGACTGCCAGTGTCAAGCGCGATAGTCCCATAGATCCCCAGACCGCCGCAGAAATGGTGGAGGGGTTCGACATCGGCGTGAACAAATTCATATTTGCAGAAACCATAAGGAGAGTAAGTGCCCTGTGCGACTCGGCGCCGAGCATCCTGTCCGTGGAGATCAATCCTCTGATCGGCAACGACAGGTCTATGACAGCCCTGAACGCACGAATCTCCATCGACAATGACGACTGATTATGTTCAAGAAACTTAAAAACTGGTACGACCGTCAGAGCGACACCACCAAGGGGATGATTATCGTGGGCCTTGTCCTGATAGTGCTTATTGCAATACGCTGGAAAGCCATCGTCGCCGGTGTGGTGAAAGGCTACAACTACTACACCCACGGCACGCTGCCGCAATAGCTATATTTTCCTCGGAGCGCAGCCTTCAGCAACCTCAGCAAGCAGCTTTATATGCTCCGGCGTAGTGCCGCAGCAGCCGCCGGCTATGTTCACCAGCCCTGCCTGCAGCATCTTTGCCATATGGGCCGCGAACATCTGCGGTGTCTCGTCGTATCCGCCGGCTGCGTTCGGAAGCCCTGCGTTGGGATGTACGCTCACCCTGGTTTCTGCGATCTGAGACAACTTCTCGATGAAGGGATACATCAGCTCCGCTCCCATCGAGCAGTTCAGCCCTATGGAAAGCAGGTTCTCCCCTTTTATCTGTGCGTAGAGTTCTTCGACGCTCTCGCCGGAGAGCAGGCGGCCGAAAGAATCTGTGAGAGACAGGGACACCATCACGGGGATGCTGACGCCTTTCTCTTCACTCACTTTCTTTATGGCATTGAGCCCCAGACGCACGTTAAGGGCGTCAACCATCGTTTCGAGCATAAGCACGTCGGCTCCTCCATCCACCAGACCGCGGGCCTGGTCGTAATATGCATTTTCGAAATCCTCGGGGGTGACAGGATCGTCCATCAGCGGGGCCAGCGTAGCGCTCTTTGAAGTCGGGCCCATTGAACCGACCACGAAGCGGGGCTTGCCGGGGGTCGCGGCCGTCCACTTGTCGGCAGCCTGGCGGGCGATTTTCGCTGCTGCCAGGGCGATGTCGTAGGCTTCCGCAGCCCTGCCGTGGCCTTCCAGGCTGATGGCATTCGCGCTGAACGAATTGGTCTCGATGAAATCCGAGCCGGCTTCCAGATAGCGCTCGTGTATCTGCGCCACGACGTCCGGGCGTTCGAGGCAGGCCAGGTCTGCGAGGCCTGTATAGCCTGCAAGCTGCAGCTGGGTGCCGAAGCCGCCGTCGAGCAGCATAATCTTGCTGTCAAGAATTGAGAAGATGGTATCAGTGCTCATAATGTCAGTTTAGGGCTTCAAAGTTATCAATAATTGCAACAAAAAGACTATTTTTGCCTGACAAAAAGAAAACCAGCAATGAGCAAGCTCACCATTCCGGTTAACTATAAAGCGTTGATGGACCCCAACCAGACGGAGCAGGGCATCAAATTCATCAAAGATTTCTTCCAGCAGTCGCTGGCCTCCGCGCTGAGGCTGCGCCGCGTGACGGCTCCGCTTTTCGTACTGAGCGGCACCGGCATCAACGACGACCTTTCGGGCACAGAGCGTCCGGTGCGCTTTGCCGTCAAGGATATGGGCGACGCCAAGGCGGAGATCGTGCATTCGCTCGCGAAGTGGAAAAGGATGACCCTGGCAGACTACGCCATCGCCCCGGGCTTCGGCATCTACACCGATATGAACGCCATCCGCGCGGACGAGGAACTTGACAACCTTCATTCGATGTACGTCGACCAGTGGGACTGGGAGGCTGTCATCAACCCCGAGGACCGCAACGTAGCTTTCCTCAAGCAGGTGGTCACCCGCATCTACAACGCCGTGCTGCAGACCGAATATATGGTGTGCGAACGCTTCCCCGGCATCTCCCCCATCCTTCCGAGGGAAATCACTTTTATACACGCCGAAGAACTCAGGCAGCTGTATCCCGACAAGACTCCCAAGGAGCGCGAAAACCTCATCACCAGGAAATACGGAGCCGTATTCATCATCGGCATCGGCGGCTGTCTGGCTGACGGCAAGCCTCACGATATGCGCGCCCCCGACTACGACGACTGGTCGACTGTCGACGCCGCCAGCGGCCTGGCAGGCCTGAACGGCGACATAATGCTCTGGTATCCGGTTCTCGACACCGCGGTGGAGCTGTCGTCTATGGGCATCAGGGTTGACCACGACGCTATGCTGAGGCAGCTTGAGCTGTCAGGCCAGCAGCAGCGCGCCGGCCTCTATTTCCACAAGCGTCTTCTCGGCGGCGAGCTTCCGCTCAGCATCGGCGGAGGTATCGGCCAGTCCCGCCTCTGTATGTTTATGCTGCGCAAGGGGCACATTGGCGAGATCCAGGCCAGCATCTGGCCCGACGAAATGCGCCGCGAATGCAAACAGCACGGAATGTCTTTGATTTAGTTTATTGCATAAAAAAAAGAAAGCCGTCAATGGACGGCTTTCTTTGTGTCTTGACTCCAAGGATTAGAGCTGGGGACCAGCAGCTACGAGAGCCTTGCCGGCTTCGTTGCCTTCGTATTTCTTGAAGTTCTTTACGAAACGCTCTGCGAGGTCGCGGGCCTTTGCATCCCACTCAGCGCGGTTCTGATAAGTGTCGCGAGGATCGAGGATACCCCAGGCAACGCCGTCGAGCTGAGTCGGCACTTCGAGGTTGAAGTACGGGATCTTCTTGGTAGGAGCGCTCAGGATTGCGCCGCCGAGGATGGCATCGATGATACCGCGAGTGTCGCGGATAGAGATACGTTTGCCTGTTCCGTTCCAACCGGTGTTGACCAGATAAGCCTTTGTGCCGCTCTGCTCCATTCTCTTCACGAGTTCCTCAGCATATTTGGTAGGATGCTGCTGGAGGAATGCCTGGCACAAGCAAGCTCAGAAGGTCGGAGTGGGCTCGGTGATACCGCGCTCAGTGCCGGCGAGCTTGGCGGTGAAACCGCTCAGGAAGTAATATTTGGTCTGCTCGGGAGTCAGGATTGAAACCGGAGGAAGAACGCCGAATGCATCGGCTGACAGGAAGATGACGCTCTTGGCTGCGGGGCCTGATGAGATCGGGCGTACGTTCTTCACGATGTTGGTGATGTGCTCGATAGGATAGCTTACGCGGGTGTTCTCGGTAACGCTCTTGTCCTTGAAATCGATCTTGCCTTCTGCGTCAACGGTAACGTTCTCGAGGAGGGCGTCGCGTTTGATGGCGTTGTAGATATCGGGCTCTGACTCTTTGTCGAGGTTGATGACTTTGGCGTAGCAGCCGCCTTCGAAGTTGAAGACGCCGTTGTCGTCCCAGCCGTGCTCGTCGTCACCGATGAGGAGACGTTTCGGGTCGGTTGAAAGGGTGGTCTTGCCGGTGCCTGACAGGCCGAAGAAGATGGCGGTGTTCTCGCCCTTCATATCGGTGTTGGCTGAGCAGTGCATTGCAGCGATGCCCTTCAGAGGGAGGTAGTAGTTCATCATTGAGAACATACCTTTCTTCATTTCGCCGCCGTACCAGGTGTTGAGGATAACCTGCTCGCGTGAAGATACGTTGAAGGCAACGCAGGTAGATGAGTTAAGACCAAGCTCCTTGTAGTTGGGAACTTCAGCCTTTGAAGCGGTATAAACAACGAAATCAGGCTCGAAAGATGCTTCCTCCTCTGCGGTGGGTTTGATGAACATATTGCGTACGAAGTGTGCCTGCCAAGCTACTTCCATAAAGAATCTTATAGCCATTCTTGTGTCTTTGTTCGCGCCGCAAAAAGCGTCAACAACGTAAAGTTTCTTGCCCGATAATTGCTTTTGAGCAAGAGCCTTAACGACCTTCCAAGTTTCTTCT
>JAFXPV010000031.1 GCA_017527625.1 Bacteroidales bacterium | reverse complement strand
TCTTTTCAATCAACTTTATCCTCCGTTCTTCCGAAACGGGCTGCAAATATAGCCCTTCTTTTTTTATCTCCAAAAAAATATTAAAATTTTTCGAGGAGAATCTAGAAAAGACTCGGGTAGTTCTCGTCCATATCTACCAGGATATGGCTGATGACGGCATTCCGGATGAAAGCGGACTTGGATTTAATGCCGTATTTCTTGCAATACCCGTCGATCGCCGCCTTCTCCTTTTCATTAAAAAGAATCGTTTTGCGAAAGGTACGGCGCAGCTGGACCTTCCGGTTGCGCATAGCGTCAACCGAAACGGAATCCTTTTTCTTTCTGGTAGATTTCTTCCTGGCCACAACTGCGGGTATTTGTCATTGTAAATATACATTTTTTCATTTAATAATCAAAATTTGCCATTGGATAATTTTTATAGTACATTTGCATCGTTCTATGAAAAAAGTATGCACATATCCTTCGATTGCGATACGACGTGTCCGACGTTAAGCCGGCGGCGTGATTTCAGCTCGCGTTTCGCACAGGCTTTTTTCAATTCTCCCGGGACAGCAGAATCCCACCCCCATTTTCCGATAATCAAAACTTTATTCATACCAAATGAATATCTCCATATTTGTGGCAGATAGCAGCCACGCCAAATACGCACAGGCAATTTGCGATGAGATATACCTCTCAGCGCAGGAAAGAGGCACCGGCATCGCACGCCGTACCCCGGAATACATCATCGAAAAAATGAATGCCGGCAAGGCAGTCATCGCCCTCACCGACGAAGGCGAATTCGCAGGCTTCTCATACATTGAGACCTGGGGACACAAGCAGTTCGTCGCCAACTCCGGACTTATCGTCAACCATAAATACCGCAAGATAGGCCTCGCCTCCAAGATCAAGGAGCGCATCTTCCGCCTGTCCAGGGAACTGTATCCGGACGCAAAGATTTTCAGCATCACCACCGGCCTGGCAGTGATGAAGATCAACACCGCCCTCGGCTTCAAACCCGTCACGTTCTCCGAACTGACCGACGACGAAGAATTCTGGAAAGGCTGCGAAGGATGCAAGAACTTCGACATCCTGACCAGGAACAATTATGAGAGGTGCCTCTGCACAGGCCTTCTCTACGACCCTATGGAACACATCAAGATAGACATCAAATAGCACGACCCGATATGGAAAAGAAGAAAAAAGTAGTAGTAGCCTTCAGCGGCGGGCTGGACACCTCCTACACCGTAATGTACCTCGCCAAGGAAAAAGGATTCGAAGTACACGCTGTTTGCGCCAACACCGGCGGTTTCAGCGCCCGGCAGCTCAAGACCAACGAAGAGAACGCCTACAAGCTCGGAGCCACAAAATACGTGACGCTGGACGTAACCAAAGAATACTACGCCAAGAGCCTGAAATATATGATCTGGGGCAATGTCCTGCGCAACGGCACCTACCCCATCAGCGTTTCTTCCGAGAGGATTTTCCAGGGTATGGCTATCGCCAAATACGCCCGCGAGATCGGCGCCGACGCCATCGCCCACGGTTCCACCGGAGCAGGCAATGACCAGGTGCGTTTCGATATGACTTTCCTGGTGATGTGCCCGGGAGTTGAAATCATCACCCTCACCCGCGACGGCAACCTTTCACGCAAGGATGAAGTAGACTATCTCAACGCCCACGGATTCAACGCAGACTTTGCGAAACTCAAATACTCATACAACGTAGGCATCTGGGGCACTTCAATCTGCGGCGGCGAGATCCTCGACAGCAAGCAGGGCCTACCCGAGTCAGCCTACCTGAAGCAGGTCAGCAAGCAGGGTAGCGAAATCCTCAGCCTCGAATTCAAGCACGGAGAGATCTGCGCAGTCAACGGAAAGAAATATGAAGACAAGATCGCTGCGATCCAGGCAGTCGAGGAGATAGGATGTGCCTACGGCATCGGCCGTGATATGCACGTCGGCGACACCATCATAGGCATCAAGGGCCGCGTAGGTTTCGAAGCCGCAGCTCCGATGCTGATCATCGCAGCCCACAAGTTCCTCGAGAAATTCACCTTGAGCAAATGGCAGCAGTACTGGAAGGACCAGGTAGCCAACTGGTATGGAATGTTCCTCCACGAAAGCCAGTACCTGGAGCCTGTTATGAGGGACATCGAGGCTATGCTCGAGAGCAGCCAGCGCAACGTCAACGGCACAGTCACCCTCGAGCTGAGGCCCTACGGCTTCTCGACCGTCGGAGTCGACTCGCCTGACGACCTTGTCAAGTCTAAGCTCGGAGAGTACGGCGAAACCCAGAAGGGCTGGACTGCAGAGGATGCCAAAGGCTTCATCAAAGTCACCTCCACCCCTCTTCGCGTCTATTACGGCAACCATAAAGATGAAATGATATGATCAGGGCTGCAATAGCGGGCGGCACCGGCTACACGGCAGGAGAGCTGCTCAGAATCCTCATCCGGCATCCCGAAGTGGAGGTGACCGACGTCCTCAGCACTACGAGCGCAGGCAAGCCTGTCACCAGTTTCCACCGCGACCTGCTCGGCGAGACCGACCTGGCTTTCACCGACAGCCTGAGCGGCGACGAAGACGTGATATTCCTCTGCCTGGGGCACGGACTGTCGCGCGAATTCCTCGACAGCCACGCCCTTCCGCAGGGCTGCAAGATAGTCGACCTCGGCAATGACTTCCGCACTGAGCCGGACTACAATGAGCTCCATTTCATATACGGACTGACCGACGTCTTCAAGATACAGATAAGCGGCTGCGACTATGTCGCCAATCCGGGCTGCTTCGCCACCTGCATCCAGCTGGCATCCGTGCCGCTGGCAGCTATGCACCTTCTGAAAGATGAGCTGCACGTGACCGCCATCACCGGTTCCACCGGAGCAGGCCGCAAGCTTTCCGAGACGACCCATTTCAGCTACCGCAACGACAACATATCCGTCTACAAGCCGTTCACGCACCAGCATCTGGCCGAAATCCGCCAGACCCTCGGGATCCTCGGCGGCAACTGCCCGCAGGTGAACTTCGTGCCGATGAGGGGCGATTTCGCCCGCGGCATCTTCGCCAGCGTCTACACCCGCTGCGATCTGGAAGCCGCCCAGCTGAACGAGCTTTACCAGAATTATTACAGCGACTCCCCTTTCGTCTTCGTCAGCGATGAGCCCATAAGCCTCAAGGAAGTCGTTGGAACCAACAAATGCCTGCTGCACATCGAAAGCTATAACGGTTACGCCCACATAACTTCGATTATCGACAATCTCACCAAGGGAGCCAGCGGCCAGGCCGTGGAAAATATGAACCTGATGTTCGGCCTCGACCAGGCGACAGGCCTGCGGTTCAAAGCAAACTACTATTAAAATGGAATTATTCAAGACATATAAACTGTGGCCGATAGAGCCTGTAAAGGGCAGCGGCTGCCACGTCTGGGACAAGGAAGGCACTGAGTACCTCGACCTTTACGGAGGACACGCCGTAATTTCCATCGGACACTGCCACCCCGTCTATGTGGAGATGATGCAGCGGCAGCTGGGCAGACTCGGCTTTTACTCCAATGCGGTGGAAAATTCGCTGCAGGTGGAGCTTGCCCGCGAACTCGGCTTGCAATGCGGCTACCCCGACCACTCGCTGTTCCTGTGCAACAGCGGCGCTGAAGCCAATGAAAACGCCTTCAAGGCAGCTTCTTTCCAGACCGGGCGCAGAAAAATCCTGGCCATCGGCAAGGCTTTCCACGGCCGCACGAGCGGAGCCGTCGCAGCCACCGACAATCCCGCCATCCAGTCTGCCTTCAACAAGACCGACAATGTGGTCTTTACTCCCCTTAACGACATCGACTCCCTCAAGAGCCATCTGGCCACTGGAGAATATGCCGCACTGATTGTTGAAGGCATCCAGAGCGTAGCCGGCATATTCGAGCCTTCGGCCGCTTTCTGGAAGGCAGCCCGCGAAGCCTGCGACGCCACTGGCACGCTGCTGATAGCTGATGAAATACAGAGTGGCTATGGCCGCAGCGGCCGCTTCTTCGCCCACCAGCACTCCGGAGTCAGCGCCGACATAATCACTGTGGCGAAAGGTATGGGCAACGGCTTCCCTATCGGTGCAGTCCTGCTCAGCAGCAAGATTGACGCCCGCTACGGAATGCTGGGCACCACCTTCGGCGGAAACCATCTCGCCTGCACCGCCGCCCTGGCTGTGCTCAAGGTGATGAAAGATGAGAAGCTGGTAGAAAACGCCGCCGCAGTCGGCCAATATCTGATGGAAGGCCTCAAAGGCAACAAGGCCATTAAGGAGCTGCGCGGCAGGGGTCTGATGATAGGCATCGAACTCTCGGAAGAATGGACCGACCTGCGCGACAGGCTTCTTTTCGAAAAGCATATATTCACCGGAGGCGCCGGCAAGAACGTGATAAGGCTGCTGCCTCCACTTATGATCAGCCGCAAGGATGCAGACGCATTCCTCGAGGCATTCAACTCACTTACGCTATGAGACAATTTATGGGACCGCAGGACCTGCCGGGCATAGCATACGCCCTCGAACAGGCCAGATACGTAAAACAGAACCGCTTTGCAGACCAGCATCTCGGGAAGAACAAGACGATGCTGCTGGTGTTCTTCAACTCCAGCCTCCGCACCAGGCTCAGCACCCAGAAGGCAGCGATGAACCTCGGAATGAACACCATCGTGCTCGACATCAACCAGGGCGCGTGGAAACTCGAGACCGAACGCGGAGTCATAATGGACGGAGACAAGAGCGAGCACATCCTCGAAGCAATCCCCGTGATGGGCAACTACTGCGACGTCATCGGAGTGCGTTCGTTCGCCGGCCTCAAGGACAAGAAATACGACTACAGCGAAACTATACTGCGCCAGTTTATGGAATACTCCGGCAAACCGGTGATAAGTATGGAAAGCGCAACCGTGCATCCTATGCAGGCCTTCGCCGACCTCATCACCATCGAGGAGCACAAGAAGACCGACCGGCCCAAGGTCGTACTCACGTGGGCGCCCCACCCCAGGGCACTTCCGCAAGCAGTGCCCAATTCATTCGCGCAATGGATGAATGCCGCCGGATACGAGCTAGTCATCACACACCCCAAGGGTTATGAGCTGGAGCCGGAGTTCGTCGGTGACGCTGTCGTGGAATACGACCAGGACAAGGCCCTCGCCGGTGCAGACTTCGTTTATGCGAAGAACTGGTCGGCCTGTATGGAACCCCACTACGGCGAAATCCTGTCGACCGACCGCAGCTGGACCATCACGACCGAGAAGATGGCCCTCACAGACAACGCATTCTTTATGCATTGCCTTCCCGTGCGCAGGGGAATGATAGTGAGCGACGACGTGATCGAATCGCCTCAGAGTCTCGTGATCCCCGAAGCCGCCAACAGGGAGTTCAGCGCCCAGACGGTCATCAGAGAAGTTCTGAAATCACTTTAGTATGAAAACACTGTCAGTCATAAAGATCGGCGGGAACGTGGTCGACGACCCGCGGGCACTGGATGCCTTCCTCGACGACTTCACCGCCCTGCCGGGCAGCAAGATCCTTGTACACGGCGGCGGCGTGATGGCCAGCCAGACCCTGCTCAGGCTGGGCATCGAGCCCAAGATGGTGGAAGGCCGCAGGATTACCGACGAGCAGACCCTGAAAGTCGCGGTGTCGGTATACGCCGGATGGCTGAACAAGACCATAGTAGCGAAGCTCCAGGCCAGAGGCTGCAACGCAATCGGCCTGTCAGGAGCCGACGGCAGCGTCATAGACTCGGACATACGCCCCAAGGAACCCATAGATTACGGTTTCGTCGGAGACATACGTGCCGTGGACGTCAAATTCCTGGATATGCTTATGGAGCAGGGGCTGACACCGGTCCTTTGCGCGGTGACTCACGACCGCAAAGGCACGCTGCTCAACACCAATGCCGACACCATCGCCTCGAGGGTTGCCAGAGCTATGGCGGCCGTACGTCAGGTGTCCCTCACCTTCTGCTTCGAAAAGAACGGAGTGCTTTCTGACCCTGAAGACGGCGACAGCGTCATACCCACTATCGATCGTGAGACCTTCCGCGAGATGAAAGCCACAGGAGCCGTGTCGGCCGGTATGATACCGAAGCTCGACAATGCCTTCTCTGCCATTGATGCAGGAGTGAAAAGAGTGATCATCAAGAGCTCTGCAAACCTTGGCAGGGCAATAGGAACAGTAATAGAATGAGCGACATAAGCCAATACACACAACAGGCCTGCCAGCTGCTTTCAGATATGATAGCCATCCCGGCAGAAAGCTTCCACGAGACGAAGAAAGCTGACTTTCTGTGCTCCTTCCTCGAATCGGAGGGCCTCTCTGCAGCCAGATACGGCAACAATATCGTCGTAAGGCAGCCCGAGAACGACCCCGGCAAGCCGGTGCTGATGCTCAACGCGCACATCGACACTGTGGCAGCAGCGGCCGGATACAGCTTCGACCCCCTGAATCCGCCTGCCGACAGGACCAGGATCCTGGGGCTTGGCAGCAACGACGACGGCGCCAGCGTAGTGTGTATGATATTCACCTTCATCCATACGATGAAAGAGCGGCTCGAGCTGCCGGTCAACCTTCTTCTCGCCCTGAGCTGCGAAGAAGAGCGCTCGGGAGAGAGGGGAATGAGGATGCTCCGCCGCATAGTCGAGCGGGAAGCCGATTTCGCCATAGTCGGAGAGCCCACGGGAATGAAAGCCGCCGTAGCGGAAAGAGGCCTGCTTGTGGTGGACGCCAGTTGCGAAGGCCGCAGCGCCCACTGCGCCCACGCCGAACTCGGCGACAATGCCTTGTATAAGGCAGTCGAAGCGATCAGCGCCATACGCCGGCTTCAGTTCAGCAAAGTATCGCCCTCGATGGGTCCGGTCGGACTTAACGTCACCCAGATAAACGCGGGCACGGCGCACAATGTCATTCCGGACAGCTGCAGTTTCGTGATCGACATCCGCACCACCGACAGTTACAGCAACGAAGAGATAATGGAGCTTCTGCAGCAGGCTGCTCCGCAGTGCGGAATGAAAGCCCGCAATATGCTGAACCACGCTTCCGCGACTCCACAGGGGCATTCCCTGATCAGGACTGCCGCAAGTCTCGGTGTCGAAACCTACATCTCCCCCACCACATCCGACTGGATGAGGCTGTCGATCCCTGCCATAAAGATGGGCCCCGGCGACAGCAACCGTTCCCATAAAGCCGACGAATTCGTCTATCGCGGCGAAATCACCGACGGACTGAAAAAGTATTTGGACTTCATAACGAACATACAGTTATAATTATGCAGACTCTCTGGAACAAAGGCGTTTCGGCCACACAGATGGTTGAAGACTTCACGGTCGGAAATGACCGGGAGCTGGACCTCAAACTTGCGAAATATGACGTGCTGGGCTCCAAGGCCCATATAGCTATGCTGGCCGAAGTCGGACTGCTCGCAAAAGACGAGGAGCAGATTCTCAGCAAGGAACTTGACGCAATCCTCGCACAGATCGAAGCAGGCAATTTCGTGATGGAGGACGAGGCGGAAGATATCCATTCCCAGATTGAAATCCTTCTCACCCGCAAGCTCGGCTCCGTCGGCAAGAAGATCCACTCAGGCCGCAGCCGCAACGACCAGGTCCTGGTCGACCTGAAGCTGTATATGCGCGACGAGCTTGACAGCCTGGCCGAAGAAGTGAAATCGCTGTTCAGTCAGTATCAGAGTCTGAGCGAGCAGTACAAAGAAGTTCTGCTGCCCGGCTACACTCACGCACAGGTCGCAATGCCCTCATCCTTCGGTCTGTGGTTCGGCGCCTACGCAGAAACCCTGGCCGACGATATGGTGATGATCCGTGCCGCCCGCCGGATCGTCGATCAGAATCCTCTCGGCTCGGCAGCCGGCTACGGCAGTTCCTTCCCTCTCGACAGGAAGATGACCACCCGCCTGCTGGATTTCGCAGACCTGCATTACAACTCGATAGCCGCCCAGATGAGCCGTTCGAAGGCCGAAAAAGCCGTCGCTGCAGCGATTGCCGCTGTCAGCAGCACCCTCAACAAATTCGCTGCGGACTGCTGTATGTATATGTGTACCAATTTCCGCTTCATTTCGTTCCCCGACTCGCTGACTACCGGGAGCAGCATAATGCCTCACAAGAAAAACCCGGACGTATGGGAGATGGTGCGGGCCAAGACAAACCGCCTGCAGAGCGTCCAGAACGAAATCGCACTGCTGACCACCAACCAGCCCCACGGCTATCACCGTGACTACCAGCTGCTCAAGGACATCCTCTTCCCCGCTTTCGAACTTATGCATTCCTGCCTGCAGATGACTTCTTATATGCTCGAACATATCAGGGTGAACGAGCATATCCTCGACCAGGATGACCGCTACGACCCGATGTTCACCGTGGAGGTCGTAAACAACAAAGTGGTTTCCGGCGTTCCGTTCAGGGATGCCTACAAAGAGGTAGGGATAGCAGTCCAGGAAGGCCGTTTCTCCTTCGACAAGCCTGCTGCAGCGTCACAACTTGCCCACACGCACGAAGGCAGTATGGGCAATCTTTGCACTGCGCAGATTAAGGAAAAGATGGACAAAGCCTCTAGATTGTGATGGCGACCTTGTCGGAAGCATCTGACCAGACATAGTCCACCAGATGCAGCTCGTTGTTGCTGATCACTTTCAGCGAACAGTTGTATTTCTTGGCCCAGTGGCGGCGGATGCTGTTGAATCCTTTTGTCAGATATGCGTACAATATAGGATTGACGGTGAGGTGGAGCGAACTGTAGCCCCTGTCCCTCACCAGCATCTCAAGCTGGTTTTCGATCTGTTCGTCCAGCACGAGAGATGAAGCCACCTTGCCTGTGCCGTGGCAGGTCGGGCAGACTTCGCTGGTATCGATCTGGGTCACCGGACGGACCCTCTGCCTGGTTATCTGCATCAGCCCGAACTTTGTCAGCGGCAGCACCGTGTGCTTTGTGCGGTCGGCAGCCATAAATTCCTGCATCTTCTGGAACAGCTGGTTGCGGTGTTCAGCCGAATTCATATCGATGAAATCGACGATCACTATTCCGCCCATATCGCGCAGCCTCATCTGGCGCGCTATCTCTTCGGCCGCGAAAATATTGACTTCCAGTGCGTTCTCTTCCTGATTGACCTGGGTATGACGGATGCCGCTGTTGACGTCTATCACGTGCAGGGCTTCTGTATGCTCGATTACCAGATATGTTCCTTTCTTCATAGACACAACCTTGCCGAAAGATCCCTTGATCTGGCGGGTAATGTCGAAATGGTCGAAGATGGGAGTCTTCGAATCGTAGAAATGGACGATTTTCTCCTGCTGGGGAGAAATCATCGAGATGTAGTCGTGAATTTCGTTGCAGATGGACTCGTCGTTGGCGTAGATGCTGTTGAACGAATCGTTGAGCAGGTCGCGAAGGATGGTAGTTACGCGGTTGTTCTCGGTGAACAGGCGGCTGACCGTCTTGGCAGCCTTGAGTTTCTCCCACGAACCTTCCCATTTCTCGACCAGGCTGCGCAGTTCCGCATCCAGCACCGCAGCCCTCTTGCCTTCGGCCGCCGTGCGGATTATTACTCCGTAATTGTCTGGAAGGATGCTGTAGACAAGGCGCTCGAGCCGCTTCTTCTCGGTCTTAGAAGTAATCTTCTGGGAGATGCTTACCTTGTCGTTAAACGGAAGCAGGACCATATTCCTTCCGGCTATCGAAATCTCGGAAGTGAGACGTGATCCCTTGGTGGAAATCGGTTCCTTGACTATCTGCACCATTATCGGCATTCCGACAGTCAGGAAATCGGCAATCTTGCCATCCTTGGGCAGAACTTCATCGTTGCGGAATTTCCGGTAGAAAGCCTTCGTATCCGTCACCCGCTTGTCAATCTGCTGGACGAATTTGTCGAAGGCCCTGAAGTTCAAGCCCAGGTCAAGATAGTGGATGAAAGCATCTTTCTCATCTCCAATGTCGACGAACGCCGCATTCAGGGAAGGAAGGAGCTTTTTGACTCTTCCGATATAGACATCTCCTACAGAATATTTCTTTCCTTTGAGACTCTCGCTGCTATATTCCATCAGACGATGGTTTTCCAGCAAGGCTATGTTTATTGCATCCTGCCTGACATCTATTATCAGTTCTTTCTCCATTCAGAAATAATCAATAAAGGGCAATTTTCATTGCCCCTAAAGTTCTATTTCTTTTTGTGTCTGTTCTTGCGCAAACGTTTCTTACGTTTGTGCGTCGACATTTTATGTCTCTTTCTTTTTTTACCGCTTGGCATAATATTGAGTTTTTAAAAGTTATTTGAGCTTCTTAACCTGATCAACGAAAACTTTAGCCGGCTTGAACGCGGGGATCTTGTGAGCAGCGATTGTGATGGTCTGATTCTTAGATATGTTGCGGGCTGTTTTCTGAGCGCGCTGTTTAACCACGAAACTGCCGAAGCCACGAAGATAAACGTTGTTGCCTTTCTCCAGCGAACCCTTAACACTCTCCATGAAAGATTCAACTACATTCTGAACAGCGATCTTCTCAAGGCCTGTTGCTTTGGCTACTTCATTAACGATTTCAGCTTTAGTCATTGTTGTAAAATTTTATATAATAATAATGTATATAGTACCTTCTCTGAAATTGGGCTGCTAAATTATGCTTAATTTTTTAATATTCAAAAATGTATGTGATTTTTTTCTAATTTTCTGCCACTATAAGCTTGGCACAATCATTGACAATAATACCCCCATTGATTATATACTGACAAATTGGCATTAATATGAGCGATAATTTATTTTTTGGAGACGAGCAAGGGATGGAAATAGCTCCCGTAATCAGCATAGAGGCCATTAATGACCTGAATGAGCAGGAACTGCCCCACGTGCTGCCAATACTGCCACTGAGAAACATTGTACTCTTCCCCGACACTGTCATACCTATTCCGGTCAGAAGGGAGAAATCGATACAGCTGCTGAATGAAGCATACAAGTCGAACAAGCTGATAGGCACTGTCACGCAGAAAGATGCAAAAGTCGAAGACCCAACCCGCAGCGACCTTTACGAAATCGGCACTCTGGGCCGCGTCGTGAAGATCATCGAGATGCCCAACGGTCCTGTCACTGCCATAATCCAGGGAGTGCGGCGCTTCAATCTGGTATCCGTGGACATCAATGAGCCATATATGATGGCCAGGGTCACTTATCTGACAGACATACTGCCTGACAAGGATGATGCGGAGGTTGATGCGCTTGCAAAGGGCATCAAGAATGCGGCAATGCATATCATCAAGCTCAACCAGCACATCACCCAGGAGGCCGGCTTTGCCATAAAAGGCATTGAGGACCAGACGTTCCTGATCAATTTCGTGGCCACTACCATAGACATCGAGAACCAGCTGGAGAAAATCGACCTGCTCAGGGAGAACGAGCTCAAGAAGAGAGCCATCAAGCTCCTTGAGCTGCTCGACAAGCAGATCGAGCTGCTGAAGATACGCGAAGACATACAGAAAAAGGTGAAGAGCGAGATTGACCAGCAGCAGCGTGAGTATTATCTCAACAACCAGCTCAAGACCATTCAGGAAGAGCTTGGAATGAATTCCGACGACGAGGACATCGCGGAACTCAGGGAGGCTGCGAAAGGCAAGAAATGGCCGGAGCAGACTGCCGAAGTGTTCGAGAAAGAACTCAAGAAACTCGAGAAGCTGAATCCTTCCTCTCCCGACTACAACGTGGAATATGGCTATATTACCACATTGCTGGAGCTGCCGTGGGACGAAACCACCGAAGACAACCTCGATCTGGCCAATGCCCAGAAAGTGCTCGACAACGACCACTTCGGTCTCGAAAGCGTCAAGGACAGGATCATCGAATACCTGGCGGTGCTCAAGCTGAAGGGAGATATGAAATCCCCCATCCTTTGCCTTTGGGGTCCTCCCGGCGTCGGCAAGACTTCCCTCGGCAAATCGATCGCCTCAGCCCTCGGACGCAAGTACGGCCGAATCTCGCTGGGCGGTCTGCACGACGAGAGTGAGATCCGCGGCCACAGGCGCACCTACATAGGTGCTATGCCCGGACGTATCATCCAGACCATCAGGCGCTGCGGAGCTTCCAATCCGGTCATCGTCCTCGACGAGATCGACAAGGTTACCGAAGATTTCCACGGAGATCCCGCATCCGCCCTGCTGGAAGCCCTCGACCCTGAGCAGAACACCGCGTTCCACGACAATTACCTCGACATAGACTACGACCTGTCGAAGGTGCTGTTCATCACTACTGCGAACAACATCTCCACCATCCACCCGGCCCTCAAGGACCGTATGGAGATGATCAACGTATCCGGTTATCTCGCCGAGGAGAAAATCGAGATCGCACGCAGGCATCTGCTGCCCAAGCAGCTGCGCGACCACGGCCTCACCGGCAAGGACCTCAGGCTCACCAAGCAGGACATATCCCTCATCATCAGCGACTACACCAGCGAGAGCGGAATCCGCGGACTTGACAGGCAGATTGCCAAGATCGCCCGCATCACCGCCAAGAAGATCGCCCTCGGCCAGGAGCACAACGTAACCCTCACGAAAGAAGACGTCAGCAGTTATCTCGGGCTTCCGACCAACCACCACGACTCGCTGAAAGGCAACCAGATGCCGGGAATCGTCACCGGTCTGGCCTGGACACAGGTCGGAGGAGAGATCCTCTTCATCGAGTGCAGCATCAACGACCGGGGCAAGGGCACTCTGACCACCACCGGAAATCTTGGAGACGTGATGAAGGAGTCCGCGACAATCGCGTTCCAGTACCTCAAGGCTCACGCATCCCTGCTTGGCGTAGACCCTTCTGTCTTCTACGAGAAGGACTTCCATATCCACGTACCGGAAGGCGCCATTCCCAAGGACGGTCCCTCTGCAGGTATCACGATGGCCACCGCCATAGCCTCGAGACTGATGGACAAATGCGTCCGCAAGGGCGTGGCGATGACCGGCGAAATCACGCTGCTCGGCAAGGTACTGCCCGTGGGAGGCATCAAGGAGAAGATTCTCGCAGCCAAGAGGGCCGGAGTCAAGACCATAGTCCTCTCCAAGGAGAATGAAAGAGACATCAAGGACATAAACGAAATCTATATCAAGGGTCTGGACTTCTACTATGTTGAACGAATCGAAGAAGTTCTTAAATTTGTTTTCGACAAATAGGCCCAGATGGAAGTCCGTATCGAGCAAAGCTGGAAAGAAGTTCTCAAGGACGAGTTCGACAAGTCTTATTTCAGAGACCTGGCTGCCGCTTTGCATGCCGAAAAAGCTGCCGGAAAGACCATATATCCTCCCGGCAGCAAGATTTTCAACGCGTTCGCCCTCACCCCTTTCGACAAGGTAAAGGTGGTGATTCTGGGTCAGGACCCCTACCATAATCCCGGTCAGGCCGAAGGACTCAGTTTTTCTGTGCCGCAGGGCATACAGCCCCCTCCCTCCCTTTTAAATATATATAAGGAAATCGAGGACGACCTGGGAGTCAAGGTAGACAAGAGCAACGGCTCCCTGGAGGGATGGGCCAGGCAGGGCGTCTTCCTGCTGAATGCCATTCTGACAGTCAGGGCGGGCCAGGCTGCTTCGCACAGCGGCCTTGGCTGGCAGACATTCACCGACGCTGTCATCAAGGCTCTCAGCGACCGCCGCGAAGGCATAGTCTTCCTGCTCTGGGGCAATTTCGCCAGGAGCAAGAAGGTCCTCATCGACACCGGCCGCCACTATGTGCTGGAGGCAGCCCACCCGTCTCCCCTGGCCAGAGGCGCCTTCTTCGGATGCAGGCATTTTTCAAAAACAAACGAAATACTCACTAACAACGGCCTCGAGCCTATTGATTGGACTAAATAGCGATGAAAACAGCTTTATTCCCGGGTTCATTCGACCCGTTTACCCTCGGACATCTGGACGTACTCCAGTCTGCGCTTAAACTTTTCGACAACGTGATAGTGGCAGTCGGATTCAACTACACAAAGAAAGGATTCTTCCCCCCTGAGATCAGGGCGGAAATCATCAAGGATGCAGTGAAAGACTTGCCCAACGTGTCTGTCTGCACCTTCGAGGGACTGACAGTAGATTTCTGCAGGAAAGTCGGAGCGAGCTGCATCATCAGGGGCATCCGCACCACCACAGACTTTGAACTGGAGAGCGTCGTAGCCCAGGCGAACAAGAAAATGGCGCCGGAGATTTCCAGCGTTTTCATCCCTTCAAGCCACGAATTTTCATTCATCTCATCTACAGTCGTAAGGGACGTGCTCGTGAACGGTGGAGACGCAAGATGTTTCCTTCCTAAGAACGTAGACATAGCCAAATACCTGAAATTGAAGAACTGATGAAACGCCTGTGCATTCTGACACTGTTGCTTGGCTTTGCGCTGACCTGCGTAGCGCAACCGGTTCAGAGTGCGACGGACGATAGTTCACAGGCCCTGTTCGGCGCCATCGAGAAAGAACTTCCAGCGATCAGCCTGATGCCTGCCGACTCCATAATATACCTGGCGGAGAGGCTCATATCCATTATGGAGACTAAGGAAGATTCGACCAGGATGGCCGGAGTGTTCTTCGATTATTTCTCAGACTGCCCGGTTATGGGAGCCGAAGCGGTCGCCGTACATATTGCCGACTCATATTTCCTGAACGGCAAACTGGAGTGGCCGGACAAGGACAGCTATCCGGCCCTTTATGCATTCGCTCAGTTCAACCGCAGCTCGCTGCTGGGGATGAGCGCCCCCGCGCTTCTGATGGAAGACATAAACGGCTCGTCGGTCGACGTGCGCGCAGTGCGGAGCCCGCTCAAGGTGCTGTTCTTCTACGAGGACGGCTGTGCGACCTGCGTCCGGCAGACTCCCCTGCTCGTTTCACTGCTCAACAACTACGATGGAGACTCCCCGATTGCTTTCTTCGCGGTATACACACAGAGCGAGCGCTCGCAGTGGGAAAAGTTCGTCAGGGAGAATTTCGACGCCATTGACAATCCGAAGGTCGAAGTCTACAACCTCTGGGATCCCGACCTGGAGAGCGACTTCCAGATGAAATACGGCGTCCTTACGACTCCGGCCTTATTCCTGCTCGACAGCGAGAACACAATCATCGGCCGCAAGCTGGACAGCGCAGCACTGGGCCAGCTCATCGACGTCAAGGACGATTACCGCAGCGCCCTGCTGAAACTGCTGGACACAGTCACGGGTGAACTCGGAGCGAACGAGGAGAGCGTCGTGCAGCTCACCGCAGCCCTTTTCCAGCGCTCCAACGGAGACGTCAACGCTTTCAAGACAACTCTTTACGAAATATTCAAGTACTACCGCAGCATCCCGCTGAGGGACGCCCAGGCCGGGGCGGCGCGTCTTGCCAATGATTTCATCCTTGCCACAGACGCTTCCTGGGCAGAAGAGACCATCGCGGAAATCCGCTGGAATCTCGGAAAGATGCATCAGAATGACGTCGGCTCGAAGGCGGCCGATGAAATCCTCTTCAACAAGAGGGGGGCAAGAAAAAGGATGCTGGCCGGCCGCAAGCCGTATACCGTCCTGTTCTTCAACATAGCCCACTGCAATGACTGCCGGCAGTTCAAGGAAGACCTGCAGAATGCCTCAGCCCTCCTGAAATCGAAGAAGGTGAAAGTCGTGTCGGTGTATCTGAGCCCCGACCGGCTGCTTTGGCAGGACGACATAAAGAAGTATAACAACTGGACACATCTCACGGATGAAGGGCCCGAAAGCCAGCTGAGGGAAGATTACGACCTTGTCGTCGTCCCCAGGCTCTACCTGCTGGACAAGGACAAGCGGGTGGTCGCCAAAGACATCACCGTGCAGATGTTGTGTGACATATTGGAAAACAATGAACAATAAGGCTATCGAATCATTCATTCCGGAAGCTGACGGCCGCATCCGGCAGTACATTGCCGACACATTGGGCAACGACTTCAAGGTCAAGCCCGTGCGAAAGCAGCCGCTCTGCCATCACTCTGTCAAGTACAACGTAGATTTCGCCCAGACTGCCGTAGCGCAGGCCGAAAGCGCTGCCCTGATATGGAAAGAGCCGCTCAAGGGCCTGTACCGGATGAGCGGAATCAGTCTGCGCGTATGCGGCAAGGATACCCTTGCGATAAAAGCCGGAGCCGCGGACAAGCTGAGGGAAGACATTCTCAACGCCACTTTCCGGCTGCCCGTCGTAATCTGCTTCGGCGGAGATCCCGTCTACAGCGGACTGCATACGATTGAAGTCCCCGACCAGATAGACGCCTACTGGGTCTGCGGCTTCATCCGCGAGACCTCGATACAGGTGATTGACTGTTTCACCCAGGACCTGTACATCCCTACCGACTGCAGTTCGACTGCCGAAGGGTATTTCCAGCGCAACGAATTGCAGGAAACCGACGGCGGGGAACTGCTTTTCCACGCAAGCTGCTTCACACAACCACTATAAACACGCCTTTTTTGATTATATTTGCGGCTTGATTAAAAACACTATACGATGCTGACACTTAAACTCCTTCGCGAACAGCCCGATTTCGTTGTTGAAAGGCTTGCCGTCAAACATTTTGACGCACGCGAGATTGTAGATAAGATACTTGAAGCCGACCGCAGCAGGCGCGCCCTCCAGACTGAGCTTGACGCTTGCCTGGCGTCACAGAAGTCCCTCGCCGCCCAGATCGGAGCATTGATGAAGGCTGGCGACAAACAGGCCGCCGAAACCATCAAACAGGAAGTTGCAGGTCTCAAGGACCGCTCGAAGGCTCTTGAGGAGCAGATGGACAGTTGCAGCAAACAGCAGAACGACCTGCTCGTGCTCCTGCCCAACCTTCCCTGCGCAGAAGTGCCTCAGGGCAGGACTGCCGAAGACAATGTCGTGGTAAAGCAGGTTGGTGAAATCCCCGATCTCGGTCCCGACGCCCTTCCCCACTGGGAACTCGCGAAGAAATACGACATAATCGATTTCGACCTCGGAGTGAAACTTACCGGAGCCGGATTCCCGGTATACAAGGGTAAAGGCGCCAGACTCCAGAGAGCCCTCATTTCATACTTCCTTGATTTCAACACGGCAGCCGGCTACCTCGAAGTAGAGCCGCCCGTACTGGTCAACGAAGCATCAGGTTTCGGCACCGGCCAGCTTCCCGACAAGGAAGGCCAGATGTACCACGCCACCGTCGACAATTACTACCTTGTGCCTACGGCCGAAGTTCCCGTCACCAACATCTACCGTGACGTCATCCTCCAGGAGAAAGACTTTCCCGTGAAGATGACCGCCTACACTCCCTGCTTCCGCCGCGAAGCCGGTTCTTACGGCAAGGATGTCCGCGGATTGAACAGGCTCCATCAGTTCGACAAGGTGGAAATCGTCCAGCTCAGCCTTCCCGAGAAATCTTACGAAGCCCTCGACGGAATGGTTGCCCACGTAGAGAAACTCGTCACCAGCCTTGGCCTGCCTTTCCGCATCCTCCGTCTGTGCGGCGGCGATATGAGTTTCACTTCTGCCATCACTTACGACTTCGAGGTTTATTCAGAAGCACAGAAGCGTTGGCTGGAGGTCAGCTCGGTTTCCAACTTCGAATCATATCAGGCCAACAGGCTCAAACTGAGATACAAGGACGCCAACGGCAAGATGACCCTCGCCCATACCCTCAACGGCAGTTCCCTCGCGCTTCCGCGCATCGTGGCAGCCCTGCTGGAGAACAACCAGACTGCCGACGGCATCGTCATCCCCGAGACCCTGCGTCCCTACACAGGCTTTGACATCATCGACTGATGCGGGCCTCACAGCGAATAATAATGGGAATTGACCCCGGAACCAATCTGCTGGGCTTCGGGGTCATTCTCGTTGATGCCAACAGCGTCCACCTGGTAGATATGGGAGTGGTCGACCTGCGCAAGGTCAAGGACCACTTCACCAAGCTGGAGCACATTCTGCGCGAGACCGGTGAGCTGATGGACAAATATGCTCCCGACGACATCGCCATCGAGGCCCCGTTCTACGGCAAGAACCCTCAGGTGATGCTTAAGCTCGGAAGAGCCCAGGGGGCCGCCATTTCAGCCGCCCTGGCCCGGCAGATCCCCGTGTACGAATACGCGCCCAGGAAAATCAAGATGGCCATCACCGGCAAGGGCGCAGCATCAAAGGAACAGGTCAAGGCTATGGTCGAAAGAACTATGGACGTAAAGCTTGACATCAAGCATCTCGACGCATCCGATGCAGTAGCGATAGCAATGTGCCATTTCTACCAGCTCACAAATCCCCTCAAGGACGACGGTGCCGCCACCAACTGGAAGCAGTTTGTCGAAATGCATTCAGAAAGGGTGAAAAAATCTTGATCCCCCTTTTAACTTTTGCCCCTCACGATAGTCTAAGAAGGCAAAAGTAAATTACAGCAACCATCAATTATGTCTAAGAAATTAAGATTTCTCATTACAACCATCTGTGTATTATTCTTTTCCACAGGACTGGCAAATGCACAAAGGTACACTCTCAAAGCCATCTTCATTGACGAAGAGTCAGGAGCCCCGGTAGAATTCGCAACCGTGAGCATCTATGATGAAGAGAAAAAAGAAACCTCTTCCTATGCACTTACCGATACAAAGGGAGCGGTAGAAGTCAAGAAAGTAAAACCCGGTAAATATACATTCAAGTGCGAGCTGCTCGGTTATCAGGCTTACACCAGCGAAATTGAAGTTACCAACAAAGACATCGATTTCGGCACCATCAAGATGAAAGTCGAGGTCACCTACCTCGAAGGTGCTACAGTCACCGATGTCGGCAACCCCATCATAATAAAGAAGGATACCATCGAGTACAACGCAGCTGCTTTCAAGACCACTGACAGCGATATGTTGTACGAACTGCTCAAGAAACTCCCCGGCGTGGAAGTGAGCAGCGACGGTACCATCACCGCCAACGGAAAGACCATCAACAAGATCACCGTCGACGGCAAGACCTTCTTCATGGATGACCCGCAGCTGGCTGTTAAGAACATCCCGGCAAAGATCATCGAGAAGGTGAAAGTGCTTGAGAAGGCATCTGAGGAATCAGAATTCACTGGCATCAATGACGGCCGCGAGGAATATGTCATCGACGTCGGAGTGAAGCAGGGTATGATGAACGGTTGGATCGGCAACCTCTCTGCAGGCATCGGTAGCGACCTTCGCCTCGG
>JAFXPV010000030.1 GCA_017527625.1 Bacteroidales bacterium | reverse complement strand
GGCGCCTCAGACTTCGACTACACCAATGCTCTTCATGGCTTCACCTCTTCCAGCGCTCTGATCGGTTGCATCATCGGTAGCGCACTCTCCGGTCTGTTCGCCGGCAAGTTCGGCCGCAAGAAGAGCCTGTTCTTCGCAGGTATCTGCTTCTTCCTGAGCGCCGCCGGTTCCTACGATCCGGAGTTCCTCTTCTTCGAGAAAGGCGTTGCAACCAAGGGTCTCTGGGTTGCATTCAACCTCTACCGCGTTCTCGGCGGCATCGGCGTCGGTATGGCTTCAGCCATCTGCCCTATGTACATCGCCGAGGTGGCTCCTGCCAACAAGCGTGGCCAGCTCGTATCCTGGAACCAGTTCGCAATCATCTTCGGTCAGCTGGTCGTTTACTTCGTGAACTTCCTCATCATCCAGTCCCACAAGAACGACCCCGCTGTCGTTGAGTGGACCAACCAGGTCGGCTGGCGTCTGATGTTCGGCTCTGAGTGCGTTCCGGCAGGTCTCTTCACCCTGCTGATCCTGCTCGTGCCCGAGACTCCGCGATATCTGGTGATGTCAGGCCACGACAACAAGGCTCTCGAAGTCCTGTCGAAGATCAACGGTCCGACCGTTGCCCAGCAGGTTCTCTCCGAGATCAAGAACACTGTAGTCGAGAAGAAAGAGAAGCTGTTCGCCTATGGCGTGCTGGTTATCTTCATCGGCTGTATGCTCAGCGTGTTCCAGCAGTTCGTCGGCATCAACGCCGTGCTGTACTTCGCGCCGCGAATCTTCGATTCGATGGGTATGGGTGATCCGATGACGCAGACAGTGATGATGGGTATCGTGAACATCAGCTTCACGCTGGTAGCCATCTTCACCGTCGAGAAGCTCGGCCGTAAGCCGCTGCTGATCACCGGTTCGCTCGGTATGGCCCTCGGCGCCATCGGCGTTGCGCTGGCAGACGCCCTGCCCGCAGTGCCCGGCATCGTCGGCGTGCTCAGCATTATGATCTACTCAGCTTCATTTATGTTCAGCTGGGGTCCCATCTGCTGGGTGCTCATCTCAGAGATCTTCCCGAACACGATTCGCGGCGCCGCAGTTGCCATCGCAGTTGCCTTCCAGTGGATTTCGAACTTCATCGTGAGCTCGACCTTCGTGCCGCTCTACACCTGGAGTCCGGCCTTCACCTACGGTATGTACGCGTGCTTCTGCGTCATCGCAGCCATCTTCGTATGGAGGCTCGTGCCCGAGACCAAGGGCAAGACCCTCGAGGATATGAGCAATCTCTGGCGCAACCGCAAGTAGGCAGCGCCATCACAAAAGAAGCCGACCCCTTTCTTTCCGGGGCCGGCTTTTTTATGTGAAAGCGTTGGTCAACTATAGCGGCACTGCGAATTTATTTGATGTTCAGAGCCTTCAGCAGCAGGTCTTCCATAATTTCGTAGCCGGCCACGTTGGGGTGGACGGTGTCCTCTGCGAATTCGGTGCGGATCCTGTGGCCGTCGGGGCCGACCAGGGCGGCGTGATAGTCCACATAGGTGATGCCGTGTCTCTCACAGTATTCTTTGATTCTCGCGTTGAGGCTCTCCAGCTTGCGCAGCGGGTCTTTGGCCTCAGGGCGCCAGAAGAATCTGTAGGACGGCAGCAAAGAGCAGAGAACCGGGCGGATGCCGTTCATCCAGCATAATTCCACCATACTCTGGATGTTCGAAAACGTAGCGTCTTCGTTGTATTCATCGCCGAGGTTCTCTGCTATGTCGTTGATGCCTGCGAGCAACACCATAGTCGAGGCCTGGATGTCGATCACGTCGGCTCTCATCCTCAGCAGCATCTGGGCCGTCACTTCGCCGCTGATGCCGCGGCCCACGAAGCCGTGTTCCACGAAGAAGCCCGGCCTCATCCTGGCCCAGTTGTCGGTGATTGAGTCGCCGAACAGCACGACTCTGGCCCCTGTGGTATACACGAGGTCCTTGTTGGCCTGCGCATATCTTTCAAGGTTCAGGACTTTCTGGTTCTGGGCGTCAGCCGACATTCCGAGCGACAGGAGCATAATGCAGACTATGATTATCTTTTTCATTTGCGGTAAATTTTATTCGGCAGGGGTAGCTTCTTCGGCAGGGGCTGCTTCAGGGGCAGGGCAGGCGCACTCCTGTGCACGGCGTTCAGCCAGGATGACATCGGCCTTCTTTGAGAAGAAATCGTAAGCTACTCCGTCGATGGCGACAACTATTGCAATTGCCAGGAGCAGGAAGATGACTGCAATAAAGGGGCCTACCTTGGGAATGGCGACGAACAGACCCATTACTGCACCTATGATAACACCGCAGAGCAGATTGAGGAAGAAGATGCGCCACTTGTTGCCGAAGGTTGAGTCATAGCTGAGCAGCAGGGCTTTCAGAGGTGAAACGTGTTTGTCGATAAGGAAATATATGGCGAAGCCCCAGGCTATGCTGATGACGATGGCCGGCAGGAACAGGAATGCTGCGGCTGCGAGGGTTCCTATTGAGATAAAGCCCATCAGCAGGAAGAGATTGCCGAGATTCTTGAAGTTATCCTTGTTGAAGATTGAAAGGGGGTCGACGGTCTCGCCTCGACCTATGCTGATGACGGCTTTATACAGGCCGATTGAGGTACCTACGTTGAGATAGGGGATCCAGAATGTCAGGAAATAGAGGATTACCATAAGGAACAGAGGGAAGAAGTTCCTGATGCCGTAGCTCACGCCTTCCCTGATGGTCTTCATAATGTCGAGTTTTTCTGTAGTCATAGTTTGAATAGTTTAAGGTTGTTTTTTGACAAACTCAAATTTAAAAAAAAACATCGTAAATTTACGTCTTGCATAAACAAAGACCTTACACTATGAAATTCTTCAATCCATTTGCATATCTCGTGCTTGCCTGCGCCGTCCTCGGCTCCTGTACTCAGACGATCAAGGGCTCAAGGGGCATAGGAGTCTATCCGGGCGACCCTCAGGAGTATGACGGTCCTGTCGCTGCCTTCGCCGGCAACGGCTACCGCAACCTCGCGCTGCACCGTGCGGCCTGGCATTCCGTCAGCGCCGACTACAACCTGACCGGCCATCTGGCCACCGACGGCATCATCAGCCGGCAGGCGCCTGCCGTCCTCAGTGTGGATGCGAATGGAACGGCTGTCGAGAACCGTCTCAAGGAGAGGCTTTTCGACGACAATTTCACGGGTGTGACTTTTCCCGGCAAGGCCGGGGCGTCCCTGGTGGCAGCTATGGAGCAGATTGCGGACGCTGACGTCATTTCTTTCGAAGGCAACTGCAAACTGAAGCAGGGGGCCAGCCTGCCGAAGGGCTTCATCCCCACTCTGACCGTGGTGATGGCTGACGACGGTTCTGCCGTCGAGCTTGCTCTGCAGCCTTGCCGCCCCACCATCCACGAGGGTGGCGGAAGCCAGAATGTGTCTGTGCTTGAAGGGCTCACGGGTGCCAAGGCCATCCAGTCTCGCAACGGTTCTGCTGCCGAAATGGAGTTTGCCTATATGGCTTCCCTGCCGGCCGGCCGCCGCATCAGCGGGTTCACCATCGCTCTCGACACTGACGCTGTCAGGGAATGGAACGTGACTGAAGTCAATTTCTACGATAAAGGCCGTGAGGTTTCTATGCTCCCCAGCGAGCATTTCGTCAGCGCGTGGATGCCGGGCGTGCGGGAGGGCGGTTCGCTGACCGTCGACCTCGGCTCTGCCGCTTCTTTCAACAAGTGCCGCATTTTCTGGGCCGGCGACAAGTCTGCGTCCGGCAGCATAGAGGTTTCTGACGATTGCGTCAAGTGGAAGAAGGTTGCCGATTTCGACTCAGCAGCCGCTGAGATTGCCGCCAAGGGCACAGCCCGCTATGTGCGTCTGAATGTCGACGGCGACTGTGCGGTGTCTGAGTTCGAAGTCTGGGGCAAGGGCGGCGTCATTCCGAAGGCCCAGCAGGCCAAGGCTGCCAAGGGCGACACTCTGGAGCTGTCCAGGGGCGAGTGGTCGCTGCAGCGGGCATCTGAGGTGAAGGCCGACGGGGCTGCTATCTCCAAGGGCGGCTTCAGCACCGAAGGCTGGATTCCTGCCACCGTCCCGGGCACTGTCGCCGGTTCTTTCCTGAATGCAGGGGCCATAGCCGATATGCGTTTCGACACCGACCAGCTCCAGCTCTCGGAGTCTTTCTTCAACAGTGATTTCTGGTACCGCGACTCTTTCTCCCTGCCGGAGAGCTTCAAGGGCCGCACTCTCATACTCGATTTCAACGGCATCAACTGGAAGGCTGACATCTTCCTCAACGGGCAGTTCGTGGGCCGCATCGACGGCGCTTTCAACAGGGGCCGCTTCGACGTGACGGACATCGTTGCGCAGGAGAACGTTCTTGCGGTGCTCATCCATCGCAACGCTCATCCGGGCATCATCAAGGAGCAGACGGCGATCACTGCCGACACTAACGGCGGCATCCTCGGCGCCGACAACCCTACCTTCCACCCTTCTATCGGCTGGGACTGGATTCCGACGGTGAGGGGCCGCAACATCGGCATCTGGGACAATGTCTATCTGAAGGCCGAAGGGGCCGTGAGCGTCGATGACGGTTATGTCACTACGAAGCTGGCCGACGGCGGCAAGGTGACCGTGGCTCCGGGCTTCGTGCTCAAGAACCTCAGCGCCAAGTCGCTGAGCGGCGTGCTCAAGGTGAAGGTCGGCAGCCTGCCTATGGAGGCGCAGCTGACTCTGTCTCCGCTCGAGGAGCGGGAGGTAACTCTGCCGGCTGTAGAGATGCCGGACGCCAAGCTCTGGTGGCCCAAGGGCTACGGCGAGCAGAATATGTATGACGTGACCGCGGAATTCGTGGCTGACGGGCGCACCGAGGGCCGCACGGCTTTCGCTACGGGTCTGCGCGAGATGACTTACGACACTTCTAAGGGCATCCTGGACATTTACATCAACGGCCGCAGGCTTATCTGCAACGGCGGCAACTGGGGTTTCCCTGAGATCAACCTCAACTACCGCGCGAGGGAGTACGACGCTGCGGTGGCATACCACGCCGATATGAATTTCACGATGATCCGCAACTGGGTGGGCCAGACCGGCGACAAGGAGTTCTACGAGGCTTGCGACCGCCACGGCGTGATGATATGGCAGGATTTCTGGCTGGCCAATCCCTGGGACGGTCCGGACCCTGACGACAACGATATGTTCCTGGCCAATGCGCTGGATTATGTGCGCAGGATCCGCCGCCACCCGAGCATCGCGCTCTACTGCGGGCGCAACGAGGGATACCCTCCTGCAGCGCTGGACGGCAATCTGAGGCAGATTGTGGCTCAGTACCATCCGGGCATCATATATTTTCCCAACTCTGCTGACGACTTTGTGAGCGGGCACGGTCCTTACAGAGCTATGCCTGTCAAGACTTATTTCGAGGCGGAGGTCGGAAAGGACCGTCTCCACAGCGAGCGCGGAATGCCGAACGTGATGACTGCCGAGAGTCTGAAGCGTATGCTCCGCGAGGAGAACCAGTGGCCGCAGAACTATGTCTGGGGCATCCACGACTACACTCTGGAGAATGCGCAGAGTGCGGCTACCTTCAACGCTATGGTGGAGAAGCATTTCGGCAAGGCGAAGGATGTCGACGAGTTCACGAAGTGGGCGCAGCTGGTGAATTACGACGG
The DNA here is from genome assembly GCA_017527625.1 of Bacteroidales bacterium. The sequence goes on along the minus strand of JAFXPV010000030.1, from coordinate 1,595 downwards.
TTACCGCGCGATGTACGAGTCGCGCAGCTGGAACCGCAAGGGTCTCATCATCTGGATGAGCCACTCTTGCTGGCCTTCTATGGTTTGGCAGACCTACGATTACTACCTCGCTCCTACCGCGGCTTATTTCGGCGCTAAGAAGGGTTCTGCTCCTATCCGCATCCAGTGGAATCCGGTGCTTGAGACTGTGGAGGTCGTTAACAACAATTTCGGGGATGTGACGAGCGCAGTGGCTGAGATCGGCGTCTACTCATACGACGGCAAGCTGCTCTTCTCTCGCACTGACAATGTTTCTGTATCTGACGACAGCACGCTGCCGCTGGACCGTCTTGCGGTGGATTCGACTGCACTGGGTTCCGTGCACTACCTGAAGCTGAAGCTTAGCAAGGGTGACGACGTGCTGGCGGACAATTTCTACATCCACAGCGCCGATGAGGATCTTTCTGTGCTGAAGTCGCTGCCGAGGACTACTGTCGATATGACTTCGCTGTTCACCCCGATGGGTGACGAGTGGGTCGGCGACGTGTCTTTCCGCAACACGGGTTCTACTCCTGCCCTGATGCTGAGGCTGGATGTGCGTGCCGGCGGCGAGCAGGTGCTGCCTGTGATTTACGAGGACAACTGGTTCAGTCTGCTCCCGGGCGAGTCGAAGTCTGTTTCCATCCGATTCAAGGATGCCGACACCCACGGCTACAAGCCTGAACTCAAGGTTTCTTCGCTGCTGAACTAGCGGTGGATCAGATCTCGCGGCTTACCTTCTGGTACTGATTGATTCCTGAAGTTAAGTATTTACTTGGTACAGTTTTATATGCGCTAAATTAAAGAACTTTTTTATTTTTGCGCCTCAATTCTTAAACACCTATAAATGAAAAAGTTCTTTTCAATCATTTCAGTGGCACTCGTCGTTGTCGCTCTCAGCGTTTCTTGCAGCAAGGATAATACTATCAACAATAATGGCAACGGCGGAAGCAAGCCTTCTGACACTCCTGCCTCAACTTCTGTCGCCGGTACTACCTGGTCTACTGCAGAGCAGCTCGGACTCGGCACTCTGACTCTCACCTTCACTGCCAAAGACTGCACCCTCAAGATCACGAACGGCAAAGATGTGGAAAGCTGCACATATCCCTATACTCTCAGCGGCAACACTTTGAAGACCAAAGTCAAGATGTCTGTCTGGTCACGCGGCGAGGAGCAGGAAGCTACCGGAACCATCAACGGCAACGATATGAACTTCAAGCTCGCCAAGAACGGAAGCAACTACGTTTTCTCAAAGAAGTAACAGATACTTTTATATCGACTAAACAGTACCCCTTTGCGCGGACCGAATAAGTACGTCAGGGAAAAATAGCTATACACGGGTAATTGCTACTTCTCCCGTCTCTTTACAAAATAAATTGCAGATACAACTTGTGGGCGTTGAATGTTACGGCCTTGAACTGGCGGAGGGCATCCCGCTTTCAAAACATTCCCTGGCCTGCTGGATGAGGGCTGGATAATCCCGGTCAACAGGAGAGAACGAAAGCAACAGGAACAGCAACAGGACGATACGCATAAGCGCGAATTTAGCGATAATCAGCGAGAATGCGAAAAGACCG
>JAFXPV010000029.1 GCA_017527625.1 Bacteroidales bacterium | reverse complement strand
TATGGCAATTTTAGCATTCCAAAAACCTGATAAGGTCATAATGCTCGATGCTACCGATACCTTTGGCCGTTTCGAGTTCCGCCCTCTTGAGCCGGGATACGCAACTACCATCGGTAACGCACTTCGCCGCATTCTGCTCTCTTCTCTGGAAGGTTTTGCCATCACATCGATCCGCATCGAGGGTGTCGCACACGAGTTCGACACCATCCCGGGCGTCATCGAGAGTGTGGTAGATATCATCCTTAATCTTAAACAAGTCCGTTTGAAACGAATGATTGAGGAGGAAGAAAGCGAAAGTGCAACGGTTACTGTTAGTGGCAAGCAAGAGTTTACTGCTGCCGATCTTTCGAAGAGTCTGTCTTCATTCACAGTCCTGAATCCTGACCTGCACATCTGCACGATGGAACCGAGCGTAAAGATCGTGATGGACTTCACAGTGGGTAAAGGCAGGGGTTACGTTCCGGCTGACGAGAACAAAGATGAGAACGCACCGGTTGGTACCATCGCCATCGACTCCATCTACACTCCGATCAAGAACGTCAACTTCGCAAGGGAAGACTGGCGCGTAGAGCAGAAAACAGACTACGAAAAACTCATAATTGAAATAACTACCGACGGTTCAATCCATCCGAAGGAAGCCCTCAAGGAAGCTGCAAAGATCCTTATCCAGCACTTTATGCTGTTCTCTGACAGCAAGATCACCCTGGAAGCTCCCGTGGAAGTTGAGAACAAAGAGCTTGACGAGGAGTCACTCCGTATGCGTCATCTGCTTCTCACCAAACTGTCAGATATGGAACTTTCAGTCCGCGCCCTCAACTGCCTGAAGGCTGCGAACATCGAAACTTTCGCTGACCTGGTGTCACACCAGCGCGCTGAGCTGATGAAATTCCGCAACTTCGGCAAGAAGTCCCTCAACGAGATCGACCTGCTTGTCGACAGGCTCAAATTGAACTTCGGAATGGATATCTCTAAGTATAACATCGAAAAAAAGGAACAATAGACTATGAGACACAATAAGGCAATCAACCACCTGGGTCGTCAGAGCGGACATCGCAAATCTATGCTGTCCAATATGGCCTGCTCTCTGATTCTCAACAAGAGGATCGAGACCACAGTCGCCAAGGCTAAAGCTTTGAGAACCTACGTTGAACCTCTGATCACAAAATCAAAGGACGATTCAACCCACTCACGTCGTATGGTTTTCAGTTATCTGAAACAGAAAGAAGCCGTTACCGAACTCTTCAGAGTCGTAGCTCCCAAGATCGCTGACCGTCCCGGTGGATATACCCGTATCCTCAAGACCGGTTTCCGTCAGGGTGACGGTGCCGATATGGCACTCATCGAGCTGGTAGACTTCAACGAGGCAGCTCTTGCTTCAACTGTTAAGAAAGAGACCAAGAAAACTTCTACCCGCCGTGCTGGTAAGAAGGCTGCTCCCAAGGCAGCTGAGGCTCCGGCAGCAGAAGCTCCGAAGGCTGAAGAGCCTGCAGCAGAAGCTCCCGCAGCTGAATAAGCTCAATTACCAAATACGAAAAAAGCCGACCCCGTGGGCCGGCTTTTTTGTTGCAGTCCGACTGCTGCTATTTCTTGAAGAGCAACGGGACGAACTCCCTCAGGCAGCGGCGCCAGGTCAGGAATTCGTGAGCGGTACGGGGAGAAACGTATGTCACCACATTGTTGACTCCGGCTGCCTTGAGCTGGTCTGCGGTGGCCTGTACCCTTGCGGGACCCTCGGCCTCGCCGATACCCATAAAGAGCACGTGCATCTTCTTGTTGAATTCAGCAGGGTTGATTTTGCTTATGTCGAGGCTGCCGGCTCCGCTGAAACCTCCCATATAAGAGAACACGTCGAGGTGGGGCAGGACGGTCCAGTAGGTCTGCATACCGCCCCAGGAAAGGCCTGCCATAGCGCGGTGCTCGCGGTCAGCCTTCACACGGAAGCTTTTCTCGATGTGGGGGATGATGTCCTTGAGAAGCACGTCGGTGAAGTCAGCTCCGTACTCGTCGCGGCTCTGGCCGCTGCGGGCGTTGAAAGCCACTTCGATGTTGCCGCTGTCCATCACCACGATCATCGGGACTGCCTTGCCTTCTGCAATCAGGTTGTCCATTATGAAATTCATCCTTCCCTGGTTCTGCCATCCGGTCTCGTCCTCAGCCATACCGTGCTGCAGGTAGAGCACAGGATATTTCTTGTTGCCTTTGGCGTATTCTGCAGGGGTGTATACGAAGCAGCGGCGCCACTCGTTGCGAACGGTGCTGTAGTATACGCTCTCGCTCACAAGTCCGTGGGGAACATCTTTCTTCGCATAGAAGTCGCGGTCGGGAGCGGGGATTTCGATGCCGCTGGCCCAGATGCCTGTGCCGAAGAAAGGCCTGGTGTTCTTGTCGGCCGTAGTGACGCCGTCGATGCTGAGGGTGTAGTAGTGGAAGCCCTCGACTTCGGGCTGCTCTGAGACGTATGTCCACCAGCCGTCGTTGCCTCTGGTCATCGCTCCGCGGTAGCTGATCTCAACCCTTTCGGCATCGGGGGCGTAAACCTTGAAGTAGGTGCGTCCGTCGCTGCCGACGCGGGGCCATTCGGCTCCCTTGATGTTGAGCTCGTTGGGCTTGGTGTCCGCAGGAATCTCGGCGAGGGTCTGCTCGGGGAGGTTCTTTTTCTCAATGGTCCAGCCGGGACGCTTCTGCAGGCCGCTGGGGTTGCCGAGGAACAGGTTGGCAGCGGCTTTGTCGCCCTTGAGCCACCATTTGAGCCAGGCAATGGCTACGATTGAGAACTCGCCGCCGTGAGGCTGGGCGTAGGTGCCGCCGTGCCCTACAGGGTAGTTGACTGCAACTGCAGGCACGTGGTTGATGCGACGGAAGTCGTCCATACCGTTGCCGTAGGCAATGTCGCTCTCACCGCCGAGGATGTAGATGATCGGGGTGTGGATCTGGTTGAGCTTTTCCTTCTCAGGCATAGGCATACCGGCCACTGCAGTGCCACGGTTGACGAAAAGGCCGCTGTTGCAGACCATCACGGTCTTGAGCCTCGGGTCCTGGCATACGTCGAGAGCCTGCAGGCCGCCGCAGGACATTCCTGCCGCAGCTATGTTGTTGACGTCGATCTTCTGGTAATACTGGCTCTTGGGGTCGGCATTCTGGGCTATGGCCCAGTTGATGGCGTCGATGAGCTGGCTGGACTGCGAGCCGTTGCCGGGGTAGCGGACGCCGTCTTCAGGCATAGTGCCGATGGCTATTACCAGGAAGCCGTTAGAGGCGATTTCGTTCAGGAAGCGGTAGTGCTCGAAAGGAGAGTTGGCGCAGGCTCCGTTGCCCCACACCAGCACGGGCAGAAGCTGTCTGCGGCCGAACGGCTCGAGGTTGAGCGGCTTGAATATGGTGTGCGTCTGGAGGGATTCGTCAGTGGCCATTATGGCTTTGTAGGGGCCGCTGCCGCCATCTTCGATGAGTTTGGTGGCGATGTCCTGGGCTTTCAGGACGTTGGCAGACACCAGCGCAATAAAGGCCAGTGCCAGGCAGAACAGTTTTTTCATAGTTGCTTTGATAAAGGTTATTTTGTGCTAATTTACTAAAATGGCGGATATTTTATAGCTTTGGCTCCGACTAAGGACAGCAGGATGGACCAAAATCTTTTCGGCACTCTGGAAGACATTGCTCGCGGACTAGGTTTCGCAGATTTCGGGGCGGCATGCATACAGCCTCTGGACGAGCCCGCAAGGCGGCTGGACAGCTACCTTGAAGAAGGCCGCAACGCCGGTATGGAGTATATGGGCCGCAACGTCGACAAGCGCAAGGACCCTTCGTTGCTGCTGGAGGCGGCAGGCAGCGTGCTGTGCTTCGTCGTCCCTTACAGCAAGGCCCGCAGCGGCACTCCGGTGGCGTCCTTCGCCCTCGGGCTGGACTATCACAAAGTCGTCAAGGACCGCCTTTATATGTTTCTCGAGCAGGCCCGTCAGCCCCTCGAAACTGCGGCCGGCACGGCTCTCAAGGCCCGCGTCTTCGTCGACAGCGCACCGGTTATGGACAGGGCCTGGGCAGTGGAGTGCGGACTGGGCTTCTTCGGATGCAACAATTTCTTCATCAGCACGGTGGCGGGCATCCGCTGCCTGATAGGCATCATCCTGTGCAATGTGGACTTCAAGCTGCTGGACTGCCCGGCCCTGCAGGAAAAGCGGGCAGGCGTGCCTGCGGACTGCGGTATGTGCGGCAACTGCGTGCGGCATTGCCCTACAGGGGCCCTGAAGGCTCCATATACGCTGGATGCGGAGCGCTGCATAAGCTACCATACGGTCGAAAACAAGGCCCTCTTCGATCCCGCGAACCGTCCCGTGGACTATGCGGGCTACATCTTCGGCTGCGAGGAGTGTATGCGTGCCTGCCCGTGGGACAAGCAGACCGGAGCCGTCTGGCCGGAGCTGGTGTGCAACCGGGACTATATCGAGTCGCTCACCGTCGAAGACTGGAAGGAAATGAGCCAGCAGGAGTGGGAAAAACGCTTTGCAGGGACGTCATTAACCCGTGCAGGGCTTCAGAAAATCAAGAACAATTGCTAAATTTGTCTGATTATAGGCATTATTCCTATGCGCTTCACGCTGATACATAAAGACACGGCAAGCAACGCCCGCTGCGGAGTGATAAATACCGACCACGGCGACATACTAACGCCCATATTTATGCCCGTGGGAACGGTCGGTTCCGTGAAAGGTGTGTACCATCGTGACCTCAAGGAAGACATAGGCGCGCAGATAATCCTGGGAAACACCTACCACCTCTACTTGAGGCCAGGGCTGGAAGTTCTCAGGGCGGCCGGCGGCCTCCACAAGTTCTGCTCGTGGGACCGTCCCATCCTTACCGACAGCGGCGGCTTCCAGGTATTCAGCCTCAGCCCGATCCGCAAGCTCAGCGAGGAAGGCTGCACCTTCCGTTCGCATATCGACGGCTCAAAGCACATCTTCACACCGGAGAACAATGTGGACACCCAGCGCATCATAGGAGCCGACATCATAATGGCACTGGACGAATGCTGCCCCGGCGACGCCGACTACAACTATGCAAAGAAGTCGCTGGACCTCACCGAGAGATGGCTCAAGCGCTGCATCCGCCATTTCGACGAGACCGAGCCGCTGTACGGCTACAACCAGACCTTTTTCCCGATAGTGCAGGGCTGCGTATATCCTGACCTGCGGGCCAGGGCGGCTGAAACTGCAGTGAGCTACGGACGCGAAGGCTACGCCATCGGCGGCCTGGCCGTCGGCGAGCCCACGGAGAAGATGTACGAGATGATCGAGCTGCTCCACCCGCTGCTGCCCGCCGACAAGCCGCGCTACCTGATGGGCGTGGGCACTCCTGCCAACATACTCGAGGCCATAGCCCGCGGCGTGGATATGTTCGACTGCGTGATGCCAACCCGCAACGGCCGCAACGGTATGCTCTTCACCTGGGAGGGAACCATCAACATACGCAACAAGAAATGGGCTGACGATTTCAGCCCCATCGACCCGCAGGGCACGTCTTTTGTCGACCGCACCTACACCAAGGCCTACCTGAGGCACCTCACAATAGCAGGGGAGATGCTGGCGGCGGAGATTGCCAGCGAGCATAACCTGGCGTTCTACCTCGACCTGGTGGCCAAGGCGCGCGAGCATATAGCAGCCGGAGATTTCGCCAGCTGGAAAGAACAGACAGTACGCAAACTTGACGAGAGATTGTAATGAAGAGTCCCAAGCTGAAAATAATAGACTGGTACATCATCAAGAAGTTCATAGGGACGTACTTCCTTACGTTGCTGATAGTCATCGTCATCATCGTGGTCTTCGACATCAGCGAGAAAATCAACCATTTCGTCGACAACCAGGTCCCGCTCAAGGAGATAGTGTTCGACTACTTCGCCAACTTCATCCCCTATATCATCAATATGTACAGCCCGATGTTCGTGTTCATCACGGTCATCTTCTTCACGTCGAAGCTGGCCCAGAACTCGGAAATCATAGCTATGCTGTCGAACGGCATCGGGTTCAACCGTCTGCTGGTGCCGTATCTGCTGTCGGCGACTTTCGTGGCGATGTTCTCGCTTGTGCTGAACCTGTACGTGATACCTCCTGCCAACAAGGTGAGGCTGGACTTCGAGAACAAATACATCAAGGCAAAGGCTTCCCTGGGCGCTACCCGCGACGTACACTACCAGCTGGAGCCCGGGGAGTTCGTCTATGTGGAGAGTTTCAGCACCTGGAACAACACCGCCTACCGCTTCACCCTCGAGACTATCGACGAGAACAAAATTATGTCAAAGCTGTCGGCCGAAACCGCCGTCTGGGATACGACCTTCAACGGCTGGAAGCTTCACAACTATTTCATAAGGGATTATGACCAGTACGGCAACGAAAGCGTAGTCGTCGGCAGGACCAGGGATACGGTGATCGACCTGACGCTGGAAGACTTCCTGCGCCGAAGCAACGTGATGCAGACCCTTACGGTCAAGGAACTCGACCAGCTCATCGCCACACAGAAGATGAGGGGCGACAAGTCGGTGGACTTCTCGCTGATCGAGAAATACTCCCGCACGGCCTTACCCTTCTCGGCTTTCATCCTGACGATAATGGGTCTGGCTCTGTCAAGCCGCAAGCGCAGGGGAGGCCTGGGACTCAACATCGGAATCGGAGTGGGCCTCTGCTTCTCCTACATCCTGTTCCAGCGATTCAGCGAAATGTTCGTCCGAACCGGCATTATGCCGCCATTCGTGGCCATCTGGCTGCCCAACGTGGTGTTCACGATAATCGTATTCTATCTGTATCGTCTGGCTCCGAAGTAATACCTGAACAATATGAAAAATACAACTCTCAAACTGATCATCCTCAGTTTCCTGCAATTCGCGGTCTGGGGCGCGTACCTGACCTCGATGGGCAGCTATCTGGCTTCCGCCGGTTTCGGCAGCAAGATATGGCTGTTCTTTGCCACCCAGGGTTTCGTGTCCATCTTTATGCCCGCCCTCGCCGGTATCGTGGCTGACAAATGGATTCCCGCACAGAAAGTCCTTTCAATATGCCACGCAGTGGCCGGAGCCAGTATGCTCGCCCTCGCCTGGTATGCGATGAGTGCAGGCAGCGGAGCTCAGTTCGGCATCTTCTATGCCCTGTACACCCTCAGCGTGGCGTTCTATATGCCGACCATAGCCATATCCAACTCCGTGGCTTTCAATGCGCTTGAGGTCAGCGGCAAGGATCCCGTCAAGGATTTCCCTCCCATCAGGGTCTTCGGCACGGTCGGATTCATCTGCTCGATGCTCTTCGTCAATTTCGTGCGCAATGCTGAAGGCATCCAGTTCCAGAACTCATACGAACAGTTCTTCGTTTCAGGCATACTTAGCATAGTCCTTACCCTCTACGCCCTTACCTTGCCGAACTGCCCCTGCAAGCCCAAAGGTGAAGGCACCCAGTCCTTCGCCGAAGCTACCGGCCTCTCTGCATTCAAGCTTTTCAAGGAGAGCAAGTTCGCCATCTTCTTCATATTCTCGATGCTGCTGGGAGCCGCCCTGCAGATTACAAACGGCTATGCCAACACTTTCATCAAGTCGTTCCAGGGGAATCCCCTTTTCGCTGACACCTGGGGAGCCAACAATGCGAATGCCCTGATTTCCATCAGCCAGATTTCAGAAACCCTCTGCATCCTGCTGATACCTTTCTTTATGAAGAGGTTCGGCATCAAGAAAGTTATGCTCATCGCTATGTTCGGATGGGTGCTGCGTTTCGGATTCTTCGGCATCGGCAACCCCGGCAGCGGTGTTTGGCTGTTCGTGCTCAGCTGCATCGTCTACGGCGTTGCGTTCGATTTCTTCAACATCTCAGGCTCGCTGTTCGTCAATGAGAACGTCGACACCGGCATCCGCTCCAGCGCCCAGGGTCTCTTTATGCTGATGACCAACGGCGTGGGAGCCTCACTCGGAACCTGGGTGGCAGGCCTGGTGGTGAATCATTTCGTGGCCGATACGGCGGCATACGATCCTGACTGGAGGACAGTGTGGCTGATCTTCGCCGCCTACGCTCTGGTAGTGGCAATCCTTTTCGCCATCCTGTTCAAATACAAACACGAGCCGAAGAAAACATTCGGAAATTAATCGGGATTGCTGATGAACACTATCACCTTTGCTGGATGGCTGAGGTGGAGTGAGACGGTTTCAGCAATGCTGCAGTTCAGAGTCGCCTTCCACAATGTGTCGAAGGTGACTTTGTCTGTTGAATAGAGCAGCCCCTCGCTCTTTATCTGCAGGGAATTGTCGAAGGCGAAGATCGACACTTCGCGGCCGACGGGGCAGCTGAAGCGGATTTCGCTGTCGCAGAAGGCGTGAAAGACGCCGGTTTCGGTCACCATATCGATGCTGCAGCTGCTTCCGGCTAGTTCTGCGGCATAGTCGGCCAGCAGCGACACGTTGCCCAGCGTGTGGTCTTCCCGCCTGCCTGTGGCTCCGAGGATGTGGATGACCTCGGGCAGGGTTTCAGTCGCTGCCTTGAATGCCTTGGTCAGGTCGTTGGTCTCCTGTTCGCTGACGGTGCGTATTATGGCCGAATGGCGCTGCTTCAGTTCCCGTGGCAGGGAGTCCATATCGCCGATGATAAGGTCGGGGACGATGCCTGCCTCAAGCAGCCTTTCGGCGGCGCCGTCGCAGCAGATCAGCCTGTCGGCCTGCTTCAGAAGGCTGACAGTCCTTTCGGAAGAGGGGAAGTCCCCGTTCGCCAATATTACGGTTGTCATTCGAAATGATATTTCGATGCATCCCTGAAGCCTTTCAGGAACTCTTCAATCTTGAGACGTTTCTTGCCCGCGAGCTGGATGTCCATAATCCTTATGTTGCCGGACGCGCAGCCTACGGACAGGTAGGTCTTGCCGTCGGTGGCAATCTGACCCCTGGAGAGCTGTTCCTCACGGGCGGGAACGAAGGCATCGTAGACTTTGACGTCGGTCACGCTGCCGTCTTCAGCCACAAGGTTGAGGTGGGCGCCAGGATAGGGCGAAAGTCCCCTGACGAGCAGGCAAACGGTCGAGGCTTCCTCGCCGAGGTCGATCTGGCAGGTCTCGCGGGTGATCTTGGGGGCGGGCTTGAGCTCGCTGAAGGCCACCTGAGGCGCGGGACTGACTTTCTTGCGGACCAGCGCCGTCGCAGTCTTGACCACGAGTGCCGAGCCTTTTTCGGCAAGCTTGTCGTGAAGCGAACCTGCGTTGTCGTAATCCTCGATGGGGCAGAAGTCGTTGTAGAGGATGCCTCCCGTGTCGATCTTCTCATCTATCATAAAGGTGGTGACACCGGTCTGCCTCTCTCCGTTGATGATGGCCCAGTTGATAGGCGCAGCTCCGCGGTATTGCGGCAGGATGGACGCGTGCAGGTTGAAAGTACCCATACGAGGCATACTCCACACTTCCTTGGGCAGCATACGGAAGGCTACCACGATGAACATATCGGGGTCGTATGATTTCAGCTTGGCAAGGAAGTCGGGGTCCTTGAGCTTTTCGGGCTGAAGGACGGGAATGCCGTGCTCCACGGCGAATTTCTTGACTGCACTTTCGTGCAGCTGCAGTCCCCGGCCGGAAGCCTTGTCGGGCACGGTGACTACAGCGGCTATGTTGTAGTCGGTCTGCTCCAGCAGGGCCTTGAGCGGCGCCACGGCGAATTCCGGAGTACCCATATAGATGATGTCTACGCGGCCGCCCTTGCGCTTGAGGAACCTGAAAATGCGTTTGAGGAGCTTGCCGACAGGAGTCCAGACCTTGCGGAAGAACGCCTTGTAGGCATCCGCGTTGAAGAGGGGAGAGTCGGTGGCAGCCTGCCAGGTAAGGAATACGCCGATGGGCAGCAGCACCATCGAGGAGATGAACGCGCCTATGGCCTCGTTCATATTGCCGTCCCTGGCCAGCTTGACGCCGCTGGTGTCTACCACCCAGTATCCCACGAAGAGCAGGGTGGAGATGATGACGGGTGTGCCGAGGCCACCCTTGCGGATGATGGCTCCGAGAGGCGCGCCTATGAAGAAGAACAGCAGGCAGGCCAGTGACAGGGAGAATTTCCTGAACATCTCTACCAACATCTTCCTGGTGGGGCTGAGGAAGCGGAACGAATCTCTGTCGTAGGTTTCGATGGAGCTCATTCCGTTCTCGAACTCGCTCTTGGCCCTGCTGAAGGTCATCATCTTCTGGTCTTCGGTCTGAGTCGTATCCAGCAGTTGCCTGAGTCCCTTGATGTCGAATATCGGCATCGGCTCGCTGTGGAGGCTGGTGTCGAGCTGCGACATATAGTCAAGGGCGAGGTTGTTGGTGAACTTGCGCCGCAGCGACGGGAAGGTAGTGCTGTAATCGTTGAGGATGGAATCCCTGTCGACGCGCAGGTCGTGGAGGTCCTGGGACATTATTTCGTCGCTGAAGCGGTCGCCGTTCTCGTCGCGGGTGAAGGAGTAGTTGGCCAGAGAGATGTAAATGCGCTGCTCCTTGAAGCTGACGATGCTCTGGTCGAGAGTCGTGTCGCGGTAGCCCATACGGTTGGTCTCATCGTAGGAGCGGCCGTTGTACATATCGAAGATCAGGTATTTCTTGTCTTCGGTGATCTGGATCTTGCCCGATTCGGCGATGATGATGGATGTGTTGCCATCGTTCTTGGTGTGGTCGTACACCATCAGGTTGTACATCATTCCGGTCTCGTCGTCCTGCCTTTCCGTCCTCAGGGTGTAACCCTCGATGCCGTCGTAGAACACGCCGTCGGGAATCTTGATCTCATCTTTGGTGCGGCCGATGTCGTCGCGCAGGGCGTAGATGTGCTCGTAGGCCACCGGGATCAATTCGTTCGATATGAAGAAAGCGCTGATGGCGATCAGGAACGAGACTATCATCAGCGGGAGCATAGTGCGGCTGATGGAGATGCCGGCGGCTTTCATCGACAGCAGCTCGTTGTTCTCTCCGAGGCCTCCCATCGTCATTATGGATGCTAGAAGGGTGGACAGCGGCAGCACCATAGGCAGGATGGTGCAGGCGCCCCAGCCCATAAATTCGGCGATGACGCCCAGACCGAGACCCTTGCCGACAAGCTCGTCGATGTATACCCACAGGAACTGCATCACAAGGATGAACAGCACGATGAAAAACACCAGTGCGAAGGGGCCTGTGAATGATTTGAGCAGGTATCGGTCGAGTCTCTTCAAGATAGGATTATTTGCCTGTTGCCAGTTTCAGCAGTATTTCGGTGGCTTCTGACAGCCCGTCAACGTTCTTTCCTCCGGCTGTTGCCAGGAACTTCTGTCCGCCGCCGCCGCCCTGGATCAGTTTGGCAGCCTCGCGGATGTCCTTGCCGGCATCCTTGCCCTTGGCGACCAGGTCGTCGGAATACATAAGCACGAGGCAAGGCTTGTTGTCTTCGCTCTCAAATGCGGCGATGAACACGGAAGCCGTGGTCTCTCCGTGGAGGAGGAATGCGACGTTCCTTGCAAGTTCCATGCTAAGGCAGGCGCGGAGGGTCATCACAGAGACTCCGTCAACTGTCTGGGCAGTGGCCTTGACGCTGTTCTTGATGTTTATGGCGCGCTCCTGCTGGACGGCTTCCATAGCCTTGCGGTATGATTCGTTGGATTCGACGGTCTTGCGCACGGCGGCCAGAAGGTCGGGGGCGTTGTTGCACATCTCGCGGATGGCGCTGATCGTCTCTTCCATATTGTCCACCATAATTTCGGCTCTCAGTCCGGTGGTAGCCTCGATGCGGCGTACTCCGGCGGCGATGGCGCTTTCGCTGATGATGCGGAAATAGCCGATGGAGCCGGTGGCGGGAGCGTGGCAACCGCCGCAGAGCTCTATCGAGTCGCCGAACTTGATGACGCGCACGCTGTTGCCGTATTTCTCACCGAAGAGGGCCATAGCACCCATTCCGCGGGCTTCCTCGATGGGAACGTCGCGGTACTCCTGGAGAGGGGCGTTGGCGCGGATCATCTTGTTGACCAGCCTTTCTACTTCGTTGATCTGTTCGTGGGACATCTTCTCATAGTGGGAGAAGTCGAAGCGGAACGACTCGGGACCGACGAAAGAGCCTTTCTGCTCCACGTGTGTGCCGAGGACTTTGCGAAGGGCTGCGTGCAGCAGGTGTGTGGCCGAGTGGTTGTTCTGGATGCATATCCTGCGCTCGGTGTCGACCTGGGCCTTGAAGGTCGCACGCAGGTCGGAAGGCAGGCGCTCTGCGATATGTATCGGCAGGCCGTTCTCCTTTATGGTGTTGAGGATGGCTATCTTGTCGTCGCCAGCGCAGATCCAACCCGAATCGCCTACTTCACCTCCCATCTCGCCGTAGAACGGGGTCTTGTCGAACACAAGCTGTATCTGCTCTTTGTTCTTGACCTTGACGGTGCGGTAGCGGACGATGTTGATGTCGGTGGCCATTGTGTCGTAGCCTACGAATTCAGTGACGGCATCCTTGCCTACGCTCATCCAGTCGCCGGCCTCGATGGCAGTGGCGTTGCGGGCGCGCTGTTTCTGCTTCTCAAGCTCTACGTTGAAAGCGTCCAGGTCGATGGTGTAGCCGTTTTCGCGGGCGATCAGTTCGCTCAGGTCGATGGGGAAGCCGTAGGTGTCGTAGAGGGTGAAGGCGTCCACACCGCTGATCTTCTTG
>JAFXPV010000028.1 GCA_017527625.1 Bacteroidales bacterium | reverse complement strand
TTTTCCAAATCTGGCTTTGCTGTCTCAGAATGTACAAAGTGGCTGGTTTTTCCATTTTGAGACAGGTTTTTCCGTGAAATGGTGGATTTCCCTGCCTCAGGATGAAAGAATGGGCAGTATAATTCATTCTACGGCAGGGAAGCCAAAATGTTTTCCCACCGAGGCGAGGGAAACACCTGCTAGCTCATTTTTCTCGCATAAAATGAAGAAATGCGCAAGAGATTCATTTTATGCGTTTGGGCATTGGGATCGAGGTTATTTCCCGGCAAAGCCGAGAATAACCTCTAAAAGTTCTTTTTGCCGGAAGCGGAAAGACGGGCGCGGAAGAAGGGCTGGGAACGGGTTTCCTCCCGGCGGCGCTGCGGGGGGCTCGAGGGAAGGCCCTCCTCGCCCCGCCGAGGAAAACCCTCCCGCTCCGGCGAGACCAAAACAAAGAGAGAACACACTTGTATCGCAAACCTGTCCATCAGCACCGGCCTCTCCGTGGACAGACAAGGGATAACTATGCATCCGTCCATCGGATGGGGGTTCTGGATGGACAGACTGGTGAAAAACCGGCGTCCGTCCATCAGAACACCCTTTTGGGTGGACGCGTGGACGGGGTTTTCGCGGCTGGCGGGGGTGGAAACAAAAAGAAGGGCTCGGGGGAGTCCTTCTTTTCGTGTGGGCCGTGATTGGCGCGGGCTTTTTGAGCCGCTGCCGGACGGCGGTGGATGTTATTTCTTCTTGAAGAGAGAAATGATCCAGAGGAGGAGGCAGGCGCCTACTACTGCGGTGAGGATTTGTCCGATGATGGTGCCGCCGAATGATACGCCGAGCCAGTTGAGGACGTTTCCGCCGATGAAGCCGCCGAGGATTCCGATGAGGACATTGATAAGGAAGCCGAAGCCGAAACCTTTAACGAGTACGCCTGCGAGCCAGCCGGCCAGGGCGCCGATGAGGATAGTGATGATAAGTCCCATTGTTGTATGTATTAGGAGTTAGTAGTTGGTTCTTTTTCTTTTGTGGAGCTCTCCCGGGGTTCAATTCCTGGGGGCTCGCGTCTATCTATGTCAAGCAGCGCTTGCTTTCTGTTTGTATTTTCGTTTCCGGGTCCGGGGCTTTGCCCCCGTCTGGGTCCGCAGCGGTCCGGGCTCTCTGCCTGGGTCCTGGGGCTTTGCCCTTGTCTCGCTTCCGGGCTCATCGCCTGGCCTGGGTTCCGGGCTTTGCCCCCGTTTGGGTCCGCAGCGGTCCGGGCTCTCTGTCTGGGTCCGCAGCTGTTCGGGTTCCCGCCTGGGCTCCGTGGCCTTTAGATCAGGCACTCGCCGGTCATATCGGCGGGCTGGGGGATGCCCATCAGGCGGAGCATTGTCGGGGCGATGTCGGCGAGGCGGCCGTCGCGGACGCTCTTCACGTCGTCGTCCACTACTATGAACTGGACGGGGTTGAGGGAGTGCGCGGTGTTCGGGCTGCCGTCGGGGTTGACAGCGTAGTCGGCGTTGCCGTGGTCGGCGGTGATCAGCACACTGTAGCCGTGGGCGCGGGCTACGTCCACTACCTTGCCTACCAGCTCGTCGATGGTCTTGACGGCTTTGCAGATGGCCTCATATACTCCGGTGTGGCCTACCATATCGCCGTTCGCGAAGTTCAGGATCACCATATCGTGCTTCTCGGTGGCCAGGTCGTCCATCAGGGCGGCGGCAACCTCGGGGGCGCTCATCTCCGGCTGAAGGTCGTAGGTGGCCACCTTCGGCGAGTTGATGAGGATGCGGTCCTCGTTCTCGAACGGAGTCTCGCGGCCGCCGTTGAAGAAGAAGGTCACGTGGGCGTATTTTTCAGTCTCGGCGATTCGCAGCTGCTTGCGGCCGGCTTTGGCCACCGTCTCTCCGAGGGTGTTGGTGACATTCTCCTTGTCGAAGAGGATGTGCAGGCCGGTGAACTTGTCGTCGTAGGGCGTCAGGCAGCAGTAGTAGAGGGGGATGGTGTGCATCCCGGCCTCAGGCATATCCTGCTGGGTGAGCACGGCTGTCATCTCGCGGGCGCGGTCGTTGCGGAAGTTGTAGAATATCACAGCGTCGCCCTCCTGGATGGTGCCGACGGGCTTGCCGTCACTGCCGACGCAGCAGATGGGCTTGATGAATTCGTCGGTGACGCCTTCATCGTAAGACTCCTGGATGGCAGCAGTGGCCGAAGTGGCCTTCTTGCCTTCGCCGTGGACCAGCAGGTCGTAACCCAGCTTGACGCGTTCCCAGCGTTTGTCGCGGTCCATTGCGTAGTAGCGGCCGACAACCGAAGCCACCTTGCCGGTGGTAGCGGCCATCTTGCTCTCCAGCTCCTCCACGAAGCCAAGTCCGCTGCGCGGGTCGCAGTCGCGGCCGTCCATAAAGCAGTGCACATAGACTTTGTCGAAGCCTTGTTTGGCAGCCTCGGCCAGGAATTCGTAGAGATGGTTCAGAGAGCTGTGCACACCGCCGTGAGAGCACAGACCCATAAAGTGCAGAGCCTTGCCGGAAGTCTTCACGTAGTTGTAAACGGCAGCTATCTCTTTGTTCTCCATAAGTTTATGCGCAGCGCAGGCACGGTTGATCTTCACCAGGTCCTGGTAGACGATGCGGCCGCCGCCGATGTTGAGATGCCCTACCTCGGAGTTGCCCATCTGGCCGTCCGGCAGACCGACGTCTTCTCCGCAGGCCATAAGGTGTGAGAAAGGATATTTGGCGCGCAGGGCGTCGATATGAGGTTGGCCCTGGGTATAGATGGCGTTGCTGTGGTCGTGCTTGCCTTCTCCCCAGCCGTCAAGAATCATTAACAATACTTTTTTGTCCATATTTTCAGTTATATTTGTCTAAGGTAATCGCCTGCAAATTTATGGAAAATTAGTTTAAGATTAGCATCCCCAGGAATAGGGATTTAGGTATGGCAAAAAAAGTTAAGATACGCAAACAGCAGAAAGAACATCAGAGGAAGATGGAGGGCCCGCGCCTGAGCGTCAAGGGCCGCCGAAGCAAGAGTCAGGAAGAGTTTGAGGGCGTCGTGAGCCTCACCCGCGACGGCTTTGGTTTCGTGGTGGTCGAGGGCAGCGACAATGACATCTTCGTGCCGCAGACCAAGCTCCGCGGGGCGCTGAACGGCGACCGTGTGAAGGTGGTAGTCACTAAGAAGCGCAGCGACAGCCGCCGCCAGGAAGGCGAGGTGGTGAAGATCATCGAGCGCAGCAAACGGCCGCACATCGGCATACTCACCGTCCGTGGCAACCAGGCCTGGGCCATCATCGAGAGCGCCCGTATGCCCTACGACATCCGCATCCCCATCCGGAGCCCGAAGGACCTTCCGGAGATCGGCGGGCTGCAGGCTGCCGACGGCGTGAAGGTGGCTGTGGTGGTCACCGACTGGCCGAGGGGGAGTATGGAGCCGGAGGGCAAGATTGTCGACGTGCTGGGTGAATCCGGCAAGAACGACACCGAGATGCACGCCATCCTGGCCGAGTTCGAGCTGCCGTACCGCTTCGAGCCGGAGGTGAGTGCGGCCGCCGACAAGATTTCCGACGCCATCACCAAGGCCGAGATCGCGCGGCGCAAGGACTACCGAAAGGTGACGACCTTCACCATCGACCCGGCCGATGCCAAGGACTTCGACGACGCCATTTCCTTCATCCAGCTGGACGAAGGGCGCTACGAGGTGGGCATCCACATCGCTGACGTGTCGTTCTACGTCAAGCCCGGCGACATTGTGGACAAGGAGGCCTACAACCGCGCCACTTCGGTGTATCTGGTGGACCGCACGGTGCCGATGCTGCCGGAGAACCTCTGCAACAAACTCTGCTCGCTGCGTCCGCACGAGGACAAGCTCTGCTATGCGGCGATCTTCGAGCTCGACGACAAGGCCCGCGTGCTGAGCGAGTGGTACGGCCGCACCGTCATAAATTCTGACTACCGCTTTGACTACGAGCAGGCCCAGCAGATCATTGAGACGCACGAAGGGCCGCTGGCCGCCGAGATCGGCAAGCTCAACGACCTGGCCACCGTCCTGCGCAAGGCCCGCTTCGACCACGGGGCGGTGAACTTCGAGAGGCCGGAGATGAAGGTGACGGTGGACGACGAAGGGCGGCCCATCGCCGTGGGGCAGAAGATCTCCAAGGAGAGCAACTGGCTCATCGAGGAGTTTATGCTGCTGGCCAACAAGGGCGTGGCGGAGTATGTCACCCGCAAGCTGCCGAAGCTCAAGCAGCCGACCTTCGTCTATCGTATCCACGAGACGCCGAACACCGAGAAGCTGGAGTCGCTGCGCTCGTTCGCCAAGGTCTTCGGGCACACGATGGGTCCGACCGAGAACACGAAACAGACCGTGCGGAGCCTCAACAGCCTGCTGAAGGAGGCCAAGGGGAGGCCGGAGGAGAGCGCACTGCAGATCCTGGCGCTGCGTTCGATGGCCAGGGCGCGCTACAGCACCGACAATATCGGCCACTACGGCCTTGCGTTCCAATACTATACCCACTTCACTTCGCCTATCCGCCGCTACCCCGATATGATGGTGCACCGGCTGCTGGCGATGTATACCCAGGAGGGGGCCAAGAGCCAGGACAAGGACTACTTCGAGAAGTGCTGCGACTGGTCGTCCCAGCGGGAGCAGATTGCCGCCGAGGCCGAGCGTGCCTCCGTCAAATACAAGCTCATCGAGTTTATGCAGGACAAGGTGGGGCAGGAGTTCGAGGGGTCTGTGAGCGGCGTGACGGAGTGGGGCATCTATGTGGAGATCGAGCCGACCAAGATCGAGGGTATGGTGTCGATCCGCGAGATGAATGATGATTATTACACTTTCGACGAGGAGAAATATATGGTGATCGGCAAGGCTTCGCGGCGGACGTTTACGCTCGGGGACCGGGTGAGGGTGAAGGTGCTTCGGGCCAGCCTGGAGCAGAAGCTGCTGGATTACCAGATGATTGAGAAGGTGGCTCCGGAGGGGGATGCGGCTGGGGCTGCTGCGGCTGGGGCTGCGAAGAAGCCGGCGGCGAAGGCTGTCAGAAAGAAATCCGCCAAAGCGTGACACGCTCTGGTGCAAAACCCCTGTTTACGAGTAGAGATCGTGGAGGACGTCGAGGGAGCGGAGGTGGAGGTTGATGCCGAGGTGGTAGGAGATGTAGCGGACCATACTGTCGCAGAAGTCGCGGCGGCGGGCTCCGCTTAGGGGGATGGCCATCGCTTCTGCGAATGGCACGGCGGTGAGTTGGCGCAGGAGGGTGAGGTTGTCGCCTCGGGAGGGGTCGGTGGCGGCCGCTTTGCTGCCGAAGGCTGGACTTGCCGTCAGTTTCGCCGATTGCAGGTATTCGCTGCCGTCGAAGTCGCCGCTCTGAGACGGGCCGAAGCCGAGTACGGTGCATAGCCCCGCCAAAAACCACAGGTGGAAGTTTGCGACTGCCGGGGCGGCTCTCTGTCCTGAGGCGGCCTCCGGAGAGGTCTGTCCTGTGGCTTCCTCCGGAGCTTCCTGTCCGAGGACTTCCTCCGGAGCTTCCTGTCCGAGGGTGTCCAGCCTTGCGATGGCGTCGCAGAGCCATGCGAAGAGGCGGTCGTCGCTGTTCTGCTCGACGATGGTGCGGTAGAGGAGTTCGCTGATGAAGAGGGCGATGCTGCTCTTGACGATGTCGCTGCGGAGGGAGGTCAGGGGCATGGCGGGCTCGTACTCCTTGAGGTATGCCATCGAGCTTTTCGGGCTCTCGACGCTGACGATGTCGAGGACGGCGAGATTGTGAAGGGCGCCGACGGTCACATGTTTGCTGCGGCCTGCGCCTCTGAGCATGTAGCTGCAGCGCCCGCGCACGGAGTCGATAGCGTGCACCACCAGCGACGAGTCGCCATACTTCGTCAGGTGCAGGACAATTATCCGTGATGATTGGGTCTGTGCCATTGGTGAGTGACTTAATTGGGATTGGCAACCGTCGGCGGGAACTAGTTGCCGTCTGCGCGTTCCGGTGAGTCCGGAGATTGATGCGCGGTGCTGAGGCGCAGGTGCGCGGCGAGCATATCCATTGCCTTGCCGCGGTGGGAGATGGCGTTCTTCTCGTCGAGGGTGAGCATCGCCATCGTTTTCTCCATTCCTTCGGGGATGAAGACGGGGTCGTAGCCGAATCCGAGCTGGCCCTGCGGCTCGAGGGCGATGTGCCCCTCGCAGATGCCCTCGAAGACGGTGAGCTTGCCGGCCTTCCCGAGACCTGCCTGGGTGGAAGTTTCACCGCTCTTTCTGGTGGAAATGGCTGCGCCGGCTGTTTCGTATGTCTCGTCTTCGCTCTCGAAGAGGGCGACGACGCAGCGGAAGCGGGCGGTGCGTTTCTCGAAGGGCACGCCCTCCAGCTCGCGGAGCAGCTTCTTCACGTTCTCCACGGGATTCTTCGGCTCACCGGCATAGCGGGCCGAGAAGACTCCGGGAGCGCCGTTCAGAGCATCGACCTCCAGCCCGGTGTCGTCGGCGAAGCAGTCGCGCCCGAACAAGTCCCAGATGAATTGCGCCTTCTCGATGCCGTTTTCGCGGATCGTCAGGTGCGTCTCTGGCACGTCGTCCATATATCCCAGGTCCGCCGGAAGCACAATGTTGAAGCCTTCTCCCAGCACTCCTTCAGCCTCGATGAGTTTATTGCGGTTTGCGGTCGCAAAGACCAGCGTTCTCTTATTCCTGTCCATCAGAATTCGCGGATTTAATAGCTCCCAAAGATAGGAATCAGTTTTGAAATTTGTAATACCGTGTCGCGCGTGATTAGCAAGTCTGAAAAACAAGTATTTTTAGTATTTTTGTGCGACACGATTATTTATGTTGAAGAAGAAGATGAAGAAAAGAGCCATTTCGTTGATTTTTGTGCTGGCGCTGTCGGTGACGGCGTGGGGGCAGTCGCAGGATTTTACGCTCGGACAGAGCCTTGAGATACAGAATTCTATACTTCGCAATCTGGCGCGCAGTTATGTCGATTCGCTGGAGTATTCGAAGATGATGAGGGCCGGCATTGATGCGATGCTGGGGTATATCGATCCGTATACTGTCTATTATCCTGAGGAGCAGGACGAGAATGTGCAGATGATGACTACCGGTATGTACGGCGGTGTGGGGGCGGTAATCCGCAAGCGTGTGGGAGGTGGCGTGGTGATCAACGAGCCGTATCCCGGCAGCCCTATCGACAAGGCGGGGCTGGTGCCGGGGGACACCATCATCGAGATTGACGGCATTCCGGTGTATGACGAAACTTCGGAGCAGAGCTCCGGCAGGATGAAGGGTCAGCCCAACACGGACGTGCGCTTCAAGGTCGTCAGGGGCGCCACGAAGGACACCATCGACGTGGTGGTGACGCGCGAGACTATCCATCGTTCGGACGTGGAGTACAGCGGTATGATCCGCGACTCTATCGGCTACATCCTGACTTCGGGCTTCACCCGGGGCGTGAGCGACGAGCTCCGGCAGATTGTGCAGGACCTCAAGGCGAAGGGTGCCAGGAGGCTGGTGTTAGACCTGCGCGGCAACGGCGGCGGACTGATGGAGGAGGCCATCGAGATCCTGTCCATCTTCGTCCCGAGGGGCACTATGGTGGTGTCGTCTAAGGGCCGTATGGCGGCGCAGAACCAGGAGTACTACACCAAGGAGGCGCCGGTGGATACCCTCATCCCTCTGATGATAATGGTGGACAGCGGCTCGGCCTCGGCTTCCGAGATTGTGGCCGGCGCCATCCAGGATCTTGACCGCGGCGTCATCGCAGGCGCCAAGACCTACGGCAAGGGCCTCATCCAGACCATCCTTCCCACTGCATACAACGGCACTGTGAAAATCACGACCGGCAAGTACTACACCCCGTCCGGCCGCTGCGTGCAGGCCATCGACTACAGCCACCGCAATGCGGACGGCAGCGTGGGCGCCATCCCCGACTCGCTGACCCGCGAGTTCCGCACCAAGAACGGCCGCATCGTGAAGGACGGCGGCGGAATCACCCCCGACATCAAGGTGGAGAGCCATATGTACAGCCGCCCGACAGTCTCGCTGGTGCTCAACGGCATCATCGACGACTATGCCGTGAAATACCGCACGGAGCACGCAACCATCGCCCCGGTGGAGAGCTTCCGCCTCAGCGACGCTGAGTTCGAGGACTTCATCAGCTACGCCTGCGAGCAGGAGTTCGACTACCGCAGCGGAATGCAGGCCCAGATCGAGCAACTCAAGAGGGTGGCGGAGGCCGACGGAATGTACGACGCCTTCAAGGATGAGATCGACGCCCTGACGGCGAAGATGCAGATGGATAAGGCAGATGTGCTGCGCAGCAAGAAGGACGAAATCCTGCCTCTGTTGGAGAACGAAGTGGCTGTGCGCTACTACTTTTACCCCGCCGGGCCGGCAGTCAGCCTGAAGTATGACGACCAGTTGTCGGAATGCCTTGACAATTGGAAATAATTGCCTATCTTTGATTGAATAGCAGTCAGAAGATGGCCTTTCTCGACAAGATATATTTCCGCAGCAGCACCGAAGAGCTCCGTTCGCTCCTTCAGGACAAGAAGGTGTTTGTCATCATCGACAGGCAGGTGGAGAAGCTCTACGGCTCGTCATTCCCTTTCCAGAAGGTCTTCATAGACGCCACCGAGGAGAACAAGAACCTCGCGACGGTGCAGTCCGTGATCGACCAGTTTATGAAGATGGGGGCGGACCGCGACTGCATAATCCTGGGCATCGGCGGCGGCATCGTCACCGACATCACCAGCTTCGTGGCGGCCATCTACAAGCGCGGCGTGAAGTACGCCCTGATCCCCACGACCCTGCTGGCCCAGGTGGACGCTGCCATCGGCGGCAAGACCGGCATCAACAATGCGGGCTACAGGAATGTCGTCGGCCTCTTCAACAAGCCGCAGTTCGTCTATGTCTGCTCGCTCTTCCTCAAGACTCTTGACGAGAAGAATATGCTCAGCGGCGCGGCGGAGATGCTGAAGATAGGCATCATCGGCGACAGCACGCTCTACAAGAAGGCGGTGGCTTATTTCAAGGAGAACCACCTGATGGACTACGACACCAAGGAGGATCTGGAATACCTGATAATGCGCACCGTGAGATATAAATGCAAGATCGTGGAGAAGGACTACCACGAGCACGGACCGCGCAGGGTGCTGAACCTCGGCCACACTTTCGCCCACGCGATTGAGAAATGCTCGCCGACGCCCATCTCGCACGGCAATGCGGTCAGCATCGGCACCGTCATAGCCTCGCGCGTAGGGGAGGAGCTCGGCAAGACGAACCATAAGGTGACCGAGACCCTCATCGCTGATTTCGCCGCAATAGGGCTGCCGACGCAGACCGACATCGATATGCGCACCCTGATGGACGCTGTCAGCAAGGAAAAGAAGCAGACCGCCACCACCTTCGATTTCGTGATCCCGACCAAGATAGGTTCCGCCGACATAATGCACCTCGACATCGATCGTCTCCGCCAGCTGGTGCTTCCCGCCGGAGCATAGACCCCCCACCTCAGCAATGTTGACCTATTGCCACAGTCTTTCGGACGTAGAGCCGGCCTATTGCATCTCCTACCGCAAGTTCCTGCAGAAAAAGGACCTCGTGGAGCTGCGGCTGGACCTGCTGGACTTCGACGAGGAGGAGGTGAAGGCCTATTTCCGGCAGACGAAGGGGCTGGACAGCATCGCGACCTTCCGCCTTCCTGAAGACGAAGAAGATGAAGAGACGATGGCGAGGGAACTGTCGCTGGGAGTGCATCTGCTCTCGGTGGCCATAATGTCCGGGGCGGCATACGTCGACATCGGGCTGGACTTTCCTGACAAGGAGAGGGACTGGCTGATAACCCTGGCTCTGAACTACCATTGCGGACTTATCGTCTCATACCATAACTACTACGGCGTGCAGCCGCTGTCGGAGCTGAAGGCCGTGGCGGCGCGTTGCTTTGCGCTCGGGGCCGACATAGTGAAGATAGCCACGACGGCCCGCCACCCCGAGGAGGCCGCAGGGGTGCTGGCGCTCTACGATTTCTTCCCGCCGGAAAAACTCGTGGCCTTCGCGATGGGCACCTACGGCCGCCTGTCGAGGATCGAGGCGGTGGGCAAGGGCTGCCCGATGTACTACGTGGCGCCGCGCCAGAGCCGTCTCGTGAGCGAGGGCGAGCCGACGGTCTTCGACATCCTGGAGCCCGAGCAGAAGAAGTTCGTGGGCGACGTGAAGGCGCCCTGCTCGGACGGCTATGCGGTGAGGGCTGTCCTCGCAGCCGCCCTCTGCACGGGGGAGAGCCGCATCCGCCAGGTGAATCTTTCGCGGGACATAACTGCCGCGATGAATGTGGCCCGGCAGCTGTTCGCCGAGGTGCATTTCAACAAGAAGTCCAAGACCATCACGGTGAAGGGCGTGCAGAAGGACATTGCCGCCGAAGGCCTGAAGGTGGCGGGCGGAGTGCTGAATGCCGGGGAGAGCCTGCTGGTGGCGGATATCTGCATAGCACTGGCCACGCTGAGCCGCGAGCCGGTGACGGTGACTGGCGAGAAGTCGCTGCTGAAGAAGAGCTTCGCGGGCTGCTGCACTCCGCTGCTGAGGCACGGAGCCTCGCTGGCCTTCACCCAGGGCCGGCTGCCGGTGACTGTCAGCGGCCGCCTCGAAAGCGGCCAGTATACCATCGACGGCACCCGCCGCAGGTGGGCTGTGAACGGCCTGCTGTTCGTGCTCCCGATGCTCGAGGGGCCTTCGAAGCTTGTGATCCGCAAAGCCGTGGGAGTGCCGGACATCCGTATGACGATGAACATTCTGGACCGCTTCGGCTATTCGTTCTCCAGCGAGGATTTCTCCGGCGAGGACATATACGTGGCCTTCAAGGGCGGCCAGAGCATCCGTCCGGGCCGCATCCGCATCGAGGCTGACTGGACCGGCGCGGCGCTGTGGCTGGTGGCAGGCGTGACTGTCGGCGAGAGTATGGTGCGCCGGCTGCCGCTGGACACCGACCAGGGCGGCTATGTGCTGCTGGACCTGATGGACCGCTCGGGCGGCGACATCGGCTACTATATGACCGACAGGGCGGGGGAGAACAAGGGCGATTTCTCGGCCCTGCGCAGCGTGACCTTCGCTTTCGAATACGACCTGGCGGAGACGCCGGACCTGATAGGCCCGCTGCTGATGCTGGCCCTGCGCAGCGAGGGGGTCAGCGTGCTGAGAGGCATCAGGCGGCTGAACGGCCGGGATGCCGAGCGGCTGCGCAATTTCGTGACGCAGTTCATCAACCTCGGCGCGGCCATAACCGTCGACGGCGACACTATGGAAATCACCGGCAGCTTCGACAACCGGCTGCGCGGGGGCCGGGTGCACTGCTACGGCGACCTGCTGCTGGCTATGGCGCTGTCCGCCGCCGGCCTCATCAGCGAGGAGGAGGTCGAGATAGTTGACATCACCTCAGTCGAAAAGACCTGGCCCGGCTTCCGCTGTTAGTTTCTTGTTTACAAAATAAGAAGGCAATTTTGTGCTTGCTGGTCTTTTCTGAAGTAACTTGCGGCAAAGAATAATCACTAAAATGAAGACATACAGTTTTGACGAGGCGCTGGCTTCGTCGAAGGACTATTTCCGCGGTGACGAGCTGTCGGCTTCGGTGTGGGTGAGCAAGTATGCCCTCAAGGATTCTGAGGGCAAAATCTACGAGCTGAACCCCGATATGATGCACCGCCGCATCGCCCGCGAGTTCGCGCGCATCGAGGACTGCTACCCCAACGGCCTGAGTGAAGACGAGATATACGAGCTGCTGAAGGACTTCAAGTTCGTCATCCCGCAGGGCGGCCCGATGAGCGGCATCGGCAACACCAACCAGGTGGTTTCGCTGTCGAACTGCTTCGTCATCGGCCACGACAATCCTGCCGACTCGTACGGCGGCATCCTGATGATCGACGAGGAGCAGGTGCAGCTGATGAAGCGTCGCGGCGGTGTGGGCCACGACCTGTCGCATCTGCGCCCCACCGGCACTCCGGTGCTGAACAGCGCGCTGACTTCGACCGGCGTGGTGCCGTTTATGGAGCGCTACTCCAATTCGACCCGCGAGGTGGCCCAGGACGGCCGCCGAGGAGCGCTGATGCTCACCATCGCCATCAAGCATCCCGACGCCGGCCGCTTCATCGACGCCAAGATGGAGCAGGGCAAGGTCACCGGAGCCAACGTGTCGGTGAAGGTGGACGACGAATTTATGCGTGCCGCGATGAACGGCACTCCATACGTGCAGCAGTTCCCCATCAACTCTTCGCACCCGCAGGTGGAAAAGGAGATAGATGCCGCCGCGCTGTGGAAGAAGATCATCCACAACGCCTGGAAGGCCGCCGAGCCGGGCGTGCTGTTCTGGGACACCGTCCTGCGCGAGTCCGTGGCCGACTGCTATGCCGACCTGGGCTACCGCACCGTCAGCACCAACCCCTGCGGCGAGATTCCGCTCTGCCCCTATGACTCTTGCCGTCTGATCGCCATCAACCTCTATTCATACGTCGTAAATCCTTTCACCCCCGAGGCATATTTCGACTTCGAGCTGTTCAAGGCCCACGTGCGCAAGGCGATGCGGCTGATGGACGACCTCATCGACCTCGAGATGGAGAAGATCGACAGCATCCTGGCCAAGATCGAGAGCGACCCCGAGGACGACAGCGTCAAGAGGACGGAGTACGACCTGTGGCGCAAGATCCGCGACAAATCGCTGGGCGGACGGCGCACCGGCCTCGGCATCACCGCCGAGGGTGATATGCTCGCAGCCCTGGGCCTGCGCTACGGCACCGACGAGGCCATCGACTTCGCCGTCAATGTGCAGAAGACGCTGGCCGTCGAGTCCTACCGTTCGTCTGTCGAGATGGCCGAAGAGCGAGGCGCCTTCCCCATCTACGACGCCGAAAGGGAGAAGGAGAATCCGATGATCCTGCGCATCAAGAAGGCCGATGCTGCCCTGTACGAAAAGATGGTGGCAGTCGGCCGCCGCAACATCTCGATGCTGACCATCGCTCCGACCGGCACCACCAGCCTGATGACCCAGACCACGTCGGGCATCGAGCCGGTGTTCAGGGCCTTCTACAAACGCCGCAAGAAAGTCAATCCCAACGACAAGAACGTCAAGGTGTCGTACCGCGACGAGGTCGGCGACTGCTTCGAGGAGTATTTCGTGTTCCACCACAAGTTCCTCACCTGGGCCTGCATCAACGGCTACACCGAGGAGGCAGTCAGGGCTATGGACACCGACCAGCTGGACGCGCTGATGGCCACCTCGCCTTACCACAAGGCTTCGGCGGGCGACATCGACTGGGTGGCCAAGGTCCGTATGCAGGGCGCCATCCAGAAATGGGTGGACCACTCCATCAGCGTGACGGTCAATCTGCCTGAGGAGACTACCGAGGAGGTGGTGGACGAGGTGTACCGCACCGCCTGGGAGTGCGGCTGCAAGGGTATGACAGTCTACCGCGAGGGCTCCCGCAACGACATCCTGATCTCGATGAAGAAGAAGGAAGAGGCGCAGGCCCGCCCGCGCAAGCGTCCCGTCAGTCTCGAGGCCGACGTGGTGCGCTTCCGCAACGGCAAGCAGCAGTGGATCGCCTTCGTGGGTATGTTCAACGGGCAGCCCTACGAGATCTTCACGGGTATCCTCGACGAGGAGACGCGCACCGTGCCTCAGTCCATCGAGCACGGCTGGATCGTGAAGGAGAAGAATCCGGCCACCGGCAAGAGCCGCTACGATTTCCACTATGTGGACACCTACGGCTACCCGAACGTGGTGGGCGGCATCTCCCATATGTTCAACAAGGAGTACTGGAACTACGCCAAGCTCATCTCCGGCGTGCTGCGCAACGGTATGCCGGTGGTGGACGTGCTGAACCTCGTGCACGGGCTGGAGCTCGACAGCGAGAGCATCAACACCTGGAAGAACGGCGTGGAGCGCGCGCTGAAGAGGTATATCCCCGACGGCACCCGCGACGAGAGCGGCAAGAAGTGTCCGACCTGCGGCGGCAGCAACCTCGTCTACCAGGAGGGCTGTCTGGTGTGCCAGGACTGCGGCTATTCAAAGTGCGGCTAGCCTATGATAGTATTTCCTAATGCGAAGTTGAACCTGGGGTTGAGGGTGCTGCGGCGCCGCGACGACGGCTACCACGACATCAGCACGGTCTTCGTGCCTTACAAAGGGCTGAAGGATGTGCTGGAGATAGTGTTCGCGGACAAGCCCGGCCTGACGGAGTACGGTCTGCTGAGCGGCTGCGAGCCGGAAAAGAACCTCTGCTTCAGGGCCTGGCAGCTGATGGCCGACAAGTACGGCATCGGTCCGGTGCAGATATATCTCTACAAGCAGATCCCTTCCGGGGCGGGTCTGGGCGGCGGAAGCGCCGATGCGGCCTTCACCCTGCGGCTGCTGAGCGACCTCTTCGGCCTCGGCCTGAGCGACGGGCAGCTGGCGGCTGATGCGGCCACTCTCGGCAGCGACTGTGCGTTCTTCATCTACAACCGTCCTATGATTGCCTCCGGACGCGGGGAGATCCTGCAGGACTGCGAAGTGTCGCTCGACGGCTACCGCTTCGAGGTCTTCGTGCCGCCCGTGCACGTCAGCACCGCGGAGGCCTATGGCGGGGTGACGCCGGGCGTGCCCGCAATGCCGCTGGAGGACATCCTGGCCCTGCCGCCCGAGCAGTGGCGCGGCCGCCTGGTCAATGACTTCGAGGCGAGCATCCTGCCGGCCCATCCCGAAATCGCAGCCGCCAAGGACGCATTCTACGCCCGCGGTGCCGTCTATGCGTCGATGTCCGGCTCCGGCAGCTCAGTCTTCGGAATTTTCAGGAATTAACGGTATTTCGTCTGGTCTTCGAGCATCCCGAGGTAGGAATTGTAGCGCTCGGGGGCGATGGAGCCGTCTTCCACGGCAGCCTTCACGGCGCAGCCCGGCTCGTGGGTGTGGGTGCAGGGCTTGAAGCGGCAGTTGTCCATCACTGCCAGCATCTCAGGGAAATAAGTGCTCAGCTCTTCCTTCTCGAAATCGATGAGGCCGAAGGAGCGTATGCCCGGCGTGTCGATGATGAAGCCGCCGGTGGAGATGGGATGCATCTCGTAGAAAGTGGTGGTGTGCTTGCCCTGCAGGTGTGCCGTCGAGATCTCGCCGGTGCGGATGTAGTCCAGCTTCGGGTCTATGGCCTTGATGAGCGACGACTTGCCGACGCCTGACACTCCCGAGAAGAGGTTGATGCGTCCCTTGCAGGCCTGCCGCACGGCGTCGATGTTCTCCCCGGTGATGGCCGACACCTCCAGCACGTTGTAGCCTGCCTGGTCGTGGTATATCTCCTTGAAAACCTTCAGCAGCGCGAGCGAATACTCGTCGTCGATGTCCCGCTTGTTGACCACGATGTTCACCGGCACGCCGTAGGCCTCGCAGGTCACCAGGAAGCGGTCCACGAACGGCAGTTTCACCTCCGGGAACTGCATCGTGACGATGAGCCACACGCAGTCGACGTTGGCGGCGATGATGTGCGCCTCGCGGGAAAGATTGGTAGAGCGGCGGATAATGTAGTTGCTGCGCGGGTGGATGGCGTCGATGGTGCCCATCGCGTCCTCCGCATCGTCGTCGATGCTGTAGTCCACCACATCCCCCACTGCGATGGGGTTGGTGTTGCTGGAGCCCTTGAGGCGGATGCGGCCCCTCACCACAGCGGGAAAAAGATCCCACGCGGGAAGCTCGCTCAGCAGATAATGGCTGCCGGTGTGCTTTACAACAGTTGCCGTGCCTTTTCTCATCGCCGCAAAGGTCGTAAAAAACCAGGAAAATTGCTATATTTGGAGTTTAAAGCACAGCATTCAATGTACAGCCAGAAAGATATAGAGACGATGGTGCGCAAGGCTATCTTCGCCATCGAATTCAAGAAGGAACCCCCGACTCTCTACGAGCCGCTGGAATATATGATGGCCATTGGCGGCAAGCGTCTGAGGCCCAGGCTCTGCCTGACGACCTACAGCCTCTTCAAGGACAACATCGACAACAACATCATTATGCCCTCGCTGGCCCTCGAGCTGTTCCACTCCTTCACCCTGATGCACGACGACATAATGGACCACGCCGACCTGCGCCGCGGCAAGCCCGCCATCCACGCGAAGTGGGGCGAGAACAGCGCCATCCTCTGCGGCGACGCCCTGTCCATAATGTCCCTGAAGTTCCTGGAGGGCTACAAGGGTCCCGAGTTCCGCAGGCTGGTGGAGATGTTCTCCGATATGGCTGTGCTGGTGATGGAAGGACAGCAGTACGATATGGACTTCGAAGACATCCAGGTGATAACGATGGAGGACTACCTGAAGATGATAGGCCTCAAGACCGCGGCCCTGATCGCCTGCAGCGCCAAGATGGGAGCTGTCATAGCCGGGGCGCCGGAGCACGTGTGCGACGCTCTCTACGACTTCGGCTGGGAGCTGGGCATCGCCTTCCAGATCACCGACGACTATCTCGACACCTTCGGAGACCAGGCGGTCTTCGGCAAGAAGGTGGGCGGCGACATAGAGAACAACAAGAAGACGTGGCTGCTGGTGCAGTGCCAGAAGCTGGTGTCCGGAGAGGACAGGGCGGCCCTGGAGGGCTTGCTGGCCCAGCAGGACGATATGCCGGCCAAGGTCGCTGCGATGCAGAAGCTCTACAAGAAGCATAACGTCGACTCGCTGGCCATCGAGGCCATCAGGCAGTATCACGACAAAGCCCTGGCTATACTCGACAGCCTTAATCTCGACGCCGACCGCAAGGCCAATCTCACTGAGTTCGCAAGAGGCTTGGTTTACAGGAAGTTCTAGAAGCTGATGAGGGAAGGACAATTGGAAATAATGGCCCCCGCGGGCAACTTCGAGTGCCTGCAGGCTGCCATCCAGGGCGGCGCGGATTCGGTGTATTTCGGCATCGGCCGCCTGAATATGCGTTCGCACTCGGCAAACAATTTCGCGGCGGAGGACCTGGCCGAAGTGTGCCGCATCTGCCGTGAGAATGATGTGCGCTCGTACCTCACCCTCAACATAACCCTTTACAACGAAGACCTCGAAGATATGAGGCGGACGCTGCAGCTGGCCCGCGAGGCCGGCATTTCGGCGGTGATAGCCTCGGATATGGCGGCGATAAGCTATGCCCGCAGCCTGGGGCTGGAGGTGCACATCTCCACCCAGCTGAGCATCTCCAACAGCGAGAGCCTGCGCTTCTACGCGCAGTTCGCCGATGTGGTGGTGCTGGCCCGCGAGCTGACGCTGGTGCAGGTCAAGGAGATAAAGCGCATCATCGACGAGGAGCACATCTGCGGCCCGGGCGGCAAGCCGCTGCGCATCGAGCTGTTCTGCCACGGGGCGCTGTGTATGGCCGTCTCCGGCAAATGCTACCTCTCGCTGCACGAATACAACGCCTCGGCCAACCGCGGCAGCTGCTACCAGGTGTGCCGTCGCGGCTATGAAGTCACCGACCTGGAGACCGGCAGTCAGCTGGTGGTCGACAACAAATACATTATGTCGCCCCGCGACCTGTGTACCATAGAGTTTATGGACCGCATCATCGACGCAGGCGTCACCGTCTTCAAGATCGAAGGCCGCGCCCGCTCGTCGGAATATGTCAAGACAGTGACGCAGGCCTACCGGCAGGCGGCAGATGCGGTGGAGGACGGCAGCTACACTCCGCAGCTGGCGGCAAGCCTCAAGGCACGGCTCGAAACCGTCTTCAACCGCGGCTTCTGGGACGGCTACTATCTCGGCGCGAAGATGGGCCAGTGGAGCGAAGTCTACGGCAACCGCGCCACCCGCGTCAAACGCTACGTCGGCAAGATCACCAATTATTTCGAGAAGATCGGCGTCGCCGAGATCCTGATGGAGACCGGCAGCCTCTCGGTTGGGGATACGATAGTAATTTCCGGGCCGACCACCGGAGTATATGAGGCGGAAGTCCCGGAAATAAGGGTCGACCTGAAGCCGGTCGCCACTGCTGTCAAGGGCGAACTCTGCTCGATCCCCGTGTCTGTCAAGCTGCGCCGCA
This sequence comes from Bacteroidales bacterium, assembly GCA_017527625.1. The sequence goes on along the minus strand of JAFXPV010000028.1, from coordinate 2,130 downwards.
GCGACAAGGTGTTCCTGTTCGAGACGGTGCGCAGCTAATTGTGATTATACAGCAGGTAGTAGAACCTCAGGGTCACCACGAGCATCAGCCCGATGAAGAGCGTGAAGCCCCAGAGCTGGACTTCTGCTGCCTTGCCCATAGCGACGGCAAACAGTGACCAGATGATGTACGTGAACAGGCCCGTTATGCAGACCTTCAGCTCGCGCGCGAATTTCCAGCTGTTGGCGGTGAGCCACTCGCGGCCGTTGTCGCTGAGCTTCTTGGGAGCGTTGATCATCTTCGGGTGCTTCTCGCTGAAGGTCAGGGTGGCGAAGATGAACAGGGCCAGGCAAGGCAGGAATATGAATATGCTGGCGTCCTGCGTGCCGTTCACGGCGCCTGTGGCGTCGAAGTGCGAGGGCACCTCGACGCCGGCAAGCTTGCCGTAGCTGAGCAGAGGGATGAAGCAGCACACCAGCAGAAGGATGGAGACCATCTCTATTGCGAAGTGCGGCCAGTTGCGAATCTCAGTGTTCATTTTCTTCCGCTTTTCTTAAGTGCTTCTTCGATTATCCACGAAATCTGCCCGTTTATGCTGCGGAATTCGTCCTCGGCCCACTGTTCGAGTTTTTCCATAGTGGCCGCGTCGATCCTCAGCACAAAGCTTTTCGTGTCCTGTTTTTCCTTAGCCATTATTTATGAAGAGTTCCGGTGTTGACCACTGGTTGGGCCTGCTCGTCGCCGCAGAGGACTACGAGCAGATTGCTGACCATTGCAGCCTTCTTGTCGTCATCGAGGGTGATGATGTCTTCGTCAGAGAGTTTGTCGAGGGCGATCTTGACCATCGAAACGGCGCCTTCTACGATCTTCTCGCGGGCGGCGATGATGGCCTCGGCCTGCTGGCGGCGGAGCATCACTGCAGCGATCTCGGGAGCGTAGGCAAGGTAGTTGATGCGGGCTTCGATGACGCTGATGCCGGCCATCGCGAGCCTCTGGTTGAGCTTGTCGGCCAGCTGCTGGTTGATCTCGTCTCCGCCGCTGCGAAGGGTGATGCCCTCTTTCTCGTCACCGAGGGTGTCATAGGCATAGAGGCCGGCGACCTGGCGGAGGGCGGCGTCGCTCTGCACTTTGACGAACTCCTCGAAGGCGTTCATACGCTTGGCTACGACGAGGCTGGTGGAGTCGGCGCTCTGGGCGGTCTTGGCGTTGACTGCAAGGCTCTGCGAGTCGATCTCGAAGAGGGCCTTGTAGACGTTCTCAAGCTTCCACACGATGACCATACCTATAAGTATAGGGTTACCGTTGCGGTCGTTGACCTTGATGGGCTCGGGGTTGAGGTTGCGGGCGCGCAGTGACACTCTCTTCTTGTTGAGCAGAGGGTTGACCCAGTAGTAGCCGGTCTCGGCGAAGGTGCCGCGGTACTTGCCGAAGAACAGGAAGGCGGCAGCCTCGTTGGGCTCGAGTTTGATGAAGCCGTTCCAGAAGAACATCGCCAGGATGAAGAGCAGCGCTCCGACGACGATGCCCCAGCCCTGTATGTTATCGTTGACGCCAGCCGCGATGAGATATGCCGGCATAAAGAAAGTCATAGCGATAGTGACGAAGAGCATAACGAAACCGTTAGCCTTGAAACCGTTGAATTTGAACTCTTTGTTTTCCATAGCAGTGATTTGATATTATTTTGATATCGCAAAGATAGCAACGGTTTTTGTATCTGCAAATTTTTTATAACAAAAAATGCGTCTGAAGGGCCACAATAGTTGAAAAGGTGTTGGTAATTGTCTAAAAATTACTACCTTTGCAGCCCCGCAAAAGTGCGGGAAATAAACATAAATATAAGAATAACAACTATTTATGCCCACTATTCAACAATTAGTTCGTAAAGGTCGCGAGGTTATTGAAGTCAAGAGCAAATCTCGCGCGCTCGATGCTTGTCCTCAGAGACGTGGTGTTTGCGTACGTGTGTATACTACCACTCCCAAAAAGCCGAACTCAGCTATGAGAAAGGTAGCCCGTGTACGTCTCACCAATCAGAAAGAGGTCAATGCCTACATCCCGGGCGAGGGTCACAACCTTCAGGAGCACAGCATCGTGCTGGTTCGTGGCGGTCGTGTTAAAGACCTTCCCGGTGTACGTTACCACATCCTTAGG
>JAFXPV010000027.1 GCA_017527625.1 Bacteroidales bacterium | reverse complement strand
TGCCTGCCCGAAGGCTACACCGTTCCTGAAGGACGCCAGAAACCCTGGGGCACCAACCACGCAGTTATGATGGCTGCCGGAGTCATCAACGAACCTTTTGCCGTCATCAACTCCGACGACTTCTACGGCCGCTCAAGCTACGAGACAATGGCTGCCTACCTGCGTTCGGTAGAAGGCACCGAAGGTCAGTACGCAATGGTGGGATATCACCTTGAGAACACCCTCTCAGAGTTCGGCACCGTGTCACGCGGCATCTGCGGCGTCGACAAGGACAACAAGCTCACCACCGTGACGGAGCGCACCGCAATCGCCCGCAGCGGCGGCGTGGTGTATTACATCGAAGACGACACCAAACACGAGCTCAATCCCGCCAGCTACGTGTCAATGAACTTCTGGGGCTTCACCCCTGACTATTTCAAGCACTCCGAGCGCATCTTCAAGCAGTTCCTCGACGAGAATATGCACAACCTCAAGGCAGAGTACTTCATCCCCTACATCGCCGACAAACTGATCCGCGAGAACCTCGCCTCAGTCAAAGTCCTCGACTGCGACGCAAAGTGGTTCGGCGTCACCTACAAGGAAGACCGCCCCTTCACCGTCGAGAAGATCAACGCCCTCATCGCCGCCGGCGAGTATCCCCAGAAGATCTGGCGCTCATAATCCCGCCGGCCGCAGCACGCTCACCCGTCCCGCGGCAGCGCACAAAAAGACCGTCGGTCCCAGGTGGAACCGGCGGTCATTTCTTTTATCAAATCCGAGACAAGTAGCAACCCGGCTTACGGGTAAAAACCATATCATAAGACAGGTCGCAGCGCGTTAACTAAGTGCTGGAGACGGCCCGCTTGGGACAAGACACCACGTATTGTGGAGAGATTCATCTCGTGGATTACGGACGGCGCGTTTTGGCGTTGGTGGCAGCGAGCCTTTGTGTAGGTAGCCAAGATCCTTGGGGTAGGTGTCAGCGCGTTTTGGGGTAGGTCCGATGGAATGGGCCAGACCTACACCGCTAGAGTTGCTGCAGGGCAGATTCACGGGGTAGGTCCCAGACCTTTTGTTGGACCTACCCCAGATATGCCAGGGACCTACCCCGCAACAACATAATTCTCTGCTATTACGAGGTGTATTTTGTTGTAAAAAATCAGTTTTTGCTATTTGTTTCTACCGAGATAAAAGATAACTTTGGGAAAAACAAATGGGTAGAAATGGCAATTGTGAAAGCGATTGTGCGGGAGATGCCAGATGGGTCTGCCCGCCGTGTATTCCCCTTCCATCTCAGTCTGGAGGGGCTCGAAAAAGCGATAATCTGTCGCGACGAGGAAGATTACGACATTCTTGTCAAGTACGTCTTTTTGTGCGCTCTCAGCAAGAACGTAGTCGTGGCAACGTATGTGGTCGTATCCAATCACCTTCACGTCGTTCTTCTGTCTGAAGATGACATCATCGCGAAAGAATATGGCAAAGAAATACGCCGGAGGTATGCTATGTGGTTCAGTCGCAAGTATAGCGAACGCATTATGTACCATACCAATTGCGTCGATGTGCGCTTGCTGGATACATATTGGTATGTACGTAATGCAATTGCTTACGTTTTCAGAAATGCTCTCGACAACGGACAGAGAATAGAGTCATATCCCTGGTCCGGATACAGCGCTGTTTTTTGCAACGGCCACAGCAAGGAATCCACAAGACCGGTATCAACTCTGACAAAACGTGAGAGGGAGACTATCTTTCACACTAATGATGATTGTTCTTCTACTGGATGGATGATCGATTCCCATTGTTTTCTGGACCCCGTAAGTGCGTGCGACTGGAAATACATAGAAGATGCTTTTGATAATTCTCAAGCTTTCCTCCTGAAAACAATAGGAGAAGTCAATGTTTCTCAGATGCAGCAAGAGCTTGTGGATGGGCCAAGAAAAAGAATGCTTGATGGAGAATTTTTCAAGATGATTTCAGCCACGAGCGAGCGATGGTTCTCAAAGCCGATATCGCAGTTGTCCCTGACAGAGAAAATGAGACTGATCCCGTATGTCTGGCGCACATCCAACACCAGCATCCCCCAACTGGCCCGCGGATTTGGTCTCGAACGCGAGAAGGTAGCGGATATTATCCATAACAATAGATAAACTTGGGGTAGGTGGCGGCGCGTTTTGGGGTAGGTCCGATGAAATATGCTAGACCTACACCGCTAGAGTTGCTGAAGGGCCGATTCACGGGGTAGGTCCCAGACCTTTTGCTGGACCTACACCATTTGTGCCCGGGACCTACCCCAGATATACCGGGAACATACCCGAACTATGCCGTGGAAATCGTGACGGTGCGTTGAGATAAGTCACCACCCACCTTGGAGAGTATCCCTCTCGTGGATTACGGACGACTCATTTTGGCATTGGTGGCGGCGGACCTTGGCGTTGGTGACCAAGCATCTTGGGGTAGGTGGCGGCGGGCTTTGGGGTAGGTAGCCAAGATTCTTGGGGTAGGTGGCGGCGCGTTTTGGGGTAGGTCCGATGGAATGGGCCAGACCTACACCGCTAGAGTTACTGCAGGGCAGATTCGCGGGGTAGGTCCCAGGCCTTTTGTTGGACCTACCCCATTTGTGCCCGGGACCTACCCCAGAAATGCCGGAGACTTACCCCACGAAGATTTATTGACACAGCAAAGCCAACTATCCGGAGTCCGTCGAGCCTATTCGTCCAGGGAGAGGGGCGTTTCCATGGACGGATGACTTTTGTTCGCCCGTCTTTCCAGCTGCGACTTACAAAAAGAACCGTCGGTTTCGGCTGAAGGGTGTTTCCGCGGACGGATGGGGTTTTTTATGATCAATATCTTTATATTTGTAAAAATAGGACAACTATATAGATAAGATGCAACCCGGTTTTCGGGGCACGCTGGCCATATTTGTCTAAATATTATTTCAATATGAATAAACAATGTTACGAGACACCGCAAACGCAGGTGTTTGATGTCGAGATTCAGAATGTAATCTGCGGCAGCGAGAGAGGAACTACCGAAAGGTACATTGTCGGCGCGAGCTACGGAAACGATGATTTCGAAGAATAGGAGGAAAGAATGGTTATGAAGAGATTTTTCGTTTTTGCGGCCCTTGCCGCCTTCGCACTGACTTCTTGCGAACAGAAGATAGACATCCCTGCAGAAATACCGACCCCCGGCAGCTCGGAATCCACCGGTTTGGTGTTCACTGCAACCACTGAAAGTGCTGCGACCAAGACAACCCTCTCCCCGGATGGAGAGAATTTCAATGTCGTATGGCAGAACGGTGACCCGATTACGATAGTGGATGGTGCGACAACCCCGAACGTGGGTGTATACAGCACGGAAAGCACCACTACCACTGCCACATTCACATTACAGTCTGGCAATGCGGCTGCTGAACAGCCTTTCAACGCCTGGTATCCTGCATGCATATATAACAACGGAGCCCCGGCTCTGCCTGCCACCCAGGACTATGCCGAAGGCAACATCAGCGGCGCGCCGATGTTTGCGGGCAGCAGCACCACCAGCCTGAATTTTAAGAACCTAGGCGGTATCATCTGCCTGAATCTGTCGACAAGCCTGCCTGATATCTCTGTGGCCAGCATCTCATTGAGCGCAACCCAGCCGATGAGCGGTCCCATCACCAATGTTGAGGATCTTAGTTCCGAGACCCCTGTGGCAGCGACCGTCTCAGGCACAGCGGGCGTAACCCTCAACTGCGGCGCCGGCGTCGCGCTCAGCAGCACCTCGAAGCCGTTCTACATCGCCGTTCCGGCGGGGACTTACAGTTCATTAAAGATAACGGTAACCACAACAGATGGAAAAGTGCAGACCCGTACGTCCAACAAGGGCATAGAAGTCGGACGCAGCCAAATTACAAATATCACTCTGGGCTTCAACGCCATATCTGCCACTACCGGCAGCGCAGAAATCACCGGCGGAGGCAGTCAGGAATGGGTGCAGCTCTGGCCCGGCGGCCCCAAATGGGCTAAGTTCAACATCGGCTCCACCATTACCAGCTATGCCGGAGTGACTGAGTATACCACAGCCACGATAGGCGGTTATTATTCTTACCGCGGCAGATATGACTCTCAAGCAGACGCCAACGGAACGGATAACACAGCCAAATATATCTGGGGCTCCAACTGGGCAACTCCTACCGGGGAAATGGAGCAGGCACTTTTAGACAATTGCAACTGGACTTACTGTGACGGATTAACAGTACAATATGTCCCCGGCTGCACGCTGGCTGGCTGGAAGGTAGAGGGCAAGGAAGCAGGATACACGGAGAATTCCATTTTCCTGCCTCTCTCCGGAATACGCGACCAGAACAACAACGCACGTGAGACCGTAGGCACCAGAGGCTGTTATTGGTCTGCCGACGCAGGAGGCTCCGAAGCTTATTTCATCAATTTAACTGCAACAGCTCACGACTATGTTTCTGCCAACCAGCCTCACGGTCTTTCTGTCCGCGCCATCTGCGTAGATAACAGAGAACTGTACACGGACCTCAGCGCCACAGAGTCGGCAAACACCTATATCGTAACCTCTGCAGGCAGTTATAAATTCAAAGCTACCGTGAAAGGTAACGGCGGCCTCGATCCGCTTACTGGCACGACGGCGACGACCATCAACCCGGACGACATATCCGGAGTCACTGTTCTTTGGGAGCAGGGAAAAAATTCAGGTTACGCCATCCAACAGACCTCCGGCAGCTATGAAATCAACTACTCTGCTGGTTATGTATCTTTCATCAAGCCCAATACAGAAGTGCGGAATACCGCATGCGTAGCTATTTTCAAGGACGGTTCAGGCGGTATCGCAGGACAATATGACAAGGACTATGATGAAATCCTCTGGAGCTGGCTGATCTGGTCTTCTCCTGAGCCGGGTACTATGGAACATAACGGCAAGCTCTTCATGGACCGTAATCTCGGTGCTTCTTTGTATGGTCTGGGTGAAAACTATGCAAGGGGTTTCCTCTTCCAGTGGGGTCGCAAAGATGCATTCACGGCTTGCGCCGGTACTGACAATTACAGCGTGTATTATTATACCCCGCGGGCTGAAAACGTGTTTACGGAATATCCTACCGAAGTCAAGTCTATGGCATACACAATTGCGCATCCGACAGCCAGGATCGTCTGCAAGACAGAGGCGATCCATTCCTGGATGCCGGAGTCAGAGTACAGCCTTCGTCCCTGGCGGGAAGATGTCAAAACCATCTACGATCCCTGTCCTCCGGGATGGAAAGTTCCCACAAAAAAGGAGATAGACGGCATAACAGGACTGCCCGACACCGGCCTTTATAACAGTAGTTCCAATAGCAATAATCTTCGCCATTTTGGCAATTCTGATAAAGGCTATTATTGGACCAGCACCATCAGTGATGATTCAAATCTTCCGGGAAACGCTTATGCCTTCTGCAACGACGGGAGGAACCTCAACAACTGGTCACAGGCCGAAGGCTATGCCATCCGCCCTGTCCGGGAGTAGATCCATTGGCTTAAAAAGAATATCCCGCCGGCCCTGTCCGAGTTGGCGGGATTTCTTTTTTCAGGACGGCACACAGCGCGTGCTTTGTATTCTCCTGATTATCAACGATTAAAGCAAAGACCTACCCATCAAAATCGAGGGAAGACGATTACGTAATCACTTGAGTATCCGGCGGTTACAAATCACGCCTTAAAGAGTTTCCGGCAGAGCTCGGCGACGTCGGAGACTGCAACGACCTCGATGTTGTCGTTGCGGGCGAAGGAATCCTTCTTGTTGAACGAAGAGATGTAGATTTTCCGGAAGCCGAGCTTGGCAGCTTCGCTGATGCGTCTTTCGACCTGGCTGACGGGCCTTATCTCGCCGCTCAGGCCGACTTCGGCGCTGAAGCAGCTGTCGGCGGACACGCAGATGTCGAAATTGGAAGACAGGATGGCTGCGATGACCGCCAGGTCGCAGGCGGGGTCGCTGATGCGCATACCTCCGGCGACATTCAGGAACACATCCTTGGCGCTGAGCCTGAATCCGGCCCTCTTTTCCAGCACTGCGAGCAGCATATTCATCTTGCGGACATCGAAACCGGTGGCGCTGCGCTGCGGCATTCCGTAGGCGGCGGAGCTCACCAGGGACTGTATCTCGATGAGCAGGGGCCTGGTGCCGTCCATCATCGCGGCGACGGCGATGCCGCTGAGGTTCTCCTGATGCATCGGGATGAGCATCTCGCTGGGATTGCTGACTTCGCGAAGGCCCTTGCCGGTCATCTCGAAGACCGACAGCTCGGCAGTCGAGCCGAAGCGGTTCTTGATGCTGCGCAGGATCCTGTACGCGCCGCGGGTATCACCTTCGAACTGCAGCACCACGTCGACGATATGCTCCAGGATCTTGGGTCCGGCAATCGCGCCGTCCTTGGTGATGTGGCCGATGAGAATCACCGACGTATTGCTCTCCTTGGCGTAGCGCAGCAGCGCCGCGGCGCACTCACGCACCTGCGACACGCTTCCAGCCGAAGACTCTATCGCTTCGCTGAAGATAGTCTGTATGGAATCGATTATGAGAAGGTCGGGATTGACCTCGCGGGCCCTGTCGATAATGTTCTCCAGCAGCGTCTCGCTGAGCACCAGACAGTCGCAGTCGTCGCTGCCCAGCCTCTGCGCACGCAGCTTCAGCTGACGCAGGCTCTCCTCGCCGGACACGTAAAGAGTCTTTATGAGCGGGCAGTTCATCGGAATCTGCAGGGCCAGCGTCGACTTGCCGATGCCGGGCTCGCCGCCTATCAGAATCATAGAGCCGCGGACCATACCGCCGCCCAGAATCCTGTCCACCTCCTCAATGCCGATGGAGAAACGGCTCTCCTCGGACATACTGATTTCAGAAAGAGGCTGAGGACGTGCGTCTTTTTCGGTGGAGACATAAGCCCTTGTGCGCGAAGGAGCCGCCGCCTTGGCGGAAGAAGCGGCCTTGGGCTCTTCGACCATAGTGTTCCACTCCCCGCAGGCAGGGCACTGCCCCATCCATTTGGGATATTCGTTGCCGCACTGCGTGCAGTACCATACAGTCTTCGCCTTAGCCATAGCCTATCCCCTCCTTACCCTTACGAATCTATCCTTGTCATTGAAATCCTTCACTACCTCTGCGCCCTGGAAAAGCGCGGCAGTCTCGTGTGCGAGCGCCTCGTTGACCTCCATCCACATCACGCCGTGAGGCTTGAGCAGAGCTGCAGCCCACACAGCAAGAGCGCGGTAGAAGACGAGAGGATCCTCGTCGGGCACGAACAGCGCCAGCGCAGGCTCCCACTTGAGCACATTGTCGCGCATAGCCGCCTTCTCGCTTTCACGGATGTAAGGGGGATTGCTGACTATGACGTCGAACTGGGGCAGGCCGGCAGGAGGAGCCTGGAGCACGTCGGCCAGGAAGAACACCGGACGGATGCACTTCACCCTCTGCTTGCAGGCGACCGCCAGAGCGTCGTTGCTGATGTCGCAGCCGTACACCTGGGCGTCGGGGAACTCCGAGGCAAAGGCGTATGCCAGACAGCCCGAACCGGTGCAGATGTCCAGCACGTTGAAATTGTCGTCTTCGCTGCCTTCCATCACTGCCTCCGCATCTTCGGCGGCAAGGGAGAAAAGCTGCTCAGTCTCGGGACGGGGTATCAGCACGCCCTCCCGCACGCGGATGCGCAGCCCGGCGAACGTGCAGCTGCCTAGCACATACTGCAGCGGCTTGGCGGCCAGCAGCTCGTCTTCCATAGCCATCAGGCGCAGCATCGCCTCCTGGGGAATCTCCCTGTCAGGCTCGCTGAGTATCTTGTACTTCTCGATGCCAAGCACATTGCAGACCACGGCCTGGGCCACGGCTTTCGCTTCCGCCTCCGGATACAGAGCCGCAAGTCTCCCTGCAAGAGCTTTTATGTAGGCACCTACAGTCATTATCTGGCACTCTCTATAAGTTCGGTGAAGAAATCACCCATATCGATTCCGGCTACCCTGACCATCTTGGGCACGAGGCTCATACGGGTCATACCGGGAGTAGCGTTGATCTCGAGGAAATACACCCCGTCTTCGGCCATAATGTAGTCCATCCTGACAAGGCCGGTGCATCCGAGATGGCGGTAGATCCTTTCGGTCCAGTAGCTGATGTCAGCTTTCTGGGCGTCGGTAATCTCTGCCGGGCACACCTCTTCGCTCTTGCCGAGGTACTTGGCCTCATAGTCGAAATATTCGTTCTCGGTTATGATCTCGGTGACGGGCAGGACGGTGACCTTGCCGCCGGAAGTATAGGCGGCCTGGGTGACCTCACGGCCGGTGACAGCCTTCTCGATCAGCAGCGTGTCGCTCTCCTTGAATGCAGCCTCTATGGCAGCCGGCATCTCGGACACCTTCTTGACCTTGGTGACGCCGAAACTGCTGCCGCCGTCAGAAGGCTTCACGAAAACCGGAAGCGAAAGCTTGCCCACGATGGTATCAACGTCATAGGCCTCTCCCTTGTGCAGGAAGACATCATCGGCCATCTTCACGCCTGTATCGCGCAGGAAGGTCTTGCAGGAATACTTGTTGAACGCCACGGTGCACACGAACGACGAGCAGGTGGTCACGGGCACGCCCATCATCTCGAAATAGCCCTGCAGCAGGCCGTTCTCGCCAGGGATGCCGTGAATCATTATGCAGGCCACGTCGAAGCGGATGCCGTTGCACGAGAAAGTGCCTTTGTCCACGGCGCCGAGCACCCTCATCTGGTCGCTGTCCTCGCTCTCCCACTCTATGAGGAGCCAATTGTCGGAATTGAACAGTATCTGGTAGACCTCGTATTTATCCTTGTCAATCGAAGCTGCGGCATAACGGCCGCTCAGTATTGAAATATCTCTTTCGGAAGAAGTTCCTCCGTAAATAACCGCTACTCTTTTTTTCATTGTCTAATTAAAGAAATCATCCTCTGCGTTAGTTTCCCCTCCGCCGGCCGTCAGGTCGTCGTCACCGCCGGTGCAGGCAAGGCTCATATTCCAGCCGACAGGCGGCACGAAGCTCTCGCCGTTGCGGATGCCGATGGTCGGGTCCGCGAGCACCTTGTTCATAAAGATGCCCCAGATGGGCAGGGCCATATAGGAACCTCCGCCGTACGCAAGACTCTCGAAGTGAACCTGACGGTCCTCGGCTCCGACCCACACTCCTGCGGTAAGCTTCGGGATATATCCGATGAACCATCCGTCGCTCTGGTCATTGGTGGTTCCGGTCTTGCCGGCAGCACCCTCGATGCCGTATTTCCAGCGCAGGCGGCTGGCCGTACCTTCGTTGACGACACCCTGCATCAGGTTGACCATCAGATATGCCGTAGGGTCGCTGATAGCCTCGCGCTTGCGGGTGGTGAAGTTGGCCAGCAGGTTGCCGGAATTATCCTCGATGCGCTCCACGAAATACGAGTTGATGAACACACCTCGTGAAGGGTAGGTATTGTAGGCCGAAACCATCTCCATCACCGACATATCGCAGCTGCCCACGCAGAGCGAATAGACAGGATCGATGAAACTGCTGATGCCGAGCTTGCGGCACATATCGACCATAGCCTCGGGGCCGAACTGCTTCATAAGGTAGGCGGAGATATTGTTGGAGCTGTGGGTAAGTCCCCATTTGAGGGTCACCGTATTGCCTATGTATTCGTTCTTGTCGGTGCTCTTCGGAGTCCAGACTGTACCGTCGGCGAGCACGAAGCTGTAGGGGATGTTCACCACCTTGTCGCAGGGGGTGTAGCCCTCCTGCATCGCAAGCGTGTAGAGGAAAGGCTTGATGGTGGAACCTACCTGGCGGTAACCCTGGCCGGCGTTGTCATATTTGAAATATCTGTAGTCCGGACCTCCGACATAAGCCTTGACCTTGCCGGTGTTCGGCTCGACAGCCACGAAGGCGGCCCTAAGGAACGACTTGTAATACTTGATTGAGTCGTTGGGCGTCATCACGGTGTCCACATAGCCGTTCTTGTTCCAGGAGAACACCCTCATCTTCGTGGGCTCGTCGAAGGTCTTCATAATGTCGCTGTCGGACATTCCGGCCTTCTTCAGGCTGGTATAGCGGTCGCTCCAGCGGCGGCCCTGCTGCATCAGGCGCTCCACGGTGGCCTGGTCGACGCTGTTGGAGAACGGTTTGTTGCGCTTCGACTTGAGGTCGGTGAACAGCAGCGGCTGCAGGTCGCTTCCGAGATGCTCCTTGATGGCGTCCTCGGCATATTTCTGCATACGCGAATCAATGGTGGTGTAGATGCGCAGACCGTCCTTGTCGAGGTTGTAGCGGCTTCCGTCGGGCTTGGTGTTCTTGTTGAGCCAGCCGTAGAGAGGGTCTTCGACCCAGCGGGTCGAATCCCTGCGGTAATCCTCTATCTGGGTGTATGAAGAGCGTTTGGGCTTCTCGGCATTCATTGTCTTGCGCAGCATATCCCTGAAATATGAGCCCAGGCCGGCGTTGTGGTCCTGCCTCTGGTAAGAAAGGACTATGGGCAGGGCGCTGACGGAGTCACACTCAGCCTTGCTGATATATCCGTATTTCTGCATCTGGCGCAGGACGTGGTTGCGGCGCTCCATCGACTGCTCGGGATTGACTGCAGGATTGTACCGGGTCGGCTTGTTGACGATGCCCACCAGGCAGGCGCTCTCTTCGAGCAGCAGGTCGCCGGTCTTCTTGTCGAAGTAGGTGCGGGCCGCGGTGTTGATACCGTAGGCCTCGCTGCCGAAGAACACGGCGTTGAGATACATCGTAATTATCTCGTCCTTGGTGTAGTTGCGCTCAAGCTTGACTGCGGTGATCCACTCTTTGAGCTTGTTCTTTATCAGTTTGAGGTATTTCGCACCGGGGAAGCGGGATTCCGACGTCTCGCGGGGGAAGAGGGTCTTGGCAAGCTGCTGGGTGATGGTACTGCCGCCGCCCTGGCTGGTATTGCGCATCAGGATGGTCTTGACGGCGACGCGGCCCAGGGAGCGGAAGTCGATGCCGGAGTGCTTGCGGAAACGCGCATCTTCGGTGGCTATCGCGGCGTCGACGAGGGACTTCGGCAGCTCCTCGAACGAAACGTACGAGCGGTTTTCTATATGGTAGGTATTGAACACTTCCCCGTCACAGCTGATGAGCTGGGTGGCGAGATTGCTCTTTGGATTCTCCAGTTCTTCAAACGAAGGCAGGTCTGCGAAAGCTGCTACGAAAAGTAGGCAGAGCAGCAACAGCAAGAAGGGGGCTGTGAGCAGGATCCACCAGCATCTGACTATTTTTTTCTTGGTCTCAAGCTTCATTTCGGAATAGGTTTGAAACGCGAATTTAGCAATTAAATTTGGATTATACCTCTATTTATATTTTACTTTGCGCTTCCTAAAAAATCGTTATTATGGGAGAGAATCTTGTCATCGTCGAGTCACCCGCCAAAGCCAAGACAATCGAGAAATTCCTTGGCAAGGGTTATACCGTAAAATCCAGCTTCGGTCATATCCGCGACCTCTCAAAGCAGAAACTCGGAGTCGACACGGAGCACGGTTTCATACCGCATTACGAAATTGCCCCCGACAAGAAAAAGCTGGTTGCAGACCTCAGGAAAGCAGCCTCGGACGCCTCAATGGTATGGCTCGCATCCGATGAGGACCGCGAAGGGGAAGCCATCGCCCGGCACCTTTTCGAGACCCTGGAGCTTGACAACGCCAAGACCCGCCGCATCGCATTCCACGAAATCACGAAGAACGCCATCCTGGAAGCTATCGAGGCTCCCCGCGGCATAGATATGAACCTCGTCAACGCCCAGCAGGCCCGCCGCATCCTCGACCGCCTGGTAGGATTCGAGCTCTCCCCCATCCTCTGGAAAAAGGTGCAGCCCAAGCTTTCCGCCGGCCGTGTGCAGTCAGTCGCAGTAAGGCTGATCGTGGACAAGGAGAGGGAGATCTCCGCCTTCAAGGCAGCATCGTTCTACAAGGTCGAGGGCACATTCGTCCCCGCCGGCCTCAAGAACAAGATCAAAGGCAGCGTCGACAAGAAGTTCGAAAATGAGAAAGAAGCTGTCGCATTCCTCGAGAGTTGCAGGAACGCTGATTTCTCAGTAGCATCCATCGAGAAGAAGGAACTCACCCGCACCCCGGCCGCTCCTTTCACGACTTCACTCCTCCAGCAGGAGGCTTCCCGCAAGCTCGGCTTCTCTGTAAGCCAGACGATGACGATCGCCCAGAGGCTCTACGAAGCCGGTCTGATCACCTATATGCGTACCGACTCCGTCAACCTGTCTTCGCTCGCCATCAATGCCGCCAAGGCATTCATCGTCGGCGAATACGGCGAGTCATACTCAAAGCCCCGCAAATACAAGACCCGCACCAAGGGCGCCCAGGAGGCTCACGAGGCCATCCGCCCCACTTATATACAGAACGTCACCATCGAAGGCAACACCAACGAGAAGAAGCTCTACAACCTCATCTGGAAACGCACCATCGCCAGCCAGATGGCCGATGCGGTAGTCGAGAAGACAACAGTCGACATCAAGGCTGACGGCGTCAGCGAGCCTTTCGTGGCCGAAGCCGAGAAAGTAGTCTTCGACGGATTCCTGAAAGTCTACATCGAAGGCACCGACGACGAAGAGACCACTGAGGAACTCACCCTTATGCCTTCAATCTCCAAAGGCCAGAAGATGGACCGCAAGGAGATCGACGCAGTGGAGCGCTTCACTCCGAAGCCCTCACGCTACACCGAGGCCAGCCTGGTCAAGAAGCTCGAAGAGCTGGGAATCGGCCGCCCGTCAACCTACGCCCCGACCATTTCGACCATTATGAAGCGCGGCTATGTGGCCAAGGGCGACAGCAAGGGAGAAGCCCGCAATTACAACATCTACGCGCTGAAGGGCGACAGCATCACCAGCCAGACCAAATCTGAGACCGTCGGCAAGGAGAAAGGCAAGCTGTTCGCCGAGAACATCGGAATAGTGGTGACCGACTACCTCGACGCCAACTTCCAGTCCATTATGGACTATGGCTTCACAGCCCAGGTAGAGCAGGATTTCGACGACATAGCCAACGGCAAGAGGGTGTGGAACGAAGTCATCGCCGATTTCTACTCTGACTTCCACAACACCGTCGAAGAGAAGCTCAACGACCGCACCCACACACACGCAGAGCGCCGTCTCGGCGTCGACCCGTCAAGCGGCAAGATGCTCATCGCCCGTATGGGACGCTTCGGCCCGCTGGTTCAGAAAGGCGAGAACGACGACCCCGACAAGCAGTTCGCAAGCCTCAAGAAAGGCCAGCTGATCGAGAACATCACCATTGAAGAGGCTGCCAAGCTGTTCGACTTGCCCCGCACTGTCGGCACTTATGAAGGCAAGCCCGTCACCGTCGCTGTGGGACGTTTCGGCCCATACATCAAATTCGGCTCGGAGTTCGTGTCTATCGGCAAGAACTACGACCCGATGCTGATAACCGAGGCAGAAGCCGCCGCCCTGATCGAAGACCACAGGCAGAAAGAACTCAAGAAGCACATCGCCAGCTTCGGGGACATCGAGGTGCTCAACGGACGTTTCGGCCCCTACATCAAGCAGGGTAGGAACAATTACAAGATTCCGAAAGGCACAGCTCCCGAATCGCTTGACGAAGCAGCCTGCAGGGCCATTATCGAAAAAGCCAACAAATCCGCCAAATAAACATACGTCATAATATGATCTCTCACCAGCTTGACCTGACAGACAGAAGGATTCTTTCATTCCTGATCAAGAACGCCAGACTTCCCTACCTCGAAATCGCCCGCGAATGCGGCATTTCCGGCGCAGCCATCCACCAGCGCGTACACAAGATGGAGCAGATGGGCATAATCACCGGCTCCAGACTTCTCGTCAAGCCGCAGGCCCTGGGACTGAACGTATGCGCCTTCATCGGCGTGAGCCTCTCCCGGGCAAACGCATACTCGCAGGTCATCGACACCCTCAAGAACATCCCTGAGATCGTCGAGTGCCATTTCATCACCGGCAACCACGCCCTGATGCTCAAAATCTACTGCAAGGACAACGACCACCTGATGCACGTGCTGATCGACACCATCCAGAACATCGATGGCGTCGAGCGCACCGAGACCTGGATATCCCTCGAAGAAACCATCGAGAGGCAGGTTTCTATCGATGACACTTCGTCATACTCAAGGACAAAGAGCGCCTCTGCGAAGAAAGAGAGCCGCAAGAAAGCTTCAAAGTAACGCTTCCGCGATCCTGAGGTCGTCCGGAGTTGTAATCTTGATATTGTAACGCAGACCTGCCACCGTCTTCACGGGGAAGCCGGCCTTCTGCACCACGGTCAGGTCGTCGGTGAAGGAAGTGTCGTAAGACTGCCCGTAAGCTTTGCGGAGTATCTCCGAACGGAAGACCTGAGGTGTCTGGACAGCCACGAAGCGGGACCTGTCGGCAGGCACCGTCCCGTCCTCTGTTTTCTCACGTATACTCTCCACCAGAGGCACCACGGGCGCCACCGCGCCGCATCTTTCAGCCTCTTCGAACAGGCCTTCCAGGAATTCCGTCGTCACGAAGGGCCGCACCCCGTCGTGGACGGCGACGAGGGCCCCGTCGGGGACATACTCAAGGGCGTTCTTGACTGAATGGAAACGGGTGAAGCCTCCACTGGGCAGAGTGTATCTTTCCAGAAAGGCGGTGCTGCGGCAATAGTTCTTCCAATAATCTTTGTATTCGTCTGACAGAACCACGATTATCTCTACCGCCGGGCTCATCGCAAGGAACCTCTCGATGGTATGGCGCAATATCGGTTTCCCGGCGATTTCAATAAATTGCTTGGGTATTTTTGAATTCATCCTCGCACCCGATCCTGCAGCTACGATAACGGCGTATCTTTTTCTGTCCATATTGTCAATAACTTGTATACAAAGTTAACTTTTAATTAGCCATTATTCACTACTTTTGTGTGATTAAGCTAAAACCATGACACCAGAATTGAAAAAAATCTCATCTGCACTTATTTCCGTGTTTTACAAGGACGGCATCGAAGAGATTGCCGACATCCTCGCCAGCAAAGGCGTAACCTTGTATTCCACCGGAGGAACCTACGATTTTCTGGCCTCCAAGGGCTATGAAGTGACAAAAGTAGAGGACGTCACCGGCTACCCTTCAATCCTCGGCGGAAGGGTCAAGACCCTCCATCCCAAAATTTTCGGCGGCATCCTCGCAAGACGCGAAAACCCCTCCGACCTGGAGCAGATGCAGCAATATGAAATACCTGCGCTCGACCTCGTCATCGTCGACCTCTATCCCTTCGAGGAATACGTCGCAAAGGGCGCTTCCCATCAGGAAATCATCGAAAAAATCGATATCGGCGGCATCAGCCTCATCCGCGCCGCCGCCAAGAACTACAAAGACGTAGTCATCGTGCCCTGCAAGGACTGCTACGGCAAGCTTGCCAGCCTCCTCAAGGAGAAAGACGGCTGCACGAGCGAGGAAGACAGGCTCTCATTCGCCAAATACGCTTTCTCGGTGAGCAGTTCTTACGACACCGCAATCTTCAACTACCTCAACCGCGACGGCGAGGTGGATATGTTCGCCCGCAGCTACAACACCTCAACCCCTCTGCGCTACGGCGAGAACCCTCACCAGAGCGCAGCCTTCTACGGCGATGCATCCACTCTCCCCGAGCAGCTGCACGGCAAGGAGATCTCATACAACAACCTGCTTGACATCGAGGCCGCCATCGAACTCATCTCGGACTTCAGCGAGCCCACCGTAGCCATCATCAAGCACAACAACGCCTGCGGCTGCGCCACCAGGGCGACAGTCCTCGAAGCCTGGAAAGACGCCCTTGCCGGCGACCCTGTTTCAGCATTCGGAGGCATCATCATCTCCAACGTGCCTGTCGACAGCTCAGCTGCCGAGGAGATCAACAAAATCTTCTTCGAGGTCATCATCGCTCCGGACTATGCTCCCGAGGCGCTCGAGATTCTCAAGCAGAAGAAAAACCGCATAATAATGGTCAGCCGCAACGCTGCCCCGTCTGCCGTCAAGTTCCGTTCTATGCTGGGCGGAGCCCTCGTGCAGCAGAGGGACACCAAGACCGAGACCCCGGCCGACCTCAAGCCCGTCACCAAGGCCGTTCCCACTGACGCCCAGGTTGCCGACCTGCTTTTCGCCAACAAACTCGTCAAGCACTCGAAGTCCAATTCGATCGTGCTTGCCAAAGACGGTATGCTGCTCGCCAGCGGCGTAGGCCAGACTTCAAGGGTTGACGCCCTCAAGCAGGCCATCGCCAAGGCCCTCAGCTTCGGCTTCGACCTCAAGGGCGCCGTAATGGCCTCTGACGCCTTCTTCCCCTTCCCCGACTGCGTCGAAATCGCAGACCAGGCAGGCATCACCGCTGTCATCCATCCGGGCGGCAGCATCCGCGACCAGGAAAGCGTCGACTACTGCGACAAACATAACCTGGCTATGGTAATCACAGGATTCAGACACTTCAAACACTAGAAATCACTATTATTAATCGATATGGCATTCTCGTTTCTAACCCAAGAACTTGCAATCGACCTCGGTACCGCCAACATCGTCATTTTTATGAACGACAAGAAGGTGATAGACGAGCCTTCCATCGTTGCGATAGACATCCCCACCAATAAACCTATCGCCGTCGGAACCCAGGCCAAGCTGATGCACGAACGCACAAACCCGACCATCCGTACCGTCAGGCCCCTCAGGGACGGCGTAATCGCAGACTTCGAAGCCGCAGAGCTGATGCTGCGAGAGTTCATCAAGATGATCAACCGCAAACGCACTCTCTTCGCCCCCAACCTCAAGATTGTCGTCAGCATCCCCAAAGGCAGCACGGAAGTGGAGATCAGAGCCGTGCGCGACTCCTGCGAACACGCCGGAGGCCGTGACGTCTATATGATGTTCGAGCCTATGGCCGCAGCGCTTGGTATCGGACTGGACGTAACCGCTCCTTCCGGCAATATGGTGGTCGACATCGGAGGCGGCACCACCGAAGTTGCAGTCATCTCCCTTGGCGGCATCGTAGCCAGCGAGAGCATCCGTACCGCAGGTGACGTCTTCACCAGCGACATCCAGCAGTATATGCGCCAGCAGCACAACATCCGTGTCGGCGAGATCACTGCCGAGGACATCAAGATCAAGATCGGCGCAGCCATATCGGAACTCGACGAGACTCCGGATCCCTACATCGTGAACGGTCCCAACCTGATGACGGCCCACCCCGTGGAGGCTGAGGTCACCTCCCAGGAGATCGCCCACTGCCTCGACAAGTCGCTCGTGAGACTGGAGACAGCCATCCTCACAGTGCTTGAAAAGACTCCGCCCGAGCTTTACGCCGACATCGTCCACAAGGGAATCTTCCTGACCGGCGGCGGCGCCCTGCTCAAGGGTCTCGACCAAAGGCTTGCCAGAAAGATCAACATCCCGTTCCACGTGTCGGAAGACCCGCTGCGCGCAGTGGCCCGCGGCACCTGCCAGGCTCTCAAGAACACTTCAACATATAAATTCCTGTTCAGGTAATGACAGGTCGCCCCGCCCTTGTACGCATCGCAATAAATATCGTGGTATTCATTGCACTGGAGGTGCTGTGCCTTATAATGATTGCAGGCAACAGCGTCGTGCAGCGCTACAAGATCCTCGGGGCCATACGTGAAGCCCAGGCTGCCCTGTGGCAGAGGACGAGCGAGATAGGTTCCTATTTTTCTCTCAAGAAAGACAACCGGCTGCTGGTGCAGGAGAATGTCGACCTGCAGCGCCAGCTGAACGCCTATAAGGCCCTGGCCGTGATGCAGGACTCGACGGACTTGCATCCTTCTGGCCTTTACTCCTATATGGCGGCCGACATCGTCAAGAGCACCCGCGGCAAGCAGCACAACTATATGCTCATCGACAAGGGCTCCCGGGCCGGAGTATCTGAAGGTATGGGCGTAGTCACTGCGAACGGAGTGGTAGGCGTGATAGATGCAGTGAGCGACAATTACTCATACGTGATCTCCTTCCTGAACACGGAGCAGTCCGTGAGCGCACGGCTGACAAAGAGCGACCACTTCGGCCTGCTGCGCTGGGAAGGCGTCAATCCCCACAAAGCCACTCTGACTGAGATCTCCCTCAACTGCGGAGCCGCCGTCGGCGACAGCGTGGCGACCAGCGGACACTCCAGCATCTTCCCCGCCGACATCCCTATCGGCGTCATCAGCAAGATAAAGCCTGTCAGCGGCCTCTACCTGAGCCTGGAAGTAGACCTGTTCCAGGACTACAGCAGGCTGCGCCACGTATATGTGGTCGCCAACAAGGACCGTAAGGAGATCGAAGAACTCGAGCAGGAGGAACGGCAATGAAAGACAACTGGGGACGCTTCATATTCTATGCAACTCTGCTGATAATCCAGATAGTCCTTTCGGGCTATGTGAATGTCGGCCCGTACATCTACCTGTGCTGCCTGCCCCTCATCGTCATCTACCTCCCGCTCTACCAGGAGACCAGCCTGTCGATGCTCATCGCCTTCGGCTGCGGCCTGCTCGTTGACAGCCTCGGCGACGGCATAATGGGTCTGAATGCGGCAGCAGCCGTGGCCCTGGCAGCCGTCCGCAAGCCTCTCTTCGCCGCTTTCTTCACGAAGGACAACGTGGAGAGGGCCATATTCCCGACCATACGCGACACCGGCGTTATGCGGCACATCAATTTCATCCTCTGCTCACTGCTGGTCTACTTCATCGTCTACATCTGCCTCGATTCTGTAGGTATGGAGAGCTTCCAGACCACGCTGCTCAGGCTTGTGCTGAGCTGCGCGGCGAACCTCGCCATCATCCTGGCCATCGACTATTTTATGTTCAACGCACGGAAATAAGCAATGGCACTATCCATCAGCAGAAAGAACATCCTCCTCGCTTCGATAGCGATTGCCTTCCTTGCAGTCATAGGCAGGCTGTTCTACGTGCAGATAATTGAAGACAAATACCGCATCAACGCCGAGAACAACGCTCTGAAATACAAGGTGAACTATCCCGCCCGCGGACGCATCCTCGACCGCAACGGGGAGATAATGGTCGACAACAAGATCATCTATGACCTCGAAGTGACACCCATCGACGTACAGCCCTTCGACACCCTAGCCTTCTGCCGGATATTCGACCTCGACGAGGAGTTCGTCAAGGAGCGCTTCGACTATTACCGCCGCTACCGCAGCCGCATAGGCTACGGATCCGTTTCCTTCCTCAAGCAGATTCCGGGCGAGATGTACGACAAATTCGCCGAGAAGAGCTATATGTTCCCCGGCTTCGACGCAGTCATAAGGACCGCCCGCGACTACCCCGTCAATTCCGGCGGAAACCTGCTGGGCTACATCAGCGAGGTTGACCAGAATTTCCTGAAGAACCACGAAGGCTATGTGATGGGTGATTTCGCAGGCAAAACCGGAATGGAGATGGCCTTCGAAGACCGTCTCAAAGGCGAGAAAGGCTTCGAGATCTTCCTGCGCGACGCTCACAACCGCATCCAGGAGCACTATGAGGACGGAGCCTACGACAAGGAAGCCATCGGCGGGGCAGACGTCACGACCACCATCGACCTGCACCTGCAGGCCTACGGCCAGCAGCTGATGCAGAACAAGGTGGGTTCGGTAGTGGCCATCGAGCCCTCGACCGGAGAGATCCTGGCGATGGTGTCCAGCCCCGGCATCGACGTATCCCAGCTGGCCGAAATCAACAAATACTACTCTGAACTGATAAACGACCCCTACAAGCCGATGTTCAACAGGGCTGTCCAGTCCGCACAGCCGCCCGGCTCCGTGTTCAAGGTGGTCAACGGCCTCATCGGCCTGCAGGAAGGAGTGCTGACTCCCGACACGAAATATCCCTGCCACGCCGGATACCAGGTCGGAAGGGTCAAGCTGGGCTGCCACAACCACGTCTCGCCCATCGATATGTACCAGTCCCTGATGATGTCCTGCAACGCATATTACTGCTATGTGTTCCGCAACATCATCGACAATCCCAAATACGGCAGCGTGGGCGAGGCCTTCGACAAGTGGAGGGAATACGTGACTTCGTTCGGCTTCGGCACCAAGCTGGGAAGCGACATCCCCTACGAACTGGCCGGAAACGTCCCCAGCCGAGCGACCTACGACAGGCTTCACGGCAAGGACCGCTGGAGGTCCCTTTCCATCATCTCGCTGTCCATCGGCCAGGGAGAGCTCGGCTGCACGCCGCTGCACCTTGCCAATATGTGCGCCACCGTGGCCAACAGGGGCTACTATTACATCCCCCATTATGTGAAATACAAGCCGGGAGAGGCGGTGGACAGCACCTACAACCTCTACACCACCCGTCACTATACGATGGTCGACACGACCTACTTCCCTGAAGTCGTCAAGGGTATGGAGATGGCCGTGCAGGGCGGTCCCGGCGCAACCGCCAGGTCCGTGGCCATCCCGGGCATAGTGATGTGCGGCAAGACCGGCACGGCCCAGAACCCGCACGGCAGCGACCACTCGGTGTTTATGTGCTTCGCCCCGAAGGACGACCCCAAGATAGCGGTGGTGGCATACGTGGAGAACGCCGGCTTCGGCGCGACCTGGGCGGCCCCCATAGCCTCGCTGCTCGTGGAAAGATACCTCAACGGGGAGATAAGCCCCGAAAGAAAATACCTCGAACAACGAATGTTCGACGCCAATCTGTTGTATAAGGTCAAGACAAGATGACAGGCAACGCATCAATATACAGCAAGCTGGACTGGAGACTGATTATCTACTACCTGATACTCGTCGTCTTCGGCTGGCTCAACATATTCTCTTCCGTCCACGCGGAGGATTCGATGCTGTTCGACTTCAGTCAGCGGTACGGAATGCACTTCATCTGGATGTGCATCTCGATAGCCCTGGCGGTCGCCATCGTCTTCGTCATACCTTCCAAGATCTATAACGGCCTTGCGTGGTGGATGTACATCCTTATGATAGGGCTGCTGCTGGTGACCCTGGTCATCGGAGTGGAAGTCAAGGGCTCCCGGTCGTGGATTTCACTGGGAGGCATCCAGTTCCAGCCTGCAGAATTCTCCAAGATCACGACCGCCCTCGCCCTTTCGGCGCTGATGGGCAAATACGGATACGTGTTCAAGCGCACCGACTGCTGGATCAAGGCCCTGGCCACCATCGGCATTCCTATGCTGCTGATCCTGATGGAAAAGGAGACCGGCTCGATGCTGGTCTACATCGGCTTCTTCCTGGTGTTCTACCGGGAAGGTATGAGCGGCTGGTTCCTGCTGGCGGGTCTGTTCGCCGTCCTCGAATTCATACTGGGGCTGGTCTTCTCGCCCTTCGTGGCTATGCTGGTGCTGACGGGCACCTTCCTGCTGATCTATTTCATAAGGAACAGGAATGTCCTCCCTGGCATCATCATCACCGCAGTCGTAATAACGCTGCTGGCCTTCCTGCCGAAGCTCCTCGCCGTCGAATCCATTGCGGCGAAGAACCCTTTCCCGGCTGAGATATGGATTGCCATCGTCTGCTGCGCCGCATCGGTCTTCGTGCTTGTGAGAGGCCTGCTGCTGCGCACCAAGGACAAATTTATGCGCAACCTGCTCATCTTCTACATCCTGTTCACGGGCTTCATCTTCTCCGTCCAGTTCATTTTCAACAATGTGCTCCAGGACCACCAGAGAGCCCGCATCGAAGTGCTGCTGGGTATGAAGGACGACCCCAAAGGCGTAGGCTACAACGTCCATCAGTCGCTCATCGCCATCGGCTCCGGCGGCCTGTTCGGCAAAGGATATATGCAGGGGACGCAGACCCGCTTCGACTTCGTCCCCGAGCAGACCACCGACTTCATCTTCTGCACCATCGGGGAAGAGTGGGGCTTCGTCGGCTCGATGGCCGTCCTGGTCCTGTACTTCCTGCTGCTGATGCGCATCATCAACAAGGCCGAGCAGAACGCCGACAATTTCACCCGCATCTACGGCTACTGCGTCGCGTGCTGCCTGCTGATGCACATTCTCATCAACATCTGTATGACTATCGGACTTATGCCGGTGATAGGCATCCCCCTGCCCTTCCTGAGCTACGGAGGATCCTCGCTGCTGGCATTCACCATACTGCTATTCATTTTCATAAGGCTTGACCTTGACCAGTGGAGATATCTTAAACATTAAATAAACAACATATATGTATCAGGATTTTGCATACAGACACAACGGCCCCCGGGATTTCCAGACAAAGGAGATGCTCGACGCCATAGGAGTGGAATCGCTCGATGAACTTATCAGCCAGACCGTGCCTGCGGACATCAGGCTCGACAAGCCTCTGAACCTGGCCCCTGCCGTCAGTGAAGCTGAATATCTGACATCGCTGAAAGAGATCGCCGCGAAGAACAAGCCCTTCCGCTCGATGATAGGAATGGGGTTCTACGGAACTGCTTCACCCTCCGTGATCATCCGCAACATTTTTGAGAATCCCAGCTGGTACACGTCATACACCCCTTATCAGTCCGAGATTTCGCAGGGAAGGCTCGAGGCGCTCATCGTCTTCCAGACAATGATCTCCTCCCTGACCGGCTTCCCTCTCTCCAACTGTTCGATGCTGGACGACGCCACGGCAGCCGCCGAGGCTATGAGGATGATGTTCAACCTGCGCAGCCGCAGTATGGTGCAGTCGGGGTATGACAAGCTGTTCGTCGACGAGAACATCTTCCCGCAGGTACTCTCGGTGCTGCAGACCCGCGCCAATCCGCTCGGCATCCACGTGGTCACCGGAGATTTCCGCAAGGTGAACCTCAGCGACCGTTTCTTCGGCGCCATCGTCCAGTATCCCGCAGCCGACGGAGAAATCCGCGACTACAGCGAATTCTGCGCATCAGCCCACTCCAACGATGTGCTTGTAACTGCATACTGCGACCTGCTCGCGCTGACCCTCATCAAGGAGCCGGCCGCCTGGGGAGCTGACGTAGCTGTCGGTTCCGCCCAGCGCTTCGGCTTGCCGATGGGCTTCGGCGGCCCCACAGCAGGCTTTATGTCCACCCGCGACGAATTCAAGCGCAGTCTCCCCGGCCGCATCATCGGCGCGTCCGTGGACCGTCTCGGCAACAAAGGCTACCGCCTCGCCCTCCAGACCCGCGAACAGCACATCAAGCGCGACAAGGCCACCTCGAACATCTGCACCGCCACAGCCCTGATGGCAATTATGACCGGTATGTATGCAGTATGGCACGGTCCGAAAGGTCTCCGCGAGATCGCGATGAAAGTCCACGGCTTCGCCCGCGACTTCGCCGCCAAACTCGTCAAGAGCGGCTACCGCATCGTGACGGACCGCTTCTTCGACACCATCGAGGTGATCGCCCCGAACTTCGAGGCCATCAGCGCCCGCGCGTTGGAGTCTGGATACAACTTCTGCTACACCGAAGACGGACACATCCGCATCAGCTTCGACGAGCTGTCTTCAGAGCAGGAGGCCGCCAAGCTGCGCGAGATCTTCAGCAGCGTGTCGGCTGTCCACGCCGAGCCCGCCTGTCCGGAATTTATGGCCCGCGAAACCCCGATTCTCACCGAGCCAGTCTTCAACTCATATCACTGCGAGACAGAGATGATGCGTTACATCAAGAAGCTCGAACGCCGAGACATCTCCCTCACCCACAGTATGATCCCGCTCGGATCCTGCACGATGAAGCTCAATGCCGCCACCGAGATGCTGCCTCTGAGCTGGTCTGAGTTCGGGAACGTCCATCCTTTCGCACCTCTGGCCCAGGCCAAGGGCACTATGACCCTGATCACCGACCTCGAGAGAGACCTGGCCGTGATCACCGGCTTCGACGCCTGCTCCCTCCAGCCGAACAGCGGCGCCGCAGGCGAATATGCAGGCCTTATGACTATCCGCGGCTACCTCCACGCCAACGGGCAGGACGGCCGCGACATTATGCTGCTCCCGACCTCCGCACACGGCACCAACCCTGCATCTGCAGCTATGGCCGGTTTCAACATCTCGCTGGTGAGCTGCGACGACAACGGCAATATCAATGTCGAGGAGCTCAAGGAGAAGGTCAGCCAGGCTGGCGACAGGCTTGCAGGCATAATGATCACCTATCCTTCGACCCACGGAGTGTTCGAAGCCCGCATCCGCGAGATCGTGGCTGCAGTCCACGACGGCGGAGGCCTCGTATATATGGACGGAGCCAATATGAACGCCCAGGTCGGCCTTACCAACCCCGGCACCATAGGGGCTGACGTATGCCACCTCAACCTGCACAAGACCTTCGCGATGCCTCACGGCGGCGGCGGTCCCGGAGTCGGCCCTATCTGCTGCACGGAGGCCCTCAAGCCATATCTGCCCGGCCATCCCGTAGTTCCGCAGTGCGGCGGCAAAGGTATGACGGCAGTTTCGGCTGCACCTTTCGGCTCCGCCCTGCTGCTTCCCATAACCCACGCATACATCAAGATGCTGGGTGCAGAGGGACTGCGCAAGGCCAGCGAGATCGCCATACTCAACGCCAACTACATCTCCGCCAAGCTGAGACCCGAACTGGACACCCTCTACACCGGCACCACCGGCCGTGTGGCCCACGAATGCATCATCGACCTGCGCCATTTCAAGGCTGAATACGGAGTCGACGCCACCGACGTCGCCAAGAGGCTGATGGACTTCGGCTTCCACGCCCCCACCCTCAGCTTCCCCGTACACGAGACCCTGATGGTGGAACCCACCGAGAGCGAATCTCTCGAAGAGCTCGACCGCTTCATCGAGGCCCTCAAGACCATCGTCGCAGAATGCAAGGACATCAAGGCCGGCAAGCTTGACGCAGAAGACAACCCTGTCAGGATGGCTCCGCACACTGCCGCCGAGGTATGCGCCGACAACTGGACCCACCCCTACTCAAGGGAACAGGCAGCATATCCTCTCGAGTGGATACGCGACAACAAGTTCTGGCCGTTCAGCGCCCGCATCGACAACGGATGGGGCGACCGCAACCTCAACCCGAAGATTTGACGCTAATCAATAAATATTTGTAACTTTGCCGTCTCGACAATAAACAAACATACAATATTATGCAAAACATCTCCAGCTACGATTTCACAGGCAAAAGAGCCATTGTCAGGGTGGACTTCAACGTTCCTCTGGATGAAAATTTCAAAATTACCGACGACACCCGCATCAGGGCTGCCATCCCCACTTTGAAGAAAGTGCTCGAGAAAGGCGGTTCCCTCATCATTATGTCCCACCTCGGACGTCCGAAGGGTGTTGACAACAAGTTCTCTCTGAAACACATCATCTACCGTGTAGAGGAGCTGCTCGGAGTCAAGGTCCAGTTCGCTGACGACTGTATGAAGGCCGGCGCACAGGCTGCCGCCCTCAAGCCGGGTGAAGTCCTGCTGCTCGAAAACCTCCGCTTCTACGCAGAAGAGGAAGGCAAGCCCAGAGGTCTGAAAGACGACGCTACCGACGAGGAGAAGAAGGCTGCCAAAGCCGCTGTCAAAGCCAGCCAGAAAGAGTTCGTCAAGACTCTCGCAAGCTACGCTGACTGCTACATCAACGACGCTTTCGGAACTGCCCACCGCGCCCACGGTTCAACCGCCCTCATCGCTTCATACTTCCCGAACGACAAGATGTTCGGCTACGTGATGGAAGGCGAGATCACAGCCATTGACAAAGTGCTCGGCAACCCCGCACGTCCCCTCACTGCCATCATCGGCGGCGCCAAGGTCTCATCTAAGATCGGCATCATCGAGCATCTGCTCGACCTCGTCGACAACCTGATCATCGGCGGCGGTATGGTTTACACCTTCAAGAAAGCCCAGGGCGGCAAGATCGGCAACTCCCTCTGCGAAGACGACCAGCAGGAAGTGGCTCTGAACATCCTCGCCAAGGCTAAGGAGAAAGGCGTGAACATCGTCCTCTCAGACAAAGTCGTTGCTGCAGACGCATTTGCAAACGACGCCAAGACCATCGTATGCGACTCTGACAACATTCCTGACGGATTCGAAGGTATGGACGCAGCTCCCGAGTCAATCGAGGCTGCCAAGGCCATCATTATGAAGTCCAAGACCATCCTCTGGAACGGTCCTGTAGGCGTGTTCGAGATGCCCAATTTCGCAATCGGCACCAACGCCATCGCCCAGGCTCTCAAAGAGGCCACCGACAACGGCGCGTTCACCCTCGTGGGCGGCGGCGACTCAGTGGCTGCAGTCACTCAGATGGGCTATGCCGACAAGGTAAGCTACGTATCTACCGGCGGCGGCGCAATGCTCGAGTACCTCGAGGGCAAAGTCCTCCCCGGCATCGCTGCCATCAGGGAGTAATCCTTCGCCAGGACATACTTCAAACCCCGCAGGCGCAGGCCTGCGGGGTTTTGTTTTATCCGCCGGGCGGTTGACGGTTCTGTAATATTTTAGTACCTTTATAGGTTGAATAATTTTCATCCTATGAAACGACTTTATGCCATCAGCTTTCTGCTGACCCTCATACTCTCCCTGTATTCCTGCCAGGAGCCGGAAGTACAGGTGAAAAGCATCACCCTCAACTCCGCCGCGCTGTCCCTGACCGAAGGGGAAAGTTTCAATCTTACAGCCACTGTCAGCCCCGACAACGCCACTGACAAGACTGTGCTGTGGAGTTCTTCGAACGCCAGCATCGCCAGCGTCGACCAGGGAGTGGTCACTGCCGTCAAGGAGGGTTCAGCCACCATCACCGTTGCCAGCAGGGACGGCGGAGCGAAGGCTTCCTGCGAAGTGACGGTCACTTCTGCCGTGGTGGAAGTTGAATCCGTCACCCTGAACGAAAAAGAAGCGACGCTGACTGTCGGCCAGACGCTGAAGCTCGCGGCCACAGTCCTGCCTGAAAACGCGACTGACAAGGCCGTTACGTGGACTTCCAACAACACTGCCGTGGCGACTGTCGCCGACGGAGTCGTGACTGCGGTCAAGGTCGGCACGGCTTCCATCACCGCAACCGCGGGCGGAAAGAACGCCAGCTGCACCATAACCGTCAAGGAGGCGTACATCGACGTGACTTCGGTGACTCTCGACAAGACCAGCTACTCCCTGCTGGAAGGCGAGAGCTTCACCCTCAAGGCCACCGTCAAGCCGGACGACGCCAGCGACAAGACTGTGACCTGGACTTCTTCCGATGAAAAAGTAGTCACAGTATACGGAGGCACCGTGAAAGCCGTCGGTCCCGGCACCGCCACGGTCACTGCCACCGCCGGCAAGGTGTCCGCCACCTGCGAAGTGCAGGTCAGCGCGAGGATAGCGGTCGCCGAAGTCATCCTGGACATCAAGAAACTCACGCTGGACGTGGGCCAGACTGAGACCCTGACCGCCACTGTCCTGCCCGAGAACGCCACTGACAAGACCATCATCTGGACTTCATCTGACGAAGATGTCGCCACTGTCCGCGGGGGAACTGTCAAGGGCGTCGCCGAAGGCACCGCCACCATAACCGCCACTGCCGGGGAGAAATCCGCAAGCTGCACAGTCACTGTCAAGACAGTGCCGCTGCAGGCCATCTCCCTCGACAAGACCGAGCTTAACCTGGACCCCGGCCAGACCGAATACCTCGAAGTCAAATTCCACCCCGAAAACGCCACCGACAAGACCGTCATCTGGCTGTCCGGCGACGAGTCTGTCGCCGAAGTGAACAGCTACGGCAAAGTGACAGCCAACAATCCGGGCAAGACAACCATCACTGCCAAGGCCGGCGACCTGACGGCCACCTGCGAAGTGACGGTGAACAACACCAACTACCTGACTATTGTCAACAACAGCAAGTCCACCGGCGACATAACCATCAAGAGCAACGGCACAGGCGCACCCACCATCGCCCTGAGCTATTCAAGCGACGGCAAGGAGTGGAAGGAAATCACCCTCAAGGCTATGGAGAGCGGCACCATCCTGCTGCCCGCCGGAGGCTCGGTACGTCTCTACGGCGAGAACCCGTACTACGGCAGGAACTCCAGCTCGAGCATAGGTTTCTGGTCCATCAGGGTCAACGTGCCCCACAATCTATCTGGAGATATTATGAGCCTGTGCGGCTACGCCACGGATATGACGAGCGACTACCAGTTCTACAGGCTGTTCTATTCAGACGTCAACCTTGAATCTGCGGAAGGCCTCAAGCTGACCGCGAAAAAGCTCTCTCCGAGCTGCTACCGCTCTATGTTCCAGGGCTGCACCGCTCTGAAGAAGGCGCCGGCGATCCAGGCCAAAACGATGGATGCGCGCAGCTGCGAATCGATGTTCGAAAAATGCACCGCACTCGAAGAGGTTCCTTCGCTCCCCGTAACGGACCTGACCAAGGCAGACTATTGCTACCTGTCGATGTTCAAAGGCTGCACTTCATTGAAGAAGGGCGGCAAACTG
This sequence comes from Bacteroidales bacterium, assembly GCA_017527625.1. The sequence continues at coordinate 48,265 of JAFXPV010000027.1, read as the reverse complement.
CCCGCCACGACGCTGGCCCTGAGGTGCTATGAATCTATGTTCCAGGATTGCACCGCACTGGCCGAAGCTCCCGCCCTGCCGGCGGAGAAGCTCGCCAATTACTGCTACCAGTCGATGTTCCAGGGTTGCACCGCACTGGCCAAGGCTCCCGCCCTCAACGCCACTGCGCTGGCGATGATGTGTTACTCCCAGATGTTCAACGGCTGCTCCGCTCTCAAGAAAGCCCCCGAGCTCCCCGCCATCGTGATGTCTGCAGGCTGTTATATGGGAATGTTCCAAGGCTGCTCAGCTCTCGAGGAGGCTCCCGAGCTCCCTGCCAAGTCGCTGGCCCATTCGTGCTACTACGGTATGTTCTCCGGCTGCCTCGCCCTCGCCAAGGCTCCCGAGCTGCCTGCCCAGAAGCTTGCCGCCAGCTGCTACGATATGATGTTCTCCACTTGCATCGCCCTGACAGCCGCTCCTGCGCTGCCTGCCCCGAAGCTGGCCGAAAAATGCTACGAGAAGATGTTCTACAACTGCCGCAACCTGAATGAAGTGACCTGCCTGGCCACTGACATATCAGCGAAGGATTGCACCACAGACTGGCTGTTCTATACCGCCGCCGAAGGCACCTTCACAAAAGCTAAAGAGATGACCAAATGGGGCGCAGGCCCCTCCGGAATCCCTACCGGATGGACAGTGGAAGATGCCGAAGATGAATAATCAATACAACTAAATAAACTTCCGTTATGAACAAAAAACTGATCTTCACGCTTGCAATCGCACTGTTCTCAGCAGTGATTGTCAATGCTCAGAATCCCATCATCCGCGACCAGTTCACGGCTGACCCCAGCGCCCACTACTTCGAGGGCAGGGTGTATGTCTATCCTTCACACGACATTCCCGCACCGGTCGATTACGCCCGCAAAGACTGGTTCTGTATGGAAGACTACCACGTCTTTTCTTCTGACAATCTCGTCGACTGGGTAGACCACGGCAGGATCATCACCCAGAATGAGGTTCCGTGGGTACAGCCCAACTCCTTCCAGATGTGGGCTCCTGACTGCAACTACAAGAACGGCAAGTATTACTTCTACTTCCCCGCCACAGGTAAGCGCGTAAACGGCCAGAGGCCTGACGGCAGCATCGGAGTCGCAATCTCCGACACTCCTTACGGCCCGTTCGTCCCGCAGGAGACAGCCATCAAGGGGACCTTCGGCATCGACCCCTGCTGCTTCATCGACGATGACGGCCAGGCCTATCTCGTATGGGCAGGCGGCGGACTTACGATCTGCAAGCTGAAAGACAATATGCTTGAGCTGGACGGAACCCCCGTAAGGATCGACGCCATTCCGAAAGGAATGAGCGAGGGCCCGTACCTCTTCAAGGCCAACGGCAAATACTACTTCAGCTTCCCCTGGGTAGAGGCTGAGCGCGAGTGCCTCGCCTACTGTATGGCCGACAACCCGATGGGTCCCTACAAATTCGTGGGCAAGATTATGGAACAGCACGCTGACGTCTGCTGGACCAACCACCACTCAGTAGTTGAAGTTGACGGACAGTGGTATCTGTTCTATCATTACAACGACTACTCACCTTACTTCGACAAGAACCGCTCTGTATGCGTGGACAGCCTCTTCTTCAACGCAGACGGCACCATCCAGCCCGTCAAGCCGACCAAGCGCGGCGTCGGCATCACCAAGGCCACCAGCCAGATCCAGGTCGACCGCTACTCTGACATCAAAGATACCTGCACCGACATCCAGTTCGTCAATGCCGACCGTACTTTCGACGGCTGGAAGGTGATCCTCAACAACACCATCCAGGAGAAGGAGCCCATCTGGGTAAGGTACAACAAGGTGGATTTCGGCAAGGACAAGCTCACCACAGCGACGATGAAAGTCCTCTCCCTCGCCGGCGGCAAGGTGGACGTAAGGCTCGACGCTATTGACGGCCCGACCATCGCCAGCTTCAATGTGGCTGGAAATACCGGCTGGGTTGAGAACAAGATTCCGATGTCCGACTTCAAACCCGGCATCCACGACCTCTTCGTAGTAATGACAGACGGCAGCTGCATCCAGATCGACTGGGTAAGTTTCAAATAAAGTCAGGCGATGAGAATCTTCCGGCAGAATCCGACGGCGGCGGCACTGGTGATCTGTGCTGCTGCACTCCTGTGCGCCTGCAAAAGCAGCGGCACTGGTGAAATAAGTATAATCCCGGTCCCTACCAGGCTTGAGGTCAAGGAAGACGCTCCCTTCAAGATAACGTCTTCGACAGTGCTGGTGGCCCGCACGGACGACGAGCGCGCCACCGCCGGATTCTTCGCTGCCAAGATTGCGGCTTCCACCGGCAAGACCCTTACCGTATCATCGGAAGCAGCGGCGTCTGACGCCATCATCTTTTCAATCGACCCTTCCGCCGGCATTCCGGAGGAAGGGTATACTTTAGAGGCAGGCGGTGATGCCGTCTGCATTACGGCCGGCGACAGCGACGGTCTGTTCTACGGTATGCAGACGCTTCTGCAGCTGCTGCCGCCCCAGACCCAGAGCGAGAGCGTCGTCCGCGGCCTCGACCTCTCTATCCCCGCCGTAAGCATCTCCGATGCGCCCCGCTTCCACTACCGCGGTATGCACATCGACCCCTGCCGTCACTGGCGCGACGCCGACTGGGTGAAGAAGCAGCTTGACGTGATGGCTATGTTCAAGTACAACAAGCTCCACTTCCACCTCACCGAAGACCAGGGCTGGCGCATCGAGATCAAGAAATATCCCAAGCTGACCAGCTTCGGTCCCTACTATACGCAGGAAGAGCTGCGCGACATCGTGGCCTATGCCGCCGAGCGGCACATCGACGTGATTCCGGAGCTTGAAATCCCCGGCCACGAGATGGTCGCCATAGCTGCATATCCCTGGCTGTGCTGCGAGGAGGGCGAGTACGAACCGCGCAAGATCTGGGGTGTGGAGAACATCGTGATGTGCCCCGGCAAGGAAAGTACCTTCGAATTCCTCGAGGACGTCATCGACGAGATGGTGCAGATCTTCCCCTACGAAATCTTCCACATCGGCGGCGATGAAAGTCCGAGGGAGATGTGGGAGAAATGCCCTCTCTGCCAGAAACGCATCCGCGACGAGCACCTGGCGGGCGACGAGAGCAAGTTCAGCAACGAAGACCGCCTCCAGAGTTATGTAGTGCGCCGCATCGAGAAATACCTCAACGGCAAGGGCAGGCGCATTATGGGCTGGGACGAGATCCTCGAAGGCGACATCGACCCATCTGCCATCATAATGTCGTGGAGGGGCCTGCAGGGCGGCATCACAGGTGCTGAACACGGCCACCAGGTGGTTATGACTCCCTCGAGCAACGGTATGTACCTCGACTACTACCAGGGCGACCGCAAGATCGAGCCGGTGGGCATCGGCAACTACTTCACTATGGAAAGGGTCTATGAATACGACCCCATCCCCGAAGAAGTCGCATCCCTCGGCCTTGAGAGCTACATCCTCGGCGTGCAGTGCAACAACTGGTCGGAATATTTCTACACCGATTCTGTGGCAGAATACCGCACCTGGCCGCGTGCCGTGGCTGTCAGCGAAATCGCCTGGAGCCAGCCCGAAAACAAGGACTGGGAAGATTTCCTGCGCAGGCTCGATGGCGCTCACCTGAGGCTGGATATGCACCACATCTACTATCACATCCCTCAGCCCGAGCAGCCCGGCGGCTCCTGCAACACAGTGGCGTTCAGCGACAGCACCACTGTCACCTTCAAGACCACCAGACCCGTCAAAATGGTCTACACCCTCAACGGCAAGGAGCCGACTGCCCGCAGCCGCGAGTACACCGCTCCGCTTCAATTCACTGACAACGCCACTCTCAAGATACGCTCCGTGCTGCCTACAGGCGAGATGAGCCCCGTACGCACCATCTCCATCGTCAAGATGGACCCGCTGCCCGCGGTCAAACCCACCAAGCCCCTGCTCCAGGGCCTGGAGATGTCCACCACTCCCGGCGAGTTCTTCAACTCGGATGAGCTTTTCGCTGCCGACAGGGTATGGACGGTGCAGAACATCACGAAGCTCCGCGAGATCAGCGCGCAGTCCGTCACCGACGCCCATATGCGCGGCGTGGAGCAATATGCCGCGATTGCCGAGGGCTATGTCAGGATTGACGCCACCGACGTCTATTACATCTCATCGAACAACAACGAGGTGTGGATCGACGGCCGCCTTGTCATCGACAACAACAATGAAGTCAAGCGCTACAGCCGCCGCGACAACTGCCTCGTGCTCGAAGCCGGACTCCATCAGGTGAAGATTGTCTTCCTGGGTCACATCCTCGGCGGAGTTCCGTCCAACTGGGACAGTGCAGCCATCGCCCTCCGCGCCAAAGGCGACGCCTCCTTCAGGAACATTCCTGACAGCGCATATTTCAGGGCGGAGTAATGAAATAGTGGAATGAAGACTGGGGTTCTTATCCTTTCGATTATGGCAATCTTTTTCGGCGGCCTGCGTTTCGGCACGAAAGCCACGGGGTCCAACCCCAGGCCCGAAGGGGCGGCGGTATCCTATGAGTTCAATTACAGCAACACGATGCGCTACCCAAATCTGTGGTACGAAGTGACGCGCGGCAACGACGGAACGGTCCGCATCGCCTGGTCGCGGCATAACGAACCGGATATCACGATCATCCGCGGGCCGGAGGATTTCTTCGAGCGGGTGGACGCTATCATAGCGGAGTTCCGCCTCTACAAGTTGAAGAACTCCTATTATCCCCGGATGCGAGTGCTGGACGGCATTATGTGGCACGCCAACATCTGCTTCGAGAAGAACTCCATCTCTTCGGGCGGCACCAATGCCTGGCCGCCTGAGAAACTCCGTGCCGGCGTCGACGCCATCAACGGCTACATCCAGTCGCTTATCGACGCGTCCACCGAGGCCGACGTCATCGGCCACGACGACCACGACAGCCTCTACAGCCGGAAATACCTGCGCTAGAGTTCCCCGCCCCCTGTCAATCTAAAGCAACAGGCGGGAGAAGACGCTCAGCGGCAGGGCTTTGTCGAAGCGGTCGCGGAGCACCAGTTCTCCGTAGGAGAGTTTGCTGCCGGCGGCGAGCAGGCTTCCGAAGGCGCTGCGCACCACAGTGTCGGCCAGAACTGCCGAGTAGCCGTTTGAATAGAGGTTCAGCACCATAAAGCTGTCCTTGGGAGCAAGGATCGCGGAGCATTCGCGTAGCATCTCGAACAGGCACTCGTCGAGCTTCCACTTCTCCCCGTTGGGACCGTGGCCGTACGCCGGAGGGTCCAGAATCAGGCCCTGGTAGGTATTGCCGCGGCGGGCCTCACGCTTGACGAACTTCAAGGCATCTTCCACCACCCAGCGGATGTCGCTGCAGCGGCTCAGCTCCATATTGCCCTTGGCCCAGGTCACTACCTGGCGGACGGAATCCAGGTGCGTCACGTCGGCCCCGGCTACCTTTGCTGCCAGGGACGCGGCTCCGGTGTATGCAAAAAGGTTCAGCACTTTGGGGACAGGCTTGCCCGCTGCGGCGGCTTCCTTCACAAGGCGCGAAGTATTGGAATAGATGAATTCCCAGTTCGGGGCCTGCTCAGGGAATACGCCGACGTGCTTGAAGGAAGTAAGGCCGAGGCGAAGGCTGAATTTCGGTCCCTGCGCGGAACCGTCATAGCGGATGACCCACTGCTCGGGCATCTCGCCGAGCATATTCCAGGTGCCGCTGTCTTCCTTGCCGGCCTTGCCGAAGCCGGCGCCGGGCTTGAATTCCGTGTGGGCGAGGCGTTTCCATTCGGAGTCGGGAAGGCTTTTGTTCCACAGGGCCTTGGGCTCGGGGCGTATCGCCACGAACTTGCCGAAGCGCTCCAGCTTGCTGAAATCGCCGGAGTCGATCAGCTCGTAGTCCTTCCAGTGTGCAGATGGCTGTTCGATGTTCATAGTGACAAATTTAAGAAATATGTGTTACTTTTGTCAAAACGTATAGCCTATGGCAGATTTTCTCTCGGTAGTTTGGAACGTCGATCCTGCCATCTTCACGATCGGCAACTATTCGCTGCGTTTCTATTCGCTGCTCTTCGTAGCCGGCTTCCCGCTGGGCTACTGGTTGTTCTATAAATTCTACAAAAGGGAGAACGTCGACGTCCAGCTGCTCGAGCCGCTGCTGTACATCCTGCTCATCGGCACCATAGTGGGCGCCCGCCTGGGCCACTGCCTCTTCTATGAGCCGAAATTCTACCTGACTCATCCCATCGAGATTCTCAAGGTATGGCAGGGCGGACTTGCAAGCCACGGAGGAATCCTTGCCATCGTGTTCTGCGTCATCTATTATGCCCACAAGTATGGCCGCAAGAACGGCTTCGACGCGATGTGGATGTTCGACCGCCTGGCCATCGCAGGCAGTATCGCAGGCTGTTTCATCCGCTGCGGCAACCTTTTCAATTCCGAGATCTTCGGCGGCCCGACCGACCTGCCCTGGGGCTTCAAGTTCCCCCGCTCCATCGAATGGACTACGCTCTACGGCCCGAGCGTATATCCTCCGGACGGCGTTGCCTGCCACCCCACGCAGATCTATGAAGCCCTGAGCTACCTCATCCTCGGCCTCGTGCTGCTGTGGCTCTACTGGAAGAAATCCGACAAGCTCTACAGGGGCACCCTCTTCGGCATTTTCTTCATAGTCCTGTTCACTATGCGCTTCCTGATCGAATTCATCAAGAACGACCAGGTGGAATTCGAGGCTTCGATGCAGTTCAATATGGGCCAGCTGCTGAGCATACCCTTCATCATCGCGGGTGTCATCATCCTGGTATGGAGCTTCCGCAAGAAGCTGCCGTTCCTCAGGGAAGGCTGGGATGAAGAGCCCAAGGCCCCCAAGGACAACGACCACCGCGCAAACCTCTCGAAAGATCAGCGTATGAGCGCCTCCAAGCGCCGTGCTATGGGAATCCAGTAGGGATGCAGCCTGAGGGGGAGCAGGCCTTCGGGGGGTTCCGTTCGCCTTCGGCTCACTCCAATCCCTCCCAACGCCTGCTTCGTCCTGCTTCGCAGAACTCGCATTCGTCGGGTCCCTCCCGCTCTGCCGCCGCGGGTGGCCAGCCCCCCGAAGGCCTGCTCCCCTTCAGGCTGCATCCGTGCGAGCGTTTCTACCCAATGGACTTAATGCTGATTTTATACTTTCACCCACTCGATGGTGATGCCGCGGCGTTCCATTCCGCGGAACCAGGTCATCTGACGCTTGGCGAACTGGTGGATAGCGGTGGCCAGGCGGTCGTGCATTTCGTCGTATGACAGCTGGCCGGTCAGGTAGAGGGTGATGAATTTGTATTCCAAGCCGTAATAGATGAGATCTTCGGGGGCGATGCCGGAGTCCAGCAGGCCGCGGACTTCATCTACCATTCCGGAGGCAAGACGGGCGTCCAGACGGGCGTCGATGCGGGCATTCCGCTCTTCGCGGCTGACGTCCAGGCCTATGTAGCGGGTCTTCAGAGGGGGGAAGGCGGAGCGGTCCACCGGATGCTCCTGCTCGTAGATTGCAATCTCCAGCGCACGGATGAGCCGCTTGCGGGTATCGTAGTCCGTGGAGTTGTGGAGCGTCTTGAGGGATGAGAGCCTGGCGATAAGTGTCTCGTCGCTCTCCTTTTCGAGCTCGGCGCGCAGCTCGGGGTTCTGCGGCACGTCGGGCAGATGGTAGCCCCTCGTCGCAGCCTCGATGTAAAGGCCGGACCCGCCGCAGAGGATTGCAGGCCTGCCGCGTGAGATAACATCGCGATAGGCATTGTGGAAGTCGCGCTGGTAGCGGTAGATGTCGTATTTCTCGCCGGCCGGGACTATGTCGATCAGGTGGTAAGGCACACCGTCGTAATCGGCCAGGTCCTTGCCAGTGCCGATGTCCATACCGCGGTAGACCTGCCGCGAATCCGCCGACAGAATCTCCGCTCCGGTCTCCTTGGCCAGAGCCACAGCATATTTCGTCTTCCCGCAGGCCGTGGGGCCCAGCACGCAAGTCAGGTCGTAATCCATATTACAAATTTAAAAAACTATTATATTTGCCTTGTTATGCCTAAAGCAAAAAGCAGAATAGAGATCAAGAACAAGAAAGCGTCCTTCGAATACGAATTCATAGAACGCTTCGTGGCCGGCATAGTGCTGTCCGGCACCGAGATCAAGTCGATCCGCGCCGGCAAGGCTTCGCTGGTCGACAGCTACTGCTATTTCTCGGGCACCGAGCTCTACGTGAAGAATATGAACGTGGCCGAATACTGGTGGGGCAGCTACAACCGCCACGACCCGCGCCGCGACCGCAAGCTGCTGCTCACCAAAAAAGAACTTCGCAAGCTCGCCCGCTCCATCAAGGAGAAAGGACTGACAGTGGTTCCGGTGAAACTGTTCATCGCCGACAACGGCTACGCCAAGCTCGACATAGCGCTGGCACGCGGAAAACGCGAGTTCGACAAACGTCAGAGCATCAAAGACAAAGATATGCGCAGGGAAAGGGACCGCGGACAGAGCGATTAAACAAATTATTTCCTATATTTGTAAATCTATAACGAAACAAACAATACAAGCAGTATGAGCATATTTTCATCTTCGATCGGGAAAAAGCTTATTATGAGTATCTCCGGCATATTCCTCGTGCTTTTTCTCACTTTGCACATGGTCCTGAACTTCACCTCTGTCTTCAGCGCTGAAGCTTTCCAGAAAGTTTGCGACTTTATGGGCACTCCCGTAATCAGCATAATGGTTCCCGTCCTGGCTTTCGGCTTTGTGATCCACATCATCTATGCTTTCATCCTTACCGCCAGCAACCTCAAGTCACGCGGCGGCCTCAAGAGGTATGAAGTAGCCACCAAGACCCAGGCTGACTCGTGGGCTTCAAAGAACATGATCTACCTCGGTGCCATCGTGCTGCTCGGCCTGGCCATCCACCTTACCCACTTCTGGGCTGATATGCAGCTGCAGGAGTTCACCGGCGGAGAAGCCGAAGACCCCAATATGCTCCTCAACCAGACCTTCGGAAACGTCTGGATCACCATCCTCTACCTCGTATGGTTCGTAGCCATCTGGCTGCACCTCAGCCACGGTTTCTGGAGCGCACTGCAGACCATCGGATGGAACAACGACAAATGGCTCAAGAGACTTAAAGTGATCGGCATCGTATACGTCACCATCCTTATGGCAGGTTTTGCAATCACCGCCATCGTGGCCTGCTGCAAAGCCAACGGCCTACTTTAAGTAATCGCGGATTATAGCGTCCGAGACGAATCTGTCCCTGCGGCCGATGGAATAACGGCCGGTGGAGGCATCGAACGAAAGGTTGTGTTCAGCTGACTCTCCGAGCAACGAGGCTTCAACGCCCGCGGAGGTCCTCAGCCCCAACATAACCTTTTCGTTGTATATATCCACATCCGTGAGCGTCTCCCCGTCTTTCGGGGCACCCTCCAGCCAGCGGCCCAGGTCATCCACGTTCCAGCTGCGGCGGCGGTCTCCGTCGAACGAATGGGCCCCGGGCCCGAGACCCAGGTAAGGCTCGCGCCGCCAATATGCACTGTTGTGGCGGGAATGGAATCCCGGGCGGCAGAAATTCGAAATCTCGTACTGAAGGTAACCGGCCTCATCGAGGATATCCTGCAGCATAAAATACTGGCTGCGGCAGACCTCCTCGTCGGGCTCTGTGTAGCGTCCTGCGTCGGCAAGCTTGCTGAGCATACTGCCCGCGTCCAGACTCATCTGGTAGGCGGAGATGTGCTGCACCCCGAGGCTGACGGCCTTGCGGATGTCCCTCTCCCACTGCGCATTTTCAAGGGCCGCATAGCCGAATATGAGGTCGAGCGACACATTGCCGAAGCGGCTGGTGAGCAGCTCCACCGCCCTGCAGGCCTGGGCAGCGTCGTGCCGCCGGTTCATCCATCTAAGATGCGCGTTGTCGAAAGACTGCACCCCGATGCTGACGCGGTTCACCCCGCAGTCCCTCCAGCAGCGCAGCAACTCCTCCCCGCCTCTGCACACATCGTCAGGATTGGCCTCGACGGTGAATTCCTCCACCGCCCCGAGGTCGAAATTGTCGCAGAGAGCAGAACAGATGTCCGAAAATTCAGCCGGGGACAGCAGCGACGGCGTCCCTCCGCCGAAATAGACGGTCTTGATCACAGAACCTTCGGGGAAAAAGTCACGGCAGGCGGCGGCCTCCCTGCGCAGCGCAGCGACATACCGCCCGCGCAAGGCTCCGTCTCTCAGGACCTCGGAATAGAATCCGCAATAAGTGCAGAAGGAAGCACAAAAGGGGACGTGTATGTAAATCCCTGCCAATTATCTCAGGAGCAGGTCGGCAGAACCGATCTTGCCTTCGGTGGTATAGGCGTCGACGGTGTAGACACCCTTGGTGAACGGCTGGGGACTTGCGAAGTATACGCTGACCTCAACCTCCTCGCCCTGGTAGTCAACCTCGCGGGACTCGGAGTAGATCATCTGCTCTCCGTCGCAGGTGAAGAGCTGCTTGTCGTCAGCTGTCAGCAGTATGCCGTCCGGACCCTTGACGCGGATGTACACCCTCCTCGGGCCCTTCTTGGCGATGGCGTTCTCGATAAGGAACATATCGGCACGGAGCTTCTCGGTGCGGCTGCTGCGGTCGGTCTCCTTGGCAGAGGAGTTGATGGCGTGCAGAGACACCCCGCGACCCTTGACCACTGAACCTTCGGCGACCTGACGGGCATACTCGTCGGTGGTAGAGCGCAGGTCTTCGTACTGGCGCCTGTTCTCTGCAGCTTCGCGACGGGCGTCCGAAGCCTCCTCGCGCAGAGCCATATTGAGGTTGTTGAGCGAATCTATCTGGACGATGTAATGCTTCATTATGCTGCGCAGGGTGCCGAGCTCTTTCTCATACTGGCGGATCTGGGCCCTGTTGGTAGCCTCAGTCTTCTGGAAGCGCTCGATGAGCTGGTCGACCTTCTCCCTCTCTATCTGCAGGTTTGCGTTGAGAGTGTCGTTGGCTGTCTGCAGTTCGGCGTATTCCTGGCGGAGTTCGACCATCTCCTGGGTCAGGTCGGCCTTCTCTATATTAAGGTCATTGACGATTTTGTTCTTGCTCACCCATACGTAAGCCAGCACACCGCCAAGCAGCACCGCGGCGATTGCGAGCGCCACGACTATTTTTCTCAATTTATCTTCCCTTTCCATATTGAATGATATTTGTTGCCTTGGTAAGGCAAATTTAACTAAATTTGTAGAAAACTGTGTAAACTATGAAATACTTCATCCGAGCAGTCAAATATCTGGTATACTTCGCAGTGCTGTTCCTCATCATCGTGGCCATCCTCTGCGTCGTGATGCATCACCCGCTCAGCAGCTTCGCAACTCTCTTCAAAGAAGGTGCCATGTGGCAGATAGCAGTCCTCTTCGCCGTCATTTCTGCCGTGTATCCCTCTCTGGGCTTCCGCAAGAACCACATCACCCTCGACGGCCCGTTCAGCGACTACCACGACGTCATAATGAAGACTATGGAAGATGCCGACTTCGTCCTTGAGAGCGAGGACGACGAGAAGATGGTGTTCCGCCAGAAGAAAGGCTACCTGCGCTTCACCAGGATGTGGGAAGATGCCGTCACATTTTTCAAAGGAGAAGAGAAAGTATTCGTGGACGGCCCCATCAGGGACACCACCCGCCTCATCAGCAACGTATACTATAATTATCGTCAGAGCCATCCCAAAAACGAATATTAATCACTGACAGCAATGAAAGTTGTAGCCAAATATCCGGACATATACAAGGCCCACATCGTCCAGGGCCTGCTCGAAAACGAAGGCATTGAGTGTGAAATCGTCAATGAAAACCTTCCTTTCCTCGGTATGGGAGTAGCCGGTTTCGACGTGCGCATCGTCGTCCGCGAAGAAGATTACGACCGCGCCAAAGAGATACTTGCAGCTAACGACGACCTCAACTGAGGCTCCCGGCCGCCTTGCCGTTTTTCCATTTTTTAATATCTTTGTGTCGTTTTGGCACGTTATTTTAATAACCCACCACTCGAAACCCATAAAAAGACATAAATTGCTATGAAGAAATTTTTCTTGACACTATGTGTGGCTCTCGTTGCAACCGGTTTTGCTATGGCGCAGGATCTCGCAGCAGTAGTAGAAACTTTCAACGCTGCAGCAACGGCTCTTAATGAAAAAAATTATGAGAGTGCCCTCTCTCAATTCAATACGGCACTGGAACAAGCCACCGCTCTCGGAGAGGAAGGCGAGCAGGTTGCCAACAACTGCAAGGAGTCTATTCCGAAAGTGCTTCTCCAGCTCGGCAAGGAAAAAGCCGAAGCTAAAGATTTCGACGCAGCCGTTGACTTCTTCAACAAGGCTAGCGACAAAGCTCTGGACTTCGCCAACAACGACGCAGTAGTTGCAGAGGCTCAGAAGCTCGTTCCTCAGATGCTCAATGCCAAGGCAGGCGCCCTGCTGAACGCAAAGGACTACGCAGCTGCAGTTGCAGTTTACAAGGCTATCGTCGAGAAAGATGCCGCCAACGGTGCCGCCTGGTTCAGGATGGGTCAGGCTCTCGCAGCAGACGACAAGGCTGACGAGGCTGTAGAAGCTTTCACAAAGGCTGCCGAGAACGGCCAGGAAGCCAATGCCAAGAAGCAGCTTGCCAACATCTACCTGAAGAAAGCCGTAGCTTGCCAGAAAGAGAAAGATATGAAAGGTATGCTCGAGAACGCCCAGCTCTCAGCTGAGAACAACGACAGCGCCAACGCCCAGAAGCTCATCGGTACCGCCGCCCTCAGTCTCAAGCAGAACCAGGTAGCCGCCGAAGCTTTCGAGGCTTATCTCGCCCTCAATCCTGAGGCTGCCGACAAGGCCCAGACCATCTACCAGATCGGTACTGCATATATGGGCGCCGGCAACAACGGCAAGGCTTGCAGCTACTTCAAACAGATCAAAGGTGACGCCAAATGGGGCGAGGCTGCAACTTACTACATCACAACCCTCAAATGCAATTAACACCGCTCGAGCTACTAGCTCCTGCCAGAAATAAGGACATCGGCATTGCAGCAATAGACTGCGGTGCCGATGCCGTATATATCGCAGGACCTTCTTTCGGAGCACGCGAGGCCGCAGGGAACCCCGTGGAGGACATTGCCGTCCTCGCACAGTATGCCCACCGCTTCGGCGCGAGAGTCTATGCTACCGTCAACACGCTGCTGCACGACGACGAGCTGAAGCGGGCCGCAGACCTGGTCCGGGAGCTTTACAAGGTCGGAGTGGACGCCGTCCTGGTGCAGGACTACCGGCTGCTGGAGCAGGAGCTTCCGCCCATCGAGCTGCACGCATCCACCCAGGCAGTGTGCCGCACCCCCGCCCAGGCCGTCGCCCTCGAGGCCCTCGGCTTCAGCAGGCTAGTGCTCGAAAGGCAGCTGTCGCTGGAGCAGATCCGAGCTATCCGCGAAGCCGTTTCCTGCGAACTTGAATTCTTCGTGGCCGGCGCCCTGTGCGTATGTTACAGCGGCGAGTGCTTCCTGAGCGAATACCTCACTGACCGCAGCGCCAACCGCGGAGCCTGCATACAGGCCTGCCGCTCGCTCTACGACCTTCAGGACGCATCCGGCAGGACGCTTGTGCGGAACTATCCCCTGCTGTCACTGCAGGACTACCGGCTCGACGGCCGCATCGCAGAACTGGCGCAGGCCGGCATCTGTTCCTTCAAGATAGAAGGCCGGCTCAAGAGCGAAAGCTACGTGCGCAACGTCGTGCGGCACTACAGCCTCGCCCTCAACAAGTTCATAGCTGCCAATCCGCAGTTCCGCCGCGCATCTGCCGGCCGCATCGAAGGCGGCTTCACCCCCGACCTGCCGGCCACCTTCAACAGGGGCTTCACCGAACTGTACATCGACGGCACGAGAGGCCGCTGGCTGTCCGGCGACAGCACCAAGTCGAAGGGTGAATATGCCGGAAAGATTACCGCCGTCGGCGAAGGCTGGATAGAACTCGACGGCACCCTTGCCATCAGCAACGGCGACGGGCTGTGCACAGTGTCCGCCAACGGAGAGCAGACAGGCTTCCGTGCCGACCGCTGCACCGGCCGCAGGATAGAGATCAAAAGCAGCGAAGGGCTCAGGGTCGGACAGGAAATCTGGCGCAACTACAACATCGCTTTCGAAAAACAGCTGCGCAGCGACAGAGCGGAGCGTCTCATTGACGTGGCAGTCGACTTCTCAGCCGACTCCATCACTGCAGTCAGTGCTGCCGGAGCTTCCGTCACCCTCGACATCAGCGGCGACTACCCGCCCGCCCGCAACATCGCCAGCGCGGTTGACAACATCCGCCGGCAGCTGGGCAAGCGCTCGGGAGCCTACTCCTTCCACGTAATGTCGGTCGACGACACGGACGTGCGCTTCTATCCGCTGTCGGTGCTGAACGGCTTCCGCAGGGAGCTGGCCGCAATGCTGGACGAAAGGATGGCAGAGATAATGGCTGCCGGCCGCCGTGCATTCAAGCCCACCGGGGCTGCGCTGCCGCCGCAGAAAAGGAAGGCTGAAGACGGTGTGCTGATGCGCAGCCGCTACTGCATCCGCTACGAACTCGGCCTCTGTCCCAAATTCGGGAAAAGGGCCGACAGCAGGCTTCTGCGCCAGGACTTCGAGGAACCGCTCTTCCTCGTTAACAACGGCCGCCGCCTGCAGCTGGCCTTCGACTGCAAAGCCTGCGAAATGAAGGTGTTGAATTAGAAGTTTTTTCATTAATTTTGTTTGTTTGCAACAACAGGACTATGAAGTACAACAGAATACTCTTGAAACTCAGCGGCGAAGCCATAGGCGGGCCGGACGGACAGGGTCTTGACGAACCCATCCTGACATCTTATGCATCCCAGATCGCTTCAGTAGTGCGCAGCGGCGTGCAGGTAGCGATAGTCATCGGCGGCGGCAACATCTTCCGCGGCCTTGCCGGCACCCAGCAGGGTTTCGACCGCGTGCGCGGCGACCAGATGGGAATGCTCGCGACAGTCATCAACAGCATAGGGCTGTCCATCTTCATCAAGAAGGCCGGCGTCCCTGCCGAAGTGTTCACCTCGACCCCGATGGAGCCGATGGCGAAATACTACAGGCGCGACGAAGCCGTGGAGTTTATGGAGAAAGGCGGAGTCGCCATAATCGCCGGCGGCACCGGCAACCCCTTCTTCACCACCGACTCTGCTTCTGCCCTGCGTGCCTGCGAAATCAAGGCTGACGCCCTGCTGAAAGGCACAAAGGTGGACGGTGTCTACGACTGCGACCCGGCCAAAAACCCGGACGCCAGGAAATACACCGCCCTGACCTTCGACAAGGCCCTTGCCGACGGACTCAAGGTGATGGACAGCACGGCGTTCACGCTCTGCCGCGAGAACGATATGCCCATCATCGTTTTCAATATGACCAAACCCGGCACCCTCGAGGCCCTCGTGGTCGAAGGCAAGGATGTCGGAACCATAGTAAGCAACAAATAATAAAAACGAAATAATTATGATCGAGAAAGCTAAAGCTGTCCTCGAAGACAGCAAGAAAAAGATGCAGGACGCGGTCCATCACCTCGACGAGGAACTCAAGACCTACCGCGCCGGCAAAGCCAACCCCGCTGTTTTCGCCAACGTTATGGTGAACTACTACGGCAATATGACTCCCATCCCCCAGGTAGCCAGCATTTCAGTGCCTGACGCCAAGACTATGTTCATCCAGCCCTGGGAGAGGAATATGATCGCCCCCATCGAGAAGGCCATTATGGACGCGAACATCGGTTTCACCCCTCAGAACAACGGTGAAGTCATCCGCATAAACGTTCCCGCCCTCACCGAGGACCGTCGCCGCGAGCTGGTCAAGAAGGCCAAGAACGAAGGCGAGACCGCCAAGGTGAGCATCCGCAACGTGCGCCGCGACACCATCAACACTCTCAAGAAGCTGCAGAAAGAAGGCCTGCCCGAGGATGTCGAGAAGGACAGCGAAGAGACTGTTCAGAAAGACACCGACAACTTCACCAAGAAAGTTGACGAGCTGCTCGCAGCCAAGGAAAAGGAAATAATGACCGTATAATGCAGTTCGCTCAGCTGCATTGCAATGAAGCCCTGAAAGCCAGCCTGGCCGGAATGGTCGACAGCGGCAAGATGGGTCACGCCCTCCTGTTTGTCGAGGAACAAGGGATGGGCGCGATTGCTTATGCGCTGGCGCTCAGCCAATACATCAACTGCAAGGACCGCAGCGGCGGTGACAGCTGCGGAGTGTGCAACAGCTGCCACAAGCACGGCAAGCTGATCCATCCAGACGTGCATTTCGTGTTCCCCGTCGCGGCAGTCTCGTCGCTCGGCGAGTCTGAGAAGAAGCATCCCATCTCGGATTACTTCCTGGACGGCTTCAGGACTCTGATGCTCTCCAACCCGTACTTCGACGAGCAGGACCTTTTCGATGCGCTCGGCCTTGAGAACAAGGCTGGGAACATCTCGGTCCACGAAGCCAGGGACATCATCTCGAAGCTCTCCCTCAAGCCCTACGAGTCGGAGTTCAAGGTGATGATCATCTATCTGGCCGAGAAGATGAACGCAGAGGCTTCCAACAAGCTGCTCAAGCTGCTGGAAGAGCCCCCCGAGGGGACGTACTTCTTCCTGGTGTGCCACAAGCCCGACAAGCTGCTGCCCACGATCCTTTCGCGCTGCCAGATAATACGTCTGCAGCCGGACTCTCCCGAAGCCATCTGCGAAATCCTCTGCCGGGAGGAGCAGGCCGACGCCGACCACGCAATGGTTGCCGCCCGCATTTCGCGAGGAAGCTATGGCAGCGCCCTGAAAGTGCTGCGGGAAGAGGAGCTCTCCGACGAATATGCTTCGGACATCCGCAGTCTGCTGGACGCGGCCCTGGAGCACAATCTCACCAAGCTGCTGGCCATCGCGGAGGCTCTGACCACCCCCGGACGCGAGAAACAGAGAGATTTCTGCGTCTATGCGGAGAATTATATCCGGAAAATATTTATGTTTGCAAACGGTGTCCCGCAGATATCATTCGCTTTGCAGGGCGAATACCAGGACCTCGGACGGTATGCCGCTCAGATCAAAAAGGATTTCTACAGCAAGGCGCTTGCAAGCCTGGACACCGCAATATCCGCAATAGAGAGCAATGTCAACGCGAAGCTGATTTTCGTTGACCTTTGCAACAGGTTTTACATCTACATCTGACAATGGAAGACAAAAAGATATATGATTGTTCCAGAGCCTGCACCGTCGAAAGGACTGAAGACAACGAGCTGCTGATAAACTACAGTCTGGGCTGCTCGAAGCTGGCTGCCTACAACTGGCTTACCGGCATCAATTCCGCGTCGTGCAAGGACCTTTTCGAAGTGCGCTTCAAGAACACTCACAAAGGCATATACCGCAACACCTCCGGGCTCATCCTCAAAATCGGCGACATCGTCGTGGTTGAGGCTACCTACGGTCACGACGTAGGCATCATCACCCTCGAAGGCCCCATCGTCGCGCGGCAGATGGTCCGTCACCATATCGACCCGGCCACATACGAATTCAAGAAAATATACCGCAAGGCCAAGATCCTCGACATCGAAAGGTGGCAGGAGGCCATCGCCAGGGAGCACAAGACTATGATCCGCTCCCGCCAGATTGCCGAGAAGCTCGGGCTGAGTATGAAAATCGGCGACGTGGAGTTCCAGGGCGACGGCACCAAGGCTATCTTCTATTACATAGCCGACGAAAGGGTGGATTTCCGCCAGCTGATCAAGGATTTCGCCGCTGAATTCGGCATCCGCATCGAGATGAAGCAGATCGGCGCCCGTCAGGAGGCCGGCCTCATCGGCGGCATCGGAGTCTGCGGAAGGCCGCTGTGCTGCTCTTGCTATATGGCTGACTTCAGCTCCATCAACACCCAGGCAGCCCGCTGCCAGGAGCTTTCCCTCAACCCGCAGAAGCTGGCCGGACAGTGCAGCAAGCTGAAATGCTGCATCAACTACGAAGCATCCACATATCTCGACGCCCGCAGCAAGTTCCCCATCGTCAAGGATCCCCTCGAATTCAAGGACGGCAGCGCCTGGCTCGTCAAGACCGACATCCTGGGCGGCATTATGTGGTTCTCTTACGAGAAGAACAGTCTGACCAACATCTTCCCTCTCAATATCGACCAGGTCCGCAAGGTGCAGGCCATCAACCGCAAGGGCGGCAAGCCTGATTCCCTGCAGAGCATCAACTCCGCTGCTGAAGAAAAGGAGACCGAGACTGCCTTTGTCAGCGCGGCCGGCGACGAGAGCATCACCCGTTTCGACGAAAGCAAGCACAAGAACAACCGCAGACGCAAAGGTCGCAGGAACAATGGGCAGAAGGAGGAGAAATAGCTTTGCCATCCTGCTTGCCTGCCTGGCCCTGACTGCTTGCAATAAGCCTCAGGAGGGCTATCAGTATGCTGTTCTCGACTCCTACGGCATCAAGGAAGCAGTGTTCGAGTTCGATATGGACTCGACTCTGACCTACGACACATTTTTCTGCTGCCGCTACGACCTTGGGCAGATCGACAGGGAACACGTCAGGCTCTTCATCAAGGCCGTCTCTCCGGCAGGCTTTACCTATCGCGACACCGTCGACTTTCCTTTGTACCGTTCCAAGGCGCAGGCAAAGGGCGACCGTTATACAAAATTCAACATTGAACAGAACTGGAACGCCAATATCGAATGGACCTGGCGCACGAACGTCAGCAGCGCCCAGGCCGGAGTCTGGACCATCAGTGCCAGACCGGAGCGCTACACGGGACTGCATTCGCTTGGCTTCGGTTATAATCCTGTGAGGAACAAGTGATGAGCGGGAAGAACAAACTTGCAAAGTTCCGCGAGAACGAGACCTTCAGCTGCCTGCTGCAACCGTCGTCCGACGATATGCTTGCCGGTAATTTCCCGGTGAAGGGCCACTGGCACGAGGAGGTTTTCCACAACGACAATCCGATAGTGCTGGAGCTCGGCTGCGGACGCGGCGAATATACTGTAGCCCTTGCGGAACGCAATCCGCAGGTGAATTACATCGGCATCGACATCAAGGGTGCAAGGCTTTGGAAGGGCGCGAAATATGCCACCGAGCACGGTTTGTCGAACGTGGCGTTCCTGCGCACCCGCATCGATTTCATCAAGTCTGCGTTCGGACCTGACGAGGTCAGCGAGATCTGGCTGACTTTCTCGGACCCGCAGCCTAAGAAGCCCGGCAAACGCCTCACTTCTCCCCTTTTCCTCGACCGCTACCGTGCATTTACGAAAAAGGGCGCCATCGTCCATCTCAAGACTGACAGCGTCCTTCTTCACGAATATTCGATTGAAATAGCTCAGGAGCAAAACCTCGAAATCCTCGAGTGCAACTCTGACATCTATGGCAGCGGTCGCGCCGCCGATCCTGACGACATTCTCTGCGTCAAGACCTACTACGAGCAGATGTGGCTCGCCGAAGGCAAGCCCATCACCTATCTCGCATTCAGACTCTAACGGGCGAAATCTTTCAGCAGCTTGTGCAGCAGCTCGCTCACGTACTGGCTCTCCAGAGGATGGGAACCGAAGGTGGGCACTTCGCGCACGAAATTCACTACGCGGTCTTCTTCAACATCGACTACTGCGCAATACATAATGTTGCCGTAAGGGTCGCTCACGTAGTAGTTCCTTGAGGGATTGGTCAGGCCGCTGATGCCTGTCAGGCTCTCGATTGCCTTGTCGACAACCCTGCTGGCAGCTTTCTCGAGCTTCTCACGCTGGTAACCGGCGACTGTCTGGGTATAGCCGAATGAATAGATGACGATGCCGTAGCGGTTGCCGCTGTTCTTGACCAGAGTCTTGAGTGACTTGGGCACGCGGAGGCGGTCAGCTCTTGAGGGTGTATTCTCGTCGAAGTTGGTCACCCATTTCCGGATATCGGCATTGTCGTCGTCGTAGTCTGCGGAAATCACGTCTGTGAACGGATAGCGCTCCGATTCTACGATGCTGGTTATCAGTTGAGTCGCTTTACGCGAATTATCCTCGTTGTAATAACCCTTACCGTCATCACCATACACAATCATATAAGAGTAGGGCTCAATGAATGCAAACTCCTGGACAGACGCCAGGTTAGTTCCACTCTGCGTATAGCGTGCAGGGCCGCAGGACTCCAGCGCGACAAGCGCCAAGGTCATCATTACAATAAGATTCAGTACTTTTTTCATTGGATCGTTATATTGATTTTGACAAAGATAAGAAAAATGAAACAAGTCATCATTGACGCTTCAGCGGGGCGCGCATCGTGGAGGCGTCGGCCGTGCCGTCGGCGGTCAGGTCGAAGACCATAAAATCCGGGGCGGCAGCGGTGTACTGTTTCCAGCCCAAGCCGGGGTCGCCGGTCTTTGCGAAATTGGTCCAGCAGCTGATGACGTGCTCGGCGAGGTCCCAGTCGGCCTTGGTGAAGGGCCTGTCGCCGCGGTCCAGCGACTTGAACATATACCAGAGCTCTGAGGAGTGGAAGGCGCCCTTCATATCGTGCGAGCCCGCGGCATCATCAGGCAGCTCGTGAGCGAACTGATAGGCGAAGACAGGCTTGCCGGCAGCGGCACGAAGCTCGCAGAAGCGGCGGACGCCCTCTTCCGGATTGCCCATATCATCCTTCGTGTAGCCTATCATATACGGTATATCCTTGATGCGGCCTTCCAGGGCTGCGCTGTCGAAACTTTCGGTGGATACATAGCCGTCGATGATGGGCGAGGTGGAAAGACGGACAGTGACGCCGTTTGCTGCCGAATATCTGGCCGCCAGCGTGAATATCTCTTCGGTGGATGCAGCGCGCATCTTCTCCAGGGTGTCATAGCCTGCCCAGTCGAGACCGTGTTTATAGGTCTCGCCGATCATAGTCATCTGATTTATCGACGGCTGGGTGGGGGCAGGCGCTCCGGCCGGGCGCACGTTGACTCCGCCGCCGCTCTGGATGATCGCCTTCTTTATGAGATTGCCGGTCAGCGGTGAAGCAACGAGAGTCTTGACGCTGCCTGCTCCGGCACTCTGGCCGAAGACAGTTATGTTGTCGGGGTCCCCGCCGAACGCTGCGATATTGGCGTGAATCCACTTGAGTGCGGCTATCTGGTCAAGGATGCCGTAGTTGCCTGACACGTGATGAGGGCTCTCTTCGGTCAGCAGCGGATGGCACATAAAGCCGAAGACTCCGAGGCGGTAGTTGATGGTCACCAGCACTACGCCTTTCTCGGCCCATACCTTACCGTCGAACTCAGGCTCATAGCCCCAGCCTCCGGTGTAGGCGCCGCCGTGGATCCACATAGCCACCGGCAGTTTCTTTTCAGGCTTGCCCGGAGCCGGCGTCCACACATTCAGATAGAGGCAGTCCTCGCTGAATTCCGGGTCCTCCCAGTAGAATTCGCTGGTCCAGGGATTGCTGGAGTCGTGCTTGGCCTGCATCGCACCGGGCCCGAAGGTATCGGCCATACGGACACCCTCCCAGGGAACGACAGGCTGAGGCTCCTTCCAGCGCAGGTCCCCGACAGGCGGCGCCGCGAAAGGAATGCCCTTATAGATATACACCCCTTTGACAGATGATTCAACACCTTGGATCTTGCCTCCCTCAATGTCGAGAACGGGATTTGCCGGCTTACACCCGACAAGCGCCACGGCAATCGCCACGGCCACAAAAAATGAACTGGTTCGCATAGTGCTATCGTTTAACTCCACTAAGTTAGTGAAAAAGTAACGACAGTGATTTCAAGCAGAGATACTATTCCGCCTCTTCCTTAAGTTTCTCTGTATGCCTTTTCCTTTGATAGTACAAAGGAATACTTCTAAGGCCATCAATATGTTCGAATAGGTTATTCTCTACATGTGACTTCCCGTCTGGCAAGCTTAGCTGCTGGCACAAAATCCGAGTCCCCTGAAATCAGGACAATTTTATCTACAAACCGTTTCAAAGCAAGAGAGGCGATGTCTACCCCGATCTTCATATCAATACCTTTTTGATGCATATCGTAGTATACATCCTCCTCCTTTATATCATCAATAGTGATTTCCTTTCGAAGAAGACTAGTTGATACCCTATCATACAGAATCCAACGTCTACCATCTTTAATGGTTCCAAGCCGGAGGGCAACCTTTCTTTGGCGTTTTAATTCTTCAAAAACCGCCTTCATCATTGAAGATTCCGGGGTCTTCGCAAAATCGATGCACCTTTTTGAGATTGGATTGTGTACCTTTTTGTCGAACGGAATACAGTCATAATAGAAGATACGGTATAAATAGTTATTATCCCCAACATGAGAATGCGCGATAGTATACAAATCTTTTACTATTGTTTCTGGTGTCTTGCTCCTATCCTTATTGTAAAGGGTTTTATAGCGCTTCATAAAATACCCACCATCAACCATGACAGCCACGCGAATAGGAGTTGAAGTATACTTGTTGTGAGGCATAATAAGACTATAAATAAAAATGGCCTTTGGGTTGGGCTTGAACGTTATACAGGAAGGTTCAAGCGTAACCAAAGGCTTAATAATGTATCGCTAAGGTAATCATTTTTTCGCAACCTGAGTTATTAATTCTCAATAACTAATCTGGGGAGGCAAATACCTTCTCCAATCCGACTGCAATAGTAGCAATAATCTATTGCCCTACCCGCTTTTAAGCATTTATATCCGCTTAACTTTCTTTGGCCTTGATTTATAGCGTTTTTTGGAAAAGTGGAAGGAGTTAAATTATATTGATCTCTATTTGCACTTTGTCGGTAAAGGGAAGTTAAATGAATATCTATACGATAAAGATGACGAGCAATACTCTATAGGCAAGTTATAGTTTGTATTATCAAGCCAGCCAACAGTAATAGTTTTGTACTTGTCACCAGTTATTTATTTGAAATCTGATCAAGTCATAGTATGGTCAAACCCAACTTTTGCATTTAGTTGGAACCGGCTCTGTATGCGATTGGTAGCAGGGTGTTATCTCAATGCATGGCCTTTTAGTGCAGCGTTGTGAGAGATGAGCCGCTACAGGTGTCTGTGGCGGGGTTGTAGTTCCAATGCGGATGTCGGGTTTATGCCGCTGGAAGGGAAGTAAGGCCTTCGGGGGGCTGGCCACCCGCGGCGGCAGAGCGGGAGGAACCCGACGAATGCGAGTTCTGCGAAGCAGGACGAAGCAGGCGTTGGGAGGGATTGGAGTGAGCCGAAGGCGAACGGAACCCCCCGAAGGCCTTACTTCCCTTCCAGCGGCATGCGCGCAGTTCCAGCCACGGAAAAGAGCTAAAAAGTGACCGACGGACGGAAAAATCGGTTTTCGGCTGGGGCTTCGCTAGACCACCTGCTCGATGTTCCAGACGAAGGCGCGTACGCCGACGGCCTTGTTGCGGTTGTCGAGCTTGCGGACGGTGTCGAGGAGCTCGGGAACGCGGTCGTCATCGATGACAACCATCACCGCCGAATTCATCTCCGGCCAGGTATGCGTGCCACGATGTGGTTCGCCGGTCCTGGAGCCGCGGCCCTGCACCTGCTCGAAGAAAGTGAAACCCGAAATCTTGAGCTCGTCGAGCATATACTCCACGCGCTCAGTGTTAGCCTGGTTGAAAACTATAAAGACACTCTTCATAACTTATTCCTCCTCCTTCGCGTCAGGTGACAGCTGCATAAAGATGAAATTGCGACGGTTGCGCTCTTTCTTGTTGCGGTCGCTGTCCTTGCTGAGCACAGCATAGAAGACAGGTACGACGATAAGCGTCACGAACGTCGACACGAGCAGACCGCCGATGACGACGATACCCAGCGGATGCCACATCTCGGAACCTTCACCACGGCTGAGCGCCATAGGAAGCATACCGAGGACAGTCGTCATAGCCGTCATCATCACAGGACGCAGACGGGAACGGCCGGACAGCGCGATAGCCTCGCTGAGCTCGTGCCCGCGGTCGCGCATCAGATTGATGTAGTCCACCAGCACAATACCGTTCTTGACCACGATACCGATAAGCATCACGACACCGAGCGCCGCAATCATATCGAGAGTGGTGCCCGTAGCCCAGAGAGCCAGGATCACACCCGTGATGGCGAAAGGAATCGCCAGCAGGATGATGGCCGGCTTCGAGAACGACTCGAACTGTGAAGCCATCACCACATACACCAGAAGGATGATCAGCAGCGCAAGCGCGATGATATTGCCGAACATTTCCTGCTGGTCCTCGAAGTCACCGCCGATCGACATTGTGATGCCCTCGGGAACAGTGACCTGGTCGATGACACCCTGCACCGCCATCGCCATCTCGCCCAGAGAAGTGTTGTAGGGCATCACGCTCACCGTCAGGTAGCGCTGACGGCTCTTGCGGTCGATGGTCGGCGGAGCGAAATACTCCTCAAGGGTAGCAACCTCGCTGAGCTTGACAATCTTGCCGGTAGCAGTCGGAATCGACAGGTTGTAGATATCATTGATAGAATTGCGGTCATCCTCGCGCAGACGCACCACGATATTATACTCCTCTCCGTCCTCCTTGAGGAAGCCCGAAGCCAGACCGCCGACGCGGTTGCGCACATAAGTAGAAATAGTCGCAGCGTTCAGGCCGAACGACGAAGCCTTCTCCTTGTCGATGACGAGGTTCAGCTCGGGACGGTCCTTCTCGCGGCTTATAGTGACGTTCCTGGCGTCAGGAATCTTCTCGATGATAGTATTGCGGACCTGCTCGGCAAGAACGTTGGTCTCGTCGAAGTCGTAGCCGTAAATCTCCACGTCCACGGTAGAAGTACCGCCACCGCCCATACCGCCTTGCGAATTGACCTGATATCTTACAATCTCAGGATAGTTCAGCAACTCCTGGCGGATGACCTCGCCGATCTCGTCGATAGTGCGTGTACGCTCATATTTCTTGACGCAGACGACAGTCATCTGGATGGAATTGTTAGTCGTAGACGAGAAAATCGCGCTTGTGCCGGAAGCATCGCTGCTACCTGCAGAAGTCGAAATCATCCTAACCTCAGGCACCAGCTCGTTGATGCGGGCCTCGATGGCACGGGCAGTCTTAAGAGTCTGCTCGATGCGCGTGCCGTTCTGCAGTTCGATAGTCACACGCACACGGCCGTTGTCGGAAGGCTGCATAAAGTCAGTACCGATCTGGCCGGTGCAGGCAGGAATCAGGGAAGCCACGAACAGGGCTGTGAATGCAAGCAGTGTCAGAGCCTTGTGGCGCAGGCAGACGCGCAGAGCCCTGGCATACCAGTCGTCGATGGCGTCGAGCACCCGGCCAACCGTCCTTTCGTAGAAAGTCTTCTTCTCCGACACCTCAACGATATGTCCGGTCTCGTCGATCTCGACCTTCTTGGCCTTCAGCAACTGAGAGCAGAGCATAGGAGTCAGGGAGATAGCCACCACGGTAGAAGTGCAGACCACGATCGTCACGATCCATCCAAGCTCCTTGAAGAGGATGCCGGCCATACCGGTGAGCATAGTCAGAGGCACGAACACGGCCACGATCACGAGCGTAGTCGCAATAACTGACACCCATACCTCGTTCGTAGCATAGATGGCCGCCTCGCGCGGACTCGAGCCCCTGTCGATATGTTTGGAGATATTCTCCAGCACGACGATGGCATCATCCACCACCATACCGATGGCAACCGTCAGCGAGCAGAGCGAAATGATGTTCAGCGAACTGCCCGAAAGCGCCAGATAGATGAACGCCACAATCAAGGCTATGGGGATGGTCAGGCCGATGATGAACGTGGCCCTCCATTTGCCGAGGAAGATGAACACCACCAGCACCACGAACAGCAGCGCATAGAGGATAGACTCCTCGAGCGAATTGATGGAATTCTGGATTTCTTCGGAAGAATCGTAGACCACTTCGATGTTGATGTCGGCCGGCAGATTCTTCTTGAGCCTTGCCATCGCCTTGTTCACGTCGCGGCAGATCTGCACGGTGTTGGCGCCGGTCTGCTTGGTGATCAGAAGGGTGACGGCTTCCTGACCGTTGACTTTCGAGTCGAGCGACAGGTCCTTGATGGTATCGCGGACCGAAGCGATATCTTTCACGAAGACTTTCGCTCCGGCGGGAGTCGTAGTCACGACCACATTCGCGATCTCGCTGCTCTCGACATACTCACTGCGCACCTCGAGCTGATACTGCTCCCTCTCCATCTTGACAAGACCAGAAGAAAGGTTCAGGTTGTTGGAAGTAATCGCAGAGCTGACACTTTCCAGCGGAATTCCGAAAGCATCCAGCTTGTTCTGGTCGATATCCACATATACATACCTGTCGGGAGCTCCGGTCACCGATATGTTTCCGATGCCGTCCACGCGGTTCAGCTGCGGGATCAGGTCGTCGTTCATAATTTTCTCCAGACCAGAGTAGCTCTCCTTGGCCGTTACCGCGAACTGGATGATAGGCATCGCGCTCGAGCTGAACTTGAAAAGATAGGGATTGGTACATCCGCTCGGCAGCGCATCTTTCAGCATATCGACGTACGACCGCACGTCATTCATAACCTCGTCGATGTCGGTGCCCCATTCGAGCTCCAGCATCACGACAGACGTATTGTCCCTTGAGGTAGAAGTCATCTCCTTGAGGTGGTCGACAGAGTTGAGGCTGTTCTCCACCAGCCTTGTCACATTAGTCTCTATCTCGGAAGCACTGGCGCCCGGATAGGTTGTCATCACCGTGATGTACGGCGGATCCATCTCCGGGAACTGGTCGATGGGCAGAAGGCGGAACGCATACACGCCCAGGACGATGATGGCAACGAATATCAGCAGAGTCGTTACCGGCTTGTCTATAGCTGTCTTGTAGATACTCATTACCTGTTGATCTTAAGTTTCACGCCGTCCACCAGCTTCTC
This sequence comes from Bacteroidales bacterium, assembly GCA_017527625.1. The sequence goes on along the minus strand of JAFXPV010000027.1, from coordinate 21,466 downwards.
TGCACCTGTAACGACAATCTCCTCACCGGGATTGAGCTCGTCGCTCTCTATTTCAATCTTGTCGTCATACCTCTCGCCCAGTTTGACGAAGACACGCCTTGCAACGCCGTTGTCGTTGACGTAGATATACCTTTCGTTGGAACCGGTGAGCTTCTGGACACTCTGATAAGGAAGGACCATAGCCTCAACCTTGCCGAGGGCAAGCTTGGCATAAGCATACATTCCGGGGCGCAGACGCTCTCCGCCGTTGGGGATGCGTATCCTCACCTGAAAGGTATGTGAAGCAGGGTCTATGGTAGGATATACGATGTCAATGGAACCCTTGAAAGTCTCGCCGGGATAAATGTCGCAGAGCACATCTACGCTCATACCCTTGTGGACAAGCGGGAAGTACGACTCCGGCACGTTGACCAGGGCCTTGAGCACATTGATCTGGGTCAGCGTCAGGATGGCCTGGCCGCTGTAGAGCTCGCCGTCCTCATAGTTTTTGGCAGAGATGACGCCGGGGAACTTGGCCTTCACGTAGGTGTTCTCCTCAAGGAAGCGCAGGCTTTCGGCCGTCTGGTCAAAGCTCAGCTTGGTCTGGTCGTAGGTCTGCTTCGAGATGGCACCAGTCGCAACCAGAGCTTCCATACGTGCAAGCTCCTGCTGGAGATTGGTATAGGTCAGCTTGGTGGTGGTGTACTGGTTCTGGTCCATACGCACAAGGTTGGAACCGGTAGACACCCTCGTGCCCACCTCGGTGTATATATGTTCGATGCGTCCTGTCACTGAGGGCGCGATGTCCATCTTCTGATAGCCTTCGAGGGTCGTCGACAGAGACAGAACCCTTTCAACTGTTGACGCCGTCAGCGGCGCAACCTCTACAAGCTCTTCACGCTGCTCTTCTTCGATCTGGGGCTTCATCTTGCAGCCGGTCACCAACACAAGAGCGCAGAGCGCAAAAACTGATATCTTTTTCATAGGTACTTATATATTCTTTAGTTGTTCAACAGTTTTTCCAGTTCTATCTGGGCATTCACGAACTCGAGGACCGCCTGCACGTATGCACTCTGGGAAGTGATGAGGGTGGTGCTGGCGTTCGTCATCTCCAGCGCGCTGGAATAGCCCTGCTCATATTTGCGGGAGATATTGTCGAAGACTCTCTTGTTGACCTCGACGGCCTGCTTCTGGTCGATGTATTTCGCGTACGCGTTCTGCAGGTTGTAGCAAAGCTGACGGTACTGGATCTGAAGGCTGTTTTCAGTCTCGGCAAGAGTATTGAGCTGCTTCTGGTAAGACATCTTGGCGCTCTGGATCTTCTTGGTGTTCGACAGGCTTGAGAAGATGGGCACGCTTACCATCACATTCATCGTATTCGGAGGGGTCATATCCATACCTTCGCCGAAGTTGTGCTTGGCCGAAAACTGATATGCAAGGCTGACCGTCGGGGCCAGGCTCCACTTGTTGAGGGTGATCTGCTTGCGGGCCAGCTCGACATTCTTCTTCAGCAGCTGGTAATTATAGTTGTTGTCGAGATTGAACTGCTCGTTCATCATAGCCAGACCGGCATCCATATCGAGCAGTTTGTCGATGGTGTCGGTGAGCACAATCTCGGCGTCGGGGTCAAGGTCGAGCTGAAGCCTGAGGCTGTTGTAGAGCATCTCAAGACTGTTCTCGGAGTTTTTGATGGCAGTCTTGGCAGAAGCCACCTGCACCATCAGCTGGTCTGCGCTGACCTGCTCCGAGGCACCGACGTCCACAGACTGCTGTGAAAAATCATAGAGCCGCTGTACGCCGGCGAGGTTGTCGTGGAGCAGGGCTATGGTCTGGTCGGCCATAAGTATCGAATAATACAGGGTCTTGACCTGGCTGGCCACATTCTGCTCGGTCTGATGGGCCGTTATATCCGACATCTGCTGGGAGATCTTGCTGATCGCAGCGTTCAGCACCTGTGCGCCGCTCAGCGCCATTGAAGCGGTGACGCCCATCGAAGCGCTGCTGGGCAGGGCTATGGACATTCCGCCGAAGTTCATAAGGTAGCCGAACATATCGTTGTAGGTGCCGCTGGCGTTGACCTGGGGCAACATACTGGCAATGGCCTGCCACCTGTTGGCCTGGGCGATTTTAACATCAATCGTGGCATTTTCGAGAGTGCGGTTGCGCTCTATCGCCATCTTCTGGGCCTCCTCAAGAGACAGACGCAGCACGTCGTTCTGGGCAGGCAGTTGGAAAGCAGCCGCAAAGAGAAGTATGGCTGCCGCTATAAATGATCTCACGTGAATAACTATTTTTTCTGAAGCCGCAAAGATATGCAAAAATTGTTCCTTACAACAATCTGGAAGGGCTTTTCAGTAATTTTGCTTTACGGCAAAATATTTGCTACTTTCGCAACAACTAAAAATAGAGGCCAAATATTATGGAACTTAACATTTCTGATTCAAATTTCGATGCAATCCTCAGCGAAGGACTGCCTGTAATGGTTGATTTCTGGGCTCCCTGGTGCGGCCCCTGCAGAAGGGTCTCTCCCATCGTAGAAGAGCTTGCCGGCGAATACGAAGGCAAAATCAAAATATGCAAATGCAACGTGGATGAGAATGATGCAATCCCTATGAAATATTCTATCCGCAACATCCCCACGCTTCTTTTCTTCAAGAACGGCGAACTGGTGGACCGTCTGGTCGGCGCAGTTCCCAAACAGGAAATCGAAGACAAAATCAAATCGCTGCTGTAATGAAACGAATAATCGCATCTCTCGCCATAGTGGTGATGGCCGCTGCCGCCAGCTTCAGCGCAAAGGCGGAAGGCCTCGTCATCAAGGGCGGTTTCAGCTACACTCATCTCGACCTGACCCAGTCCATCAAGGACCAGGCCCAGCAACTTGCAGTGGATGCACGGAATTTTTCGGGCTTCCACGCCGGCATCGGATACCAGACCGAAAGCCTCGCAGGTTTCACCCTGCAGCCTGAGCTGATGTTCCTTTCCAAGAAAGGCAACCAGTTCGGCGACAAGTATTCCTGGAGCCTGAGCTACCTTGAGCTCCCCATCAACATCCAGTGGGGCATCGACCTCGTGGCCCTGCGTCCTTTCGTGCAGCTGAGCCCTTACATCGGCTACAACATCAAGAACAGGCCTTCTGCCCCGAAAGACGGTGACAAGAGGGTTATGGACTTCCTCACCAGCTTCACCCAGGATCCGAACCGCTTCTCTTACGGCCTCGGCATCGGCGGAGGCATCGAGATTATGCGCCGCTTCCAGGTCAGCGCACAGTATGTCTGGAACTTCGGCCGCGTGATCAGCGCACAGCAGTACATCGACAACGCCGCCAACGCAAAGCGCGATATGGCTGCCGGCCTCGAGATTTCGCTGGGTCTGATGTTCTAATTCAAGGCGCTCACAAGCCACTTGCCACCTTCCTTGGTCAGGGTCATATTCATCTCCTGACCGACTTCACTGCCCATCGGATAGAGCAGATATTTGACGTATGCCCTGCCCTTTTCAGATTCGTCGTCTACCGACGTAATCTCGAAACGGGTGGCGGCAGCTGCGTCTTTGATCCTGGCCAGCAGCGTAGTGTCGAGCGACTGCCAGTCTTCGGTGGCGATGCGCAGGTTCGCTGTCACGCTGCTGTCGCAATAGGCGGCCGCGGCGTCATAATCCATAGTCAGGTAGCTGGTCAGGAAGCCTTCGGCAGCCTTGCCGGCCTTGTCGTCAGTGCAGGCGCAAAGCAGGAGCGCCGCACAAAGAATGACTGATATCTTTTTCATCACATCAATTGTTTCTAATTGGAGCGGAGAATATCCCCGTGGTCCTTCACTATGCCGCGCAGCCAGCGCTCGGGGAAAGCGGGATGCTCAGGGCCTGCGGGAATGTCGCTGCCCTCGGTTTCGAGCTTGAAGCTGCCGTCGGGATTCTGGACCTTGATGTTGCCGTCCATAAATTTCACGAGCAGCTCGTTCTCCAGCTGCTGCCAGCGGGTCATCATCCTTTCGGCCAGGCCGCAGCTCACGTCCGTCAGCACCTGGAGAGCCTCGGCACGACGGCCTTCGGCCAGCAGTTTGCCTGCCCTTTCATCTGCAAAAGCCACTGCGTCCAGACCGAGGTTTTCGTGTCTTACAACCTCTTTCAGGATTACGGGAGCCACACGGTCGTACATCAGATAGGCGAAGTGGGTGACCTTGTTGACCTGCCAGAAAGCGGAGGTCGGAGAGTATTCGATCATACTGCCGTTGCCCTCGCGGAAGCACTCGGGAACTGCAGTGATATTGGTGTACATAGGTGTGAGGGCTGAAGTGCCGGCATCGTCCACGCCGAACCACTGGATGCCGCCGATCTCGTCGGGCAGCCAGCTGCGGGACTGGCTGAGGATCCAGAATCCTGTCTGCTGGGTGGCGATGGCCCTTTCGTGGACATAGCTCGCTCCGTCGACGCTGAAGCTCATAGGACGCCATCTGTACGGCACGTGGTTGGGGCCTGCGCCGACATCCTGGGTCATATCCATAGGAGTGTCCTCGAAGTGGTCGCGCATTACGTCTGACAGAGCCCTTACGCTGACTTTCTGCGCCGGCTTGACGAAGAGCGGCATCTTGTGGCCGAGGTTGTGGCCCATCGCGAAGTCGAGATAGTCGTCGGCATCTGCCACGTGGCTCTTGCCCTTGTCGTCAATCCAGCTGAAGGAGCCGCCGGTCAGGATGTTGAATGCAGACCAGACCCTGGCCTCGCAAGCCCTCGCCCCTCCGAAATCGATGGGGCAGTATGCGTCGCAGAAACTGAAGTCGGCATCCTTGCCGCTGAAGAAGCCTTTGCTGCGTGCGAAAGAGATCACGTCTTTCGAATAGAGGCAGTTCTCAGGGTCGTTCAGGGGGAAGGTGTGGATACGGGCCTGATTGGCGTGGGCTGAGATATATCCGTCCGGAATCCTGCGGGCTACCCATACTGTGCCCTTCTGCGAACCTTTGCCCACCATCTCCATAATCCAGGCCTCCTTGCCGTCGGCTATGGAGAACGACTCGCCCTCGCTCGGATAGCCCCACTGCTGGGTCAGGGCATCCATCATTGCGATGGCCTCACGGGCGGTGCGTGCCCTCTGGAGGGTGATGTAGATCAGCGAACCGTAGTCGATGCCGCCCTCGTTCTCAAGGCCGCTACGGCCGCCAAAGGTGGTCTCGGTGATAGTCAGCTGGTATTGGTTCATATTACCGACTGTCTGGTAGGTGTGCGGAACCTGGTCGATGTAGCCCAGGAATGTGCCCTCGTCCCAGCTGTGCACGGGGAGCTTTGCACCGGCGGGCCAGTCTGCGGCAGGGTGGTAATACAGCACGCCGTACAGCTGGTGGCTGTCGGCGGCATAGGTCACCATCGTCGAACCGTCGGCCGAAGCGCCTCTGGTAACTATTATATTGGTACAAGCGTCGGTGGGGCAGACGTCCGCCAGAAGGCATACAGCCATAAGGACAGACAGTAAGGAAGCTTTTTTCATATTGGCAGTATTATTGTGAGAATCTATTTTTTAAATTTGCATCAGACAAAGATAAGAAAAACCCTACTATGCATAAATTCATTTTCACACTTGCTGTCATTGCCGCGATGTCTGTCAGCTTCGGCGCCGCCGCGCAGCAGAACAATGAAATGCCCGACCCGATGGAGCTCGCGGCCAAGATGGCGGACCAGCTGGAACGCGACCTTGGCCTCGATGCCGCTCAGGTTTTCAAGATAGACACCCTGCTCCAGCACGCATACGCGCTATATTACGAAGAAGTGGAGAGGCTCTCCAAGTCGGGTGTATCTCCCACCTCGGGCAACTATCAGAGAGTGTCCGACAAGTGGGGACACTACATCGACGTCGCAATGGAGCAGATATTCACCGAAGAACAGTGGGCCAAATATCTCAAGACCGACGCTGGAAGGAACAAGAAGAGAAGGGATAAAAGGATGGCCGACGACAAATACTAGCAGATGGCGTAAATCTCGTCAGCGTTGCTGACGTGATATTTAGCCTCGACTCCAGCAGCCACATCGATGCCGTTCCACGCCACAAGGGCGAAATCAACGCCCGCACCTGTGGCACATTTGGCGTCAAAGACGGTATCTCCCACATACAGGCAGTCTTCAGCAGCAACTCCGGCTTTCGCCAGATAGGCGAAGGTAGGAGCCGGATCCGGTTTGTACTTGTCGGAATCGGCGGAAGTCACGATAACGTCGAAAAGATGCATTATCGGAGCCATAATGGGGTCCTGCTGCAATTCATACAAGGCCCGTGAGGTTACTATGCCGAGCTTTTTGCCGTCGGTGCGGAGCTTTTCGAGCAACTCCAGCGCACCGTCAAAAAAGTGCGAATAGTGGCGCATAGCCGTGTAGTGCTCCTCCCACACTTCCAGGAACAGCTTGGGATCCTGGGGATAGAGCATCTCCGCAGCCTGGAAGCTGGGTATGCCGAAGTACTTCTCAAGCGACTTGAGAGTCACGTCCTCGTTCAGAAATTCCTTGATTGTCACCTGCAGGGAACCGAGACCCGTCTGGTAGGTATCTACAAGTGTCCCGTCGATGTCGAATATTATATGCTTGTATGAACTCAATCCTTAAATGCTCTTGTTTTTGAATTCGAGCACCTGCATCGTGACGTTGGAGCCCCAGGTCAGGAAGACCAGCACTCTGGTGGTGCCTGAAGGGTTGGGGAACACGGCAGGTGTCGTGAATGAGATGTTGCCGATGAGATCCTTGCCTGAGACTAGCTTCGTGATGCCGGTGACGCTCGCGCCGTCAAGTCCGATGGCATCTATCTGCAGATTTGAAGGGACATCCTGGATGGTATACCCCACCGCATAGGCGGTCGCCGGATCCACTTGCGAGAACAGATATTTCGAAGCGTCGTAGGTTATTCCCGGAGGCGGAGTGAAGCTGATCGAAGGATTCTTCGCGTAATAGAGCGGAAGATATATCACACTGTCGTCAGCCATCGTCAGGGCCACGTAATCAGCGGTTATCGCAACAGCCTTGAACATCACCGAAGTGGAGAAGGGATCCGCAGGCACGAGATCGCCTTCAGCGTCGCGCAGCCACTGGAAGTCGTCCAGGTCGGGATAGAAACTGTAGACGAAATATAAAGCCCCGAGAGTGTCGCGGACGTTCAGCATCGGAGTGCCCGACATCGATGACGCCAGCGCTTTCTCGCCGTTGTTCTTGTAAACCCAGTTGAATTCGCCGTCGCCGATCTTGATGGTCCAGTAGTCCAGCCAGTCGCCGTAGTCCCTCTTGATGGCGAAAGTGAAGGGAACTTCGTCCTTTCCGCAACGGATCTCAAGCATCTTGCCGTTGTTGAGGAACAGCTTGTAGCCGACGATCTCCTCCCCATCCTTGATCTGGGAGATGCTCTTGACGGCCATCGTAGTGTCGATGCCGGCGAGCAGTTCGGCGGCAGTCTCAAGTTCTGTGTTGATGGAGTGGCACTTTTCGGCTACGCGCAGGAAATATGCCTCGGTCGGAATCTGGAACACTCCGCCGCTTGCAAGGGTGAAAGTCACAAACGAATCGTTGATGCTTATATTCTTGAATACGGAAGTTCCCGGAGTTCCGGTGGCCTGGCAGAGCCTGGTCCAGGTTCCGCCGCCGTCGTATGAATACTGCCACCATCCGTCCTCGATCTTCATCTGGGGAGTAAGTCCGCTGGCCCTTACCTTGAGGCCGAGGTTTGAGAGCAGCCACTGCGGCTCCTGGGTTCCGTACTGCACGGTCCAGTAGTAGAGGCCGTCCTCATATTTCCTGATGCCGAGGTTCGGAGCTTCTCCGTCTATACCCTGGATCAGAGTAATGGTCTGCCCGCTGGCGAAAGTCACAAGGTATGCGTCGTTGTCGTTCCTCTTGACCGGAGTGATGCTCCTGATCATATCGTGATCCTCGAGTGCGGCGACAATCTTGGACGTACTGGAGTACATATCGTTGATGGCCGAAATCTTGGCTTCCAGCTCGACGATGCGCGACTTGAGGGCAGATACTTGCTGCATCATATCATCGGAGCAGGAAACTGCGCCCAGAAGAGCGAACGCTGCGAGAATTATGGTTGATATCCTTTTCATCTTCATTCCTCCTGTCCTATGATTTTGTAACTGCTATCTTGTAAGACTCCGTGTGGCCGTTGCCGTCTGAAACCAGGAGCACGATGGTGGATTTCGCTGCGGCGGTGATGTCGGCAGTGATGGTTATCGACCCCGTGAGCTTCTTGGCGGTGGCGTCATAAGTTTTGGTCAGGACGGCGCTGTATCCCTTTTCGGTAAGGGCCGTGATGGCCACTGTAGCAGGCACCGACTCTACGGTATAGTTGACCGTCGCCGGACCGCTGGGAGCGGGAAGCACGACTGACGTACTGCTCAGCCGCACCCTGAAGGCCTCATAGCGCGGGATGTAGAAAGATGCGCCGGCCAGAGGGGTGAACAGCACGTACTTGTCGGTCACGTCGATGTCGGAGAACAGCTGCACTACATTGCTGTTGGTGGCGACCACTCTCTTGCCGTTCTTGTCGTAGAGATATTGTTTGATGCCGCTCTTGCCATATTTGAAGGCCCAGTAGTACTTGCCGTCGCCGAAACTGTCGTCAAGCATAAAGATGGGAGACTGGCCCTCGGTGGGAGAAGCCTGCACCATCCTCTCGAGGTCGTCGTACAGCCACTCTATCTTGTCGCCGTCGATCACTGCCCAATAATAATTCTCGTCAGTGTACTGCGCGATGCCTATCTTCTGGCCATCATAAGGCTTGCCGTCGTAGACTGTCACACTGGTGTTGTCGTTGAACAATATGGTATAGCCGACTGTGTCCTTGTCCTGGACGATGGGCACCACGTTCTGCACGAAATTGTTGGCCGCCTTGGCTTCATAGATGGCCTTGAGAGCCTCGATGTTGGCGTTCAGGGCGTTCAGCTGGCCGGTCAGGTCTTCATAGAGGGAATAAGTGGGGAAGCTGACCGTACGGCCGCTTACCAGGTAGATGTATACGAAATCATTCCTGGTGACGATGCTGTCGACGAAAGACGTTCCGTCCGCAGCCTGAGCCTTGTCGAAGGTCTGCCAGACGTAGCCGTTGTCGAAGGACACCTGCCATACTCCGTCGACGATCTTCATAATGGGGCTGGCCACTGAAGCAGCCACAGGCTGGCCGGTCTCGTCATACAGGAGATCTGTCTTCCCGCCTACCGTCACCGTCCAGTAATAAAGCCCGTCTTCGCCGAGCTGGAGGCCGACGATGGGGTCGTCCTTGCTGACGCCGTTCTTGAGGGTTATGGATGTGCCGTCAGTGAAATTGATCGTATAGCCGATGATTTCCTTGCCCTGATAGACGGGGCGGTAGTTATCGATGTATACGTATGCTTTGTATTTGTCGGCTATCGTCTGGAGTGAGACGATATTCTCATTGATGACGGTAACTTTCTTGTTGATGTTGTCAAGTCTTCTTTCCAGACCTTCGAGTTCATTCTCGACATCCGTGAAGCAGGAAACAGCCAGCAATGCAGTGAGCGCGAGAACCGCTGTGAATTTCAATCTTTTCATCTCTTATAACAGTGCTACGGTTATACTTTTGACCATTGTCTTCGTCGAGCCGTTGCCGGCGGTGACCAGCAGGATGACCTTGCCGTTGCCGCTGAACGTCGACCCGGTCTTGATGGTAATCTTGCCGGACCCGAGGGTTTCCGTATCGGCCGCCCGGGTGGCGGTGAGGTCTCCTTGCGTGATCAGGCTGTAATTCATACTTGCGTCAGCGCCGTAGACGTGGTATTCCACGACCTTCTGGGAACTGACTGCCATACTGACTGTCTCTGCGCTGAAGGCGATCGAGTAAATCTTCGGAATCTGGATCGTACTGCCGTTGGCAAGAGTTATCAGCAGGTAGTCGCGGTAGTTGTTGTTGACTGACTTGAAAATCTTCAGCTCGCCCTCGTGGCTGGTCGCAGGAACCTTGTTGCCGTGGATGTCCAGCACCAGGGTGGTATCCCCTGCCGCAACCATATTCCAGTAGAAGACCTTGTCAGTGGAGTCATAAACCGGAGTGACGGTGGGGATTTCGACGTGTTCCCCTGTCGCAGCCATACGGTTGCCCTCGGCGTCGAGGATCCATTTCTTCGAACCGTCGGGCGAAACTATGGCCCAGTAATATACGGTGTCGCCTTCTTCCATCTCGGCAGAGATGTAGGGAGTGCCTGTGCTCTCATAATTGTTGATGACCAGACTGTCGCCGGTGGAGAGCCTGATGACCGAACCTACCACTTCGCCGCCGACCACATAGTCGCCTACAGAAGTCACGCAGACGGCCTTGTTCTCAAGGTCCTTGATGACCCTGGCCAGCGCTGACATATTCTGGTTGATCGCAACTGCGTTCTGATAGAGGCCCTGGATCAGTTTATTTGTCGGAATCTTGTACTCCCCTTCGGCAGTCTTGAAGATGACGTAATCGTCGTTGTATGTAATCTTCTGGAAAATGTCGTCACCGTTGGCTCCGTCGGCCTCGCCGAGATACTGCCAGGTGGCACGGCTGTCGTAGGTGATGTAGAACTTGCCATTCTCGATCTTGAGCAGAGGCACTACGCCGATGGCGGAAACCATCTCGCCGGCCTGGTTGATGATGTAGTCCACTGGCCCGTTGCCGTACTGGATGGTCCAGTAGTAGCCGCCGTCGTCGGGGTTGCGCTTGATGCCCACCCTGGGGACGTTGGCGTCGGTGCCGTGATATATGACAATGTCTCCGAGACTGTTGAAATGGATGGCATATCCGGCATTGCCCTCAAGCTGGGTGATGCCCGTGATGAAATCTCTTCTCTGGTATGCGGCAAGGACGACGTAGAGCGAACGGATGCTTTCGTTCTGCTTGCCGACCTGCTCTTCAAGCTTGGTTATCTTCTCGTCCAAGGCCGCAATCCTCTCCTTCAATTCGCCCGTACAGCCCGTCAGGACAGTCAAAAGGAGTAATGATGCCGCTAATATTCTTTTCATATCTGGTTGTTCAAGGTTGCAATAATACCTATTATAGATGCAAATTACAAAGAATACGCTGCATTTTTATTAAATTTGTGTAAATACAATCGATGCCCTATGGTCTGCTCTGTAATGTTTTATAATCTTGAGAACCTTTACGATACGTCCAACGACCCCAATAAGGATGACGACGATTTCACCCCATCCGGCAACAGACGCTGGACCCAGATCAAGTACCAGCGCAAGCTGGAGAATCTGGGAGAAGTGTTCCAGGCCGTCAGCAGCCTTCCCGGCGGATTCCCCGCCATCGTGGGCGTGTCTGAGATCGAAAACGACAGCGTGCTGGAAGATATGGTGAGCCAGAAGAGGCTCAGCGGCGCCGGCTACCGCTTCGTCCACTTCGAATCCAACGACAGCCGAGGCGTCGACGTCGCGCTGCTCTACCGCTCAAGCCGCTTCAAACTGCTCGACAGCCAGCCTCTGAAGCCCATCCTGCGCAGCGGCAGGGAATACTTCGGCAGGGACATCCTGGTGGTCCGCGGACTGCTCGACGGCGAGATGTTCGCCTTCTATGTCTGCCACTTCCTTTCGAGGCGTGGCGGCCGTTCTGCATCGGCAGGTTTCCGCCGTGCAGGCGCCGAAACCATCTACTACCACGCCCTGCAGATGAGGGATGAATTCCCGGGCATCAAGATAATCGTGATGGGCGATATGAACGACACTCCGGCGGACTTCTCGCTGAGCCACCTGCTGCACGCCGTGGCGGATATGGAGGATGTCGAGGAAGGCGGCTTCTTCAACCCTATGTGGACCCTTATGGAGGAGGGCCAGGGCACCAGCCTCTACAACCACCACTGGACCCTTTTCGACAACATAGTGGTGTGCCGCCAGCTGCTGGAGGACAGCGGCTCGCAGGGCTTCCACATCTCCAGGTTCGGCAAGACGCACTACGCCCAGATCTTCAAGCGCAACTTTATGATGGAACACGGCGTGCCCAAACGCAGCTACACCGGAAAGCATTTTTCCGGTGGCTACAGTGACCATCTGCCTGTACTTGTCAGGCTTGAGAGATAATCCTTACTTGATCTGCGGCAATCCGAGATCCTTGAAGGTACGCGGTGACGGAACCTTCGGGAGGGGTTTGCGGTCCTTGATCTGCTCGAGGGCCACCTCAACTGCCTTGATGAGCTGCTCGTCTTCGCCTGCCCACTCCTTGATCGGGTCGTTCTCGAGAAGGATGTCAGGGTCTACGCCGTGGTTCTCGACAATCCACTGGCCGGTCTTGGCGTCATAGTTCGTGAAGAACGGGACGCGGACGTCTGTGCCGTCGAGGTAAGGCAGCGAACCGCTGATGCCGATGATGCCGCCCCAGGTGCGGGTTCCGATGACGGTTCCCATATTGTTGGCCTTGAAGCTCCACGGGAAGAGGTCGCCGTCGCTGGCGCTGTACTTGTTGATGAGCATCACCTTCGGGCCGGTATGGGTGCCTTCGGGCTCAGTGCCGATGAAATCGCTGCCGCGGCGCATCGTCAGGCGGTAGGCCTCCCTCTGCAGACGCTCGATGAGCATCGGAGACACGTTTCCGCCGCCGTTGCCGCGGTCATCGATGATGAGCGCTTCCTTGTCGAGCTGGGGATAATAGTAGCGGGCGAACTCCTTGAGGCCTTCGGCGCTCATATCAGGGATGTAGATGTAGCCCACCTTGCCGCCGGAGAGCTTGTCGACGGTGCGGATGTTGTTCTGCACCCACTCGTAGTGCACGAGCGGATATTCGTCGGCAATCGGCCTGACTACCACCTTGCGGCCGCCTTCCTTGGGTGTCGAGTTGACGGTGAGCTCGGTCAGCACGCCGGCCTTGCCCACGAGCATCGAGTATATGTTGCGCACGTCCTTGACAGACACGCCGTCGATGGCTGTGATGAAGTCGCCCTCAGCAACTCCTACGCCGGGCTCGGTGAGCGGAGAGCGCAGAGTCTCGAGGTAGGGGGCGCCCTGCATTATGCGGTCGATCCTGAAGAAACCCGAAGAGTGCTTTGACAGCTCTGCGCCGAGCAGACCCATATCGACCTTGTCAGCCTTGGGATACTCGCCGGGTGTGATGTAGGCGTGACCGCAGGCCAGCTCGGAAATCATCTCGCCGATGACGTAATTGAGGTCGAGGCGGGTCTTGACGTAAGGCAGCAGCGCTGCATATTTGGTCTTGAGGGCATTCCAGTCGCGGCCGTGCATATTGGTCAGATAGAAGCCGTCGCGGAAGGCGCGCCAAACTTCGTCGAAGATCTGCGGCCACTCCTGTGAGTAGTCGATGTCCACGACGATGTCGTTCCTCGACACTTCCTCTCCCGACATCTTCTCGCGGAAGTCAGCGAGCATAATCCTGCCGCCCTCCATCAGGATGGCTTTCTTGTCGCCGGTGCGGTATGAGAAACGGCCCTTTGCGCAGTCCTCGGTCTTGCCTTTGGCGAAGTCGAACACCTTGACTCCGTCGCGGCCGTTGAACCATATCTTCTTGCCGTCGCAGTAGTAGCCCATAGCTCCCTGAACGGGAATCTTGATGCTGCGGGACGTCAGGCCGTCAGGATCCACTACAACCTTCACTGCCTCGTCCCCCTTGTCGGCGGCAGGACCCTTGGGGCCTTTATCTTCAACTGCGCCGACGCCGTCGGTGGGCAGCATAGGCGAAGGAGTGTCCTTGGCGAGGATGCACATATAGAGGGCCCTCATATCGGTCATAGCGAAGTCCCACTCGATGTTGCTGTAGGTAGGGTTCATCTCAGTCGATGAAGTGTAGAGCAGGAACTTGCCGTCGGCGCTGAACTTCGGGTTGCCGGAATCGTACCAGCCGTCGGTCACAGCATATTCCTTTTTGGCTGAAAGGTCATATACATAGACGATACCATACTGGTTGTCGGCAGGTTTCGAATAGGTCAGCCACTTGCCGTCGGGAGAATACGACACGTCGCCGAACTCGGCGCGGGGGTTCTCCATCAGGACGTTCTTCTTGCCGTCGAGGCTGACTTCCACAAGACGGTTCTTGCGGTCGGTGTAAAGGATATGCTTGCTGTCCGGAGCCCACTGCAGGGAGCGGATGTAAGTGTCGTTCTTCCTGGTGAGCTGCTTGGGCTCGCCGCCTGCGGCAACGTCGTAGAGATATATCTCGGTCTCGCCGCTGGCATCGCCGATCCACGCGATGTACTTGCCGTCCGGGCTCCAGTCGGCGCCGCGGTCGTTGGAGTTGGCGCTGCGCGAGATGTTGCGGGTCACGCCCTTTGCTGCGGGAACGTCGAAGATCTCACCGCGGGCTGTCATAGCCACTCGGTTTCCGTCAGGAGACACTGAGTATGACCTCACTGAAGGCCTTGCGCGACGCTCGGTGCGGGCGTAGATGTTGTCTGACGACAGGCTTATCGAAATCTTGGAAGCCTTCTTGGTGGCAGGGTCGAGGCGGTAGATGTAGCCGCCGTTCTCGAACACCACGCTGCGGCCGTCGGTTGTCGGGAACTTGACGTCGAAGTCCTTGAAGTCAGTGACTTTGGTGGTCGCGCCGGTGACGGTGTTGTAGCAGAAGATGTTCATCGTCATATCGCGGTCGGAAGCGAAATAGATCTCGCTGCCCACCCACATCGGGAAGATGTCCTGGGCGTCGTTGTCGGTGATGGCCTTCACTGACTTGCCGTCGTAGAGCCATATCTCGTCGGCCATACCGCCGCGGTAGTATTTCCACGTGCGGAACTCCCTCATCACGCGGTTGTAGGCCAGTGTCTTGCCGTCAGGTGAGTAAGAGCAGAAACCGCCCTGGGGCAGAGGTATCTCCTCGGGCATATCGCCGGCGGGGGTCACCTTCCAAAGGTTGCCCTCGAAGCCGTCGCCGATGCGGTTGCGGTAGATAATATATTTTCCGTCAGGAGTCCATCCCATCACCATATTGTTGGGGCCCATACGATCGCCCATATCGTCGCGGGGATTGGTGGAAGTGTAGGTCACGCGCTTCGGTTCGCCGCCTGTAGCGGGGATTACGTACACCTCCCTGTTGCCGTCGTACTCGCCGGTGAAGGCGATGGTCTTGCCGTCGGGTGAATAGTGTGCGAAGGCTTCATAGCCGATGTGGGAAGTAAGCCTTGTGGCTTCACCGCCGGCTACAGGCACTGTGTAAAGATCTCCGGCATAGGTAAACACGATGGATGTCCCGTTTGTGGCAGGGAAACGCAGCAGTCTCGCCTCTTCCGCCTTGACGCAGAAGGCCGTGACAAATGTCAGAATGACGATGGAAAATATCTTTTTCATAACAAGTGATTAATTTTTTTGCGATTTGCTTGTAAAGATACGGAGTTTTATCATACCTTTGCACGCAGAATGAAGCAATTCGTATCATATATGTGCTGTTGTTGTGCCCTCCCCAAGGTTGGCAGGCGATGTCGTGCATAGTGATATAACTGACATTCTTTATCAACACACATATATACGCAGCCTGTCAATCATCCCGGATTAGACAGGTTTTTTTATTTCCAGAACCAGAACAACAATCTTTAAAAAAAACCAAATACTATGATCTACAACAAACTCACCGAACTTATCGGTCGCACCCCTATGCTGGAGATCTCCGGCTTCGAAAACCAGAAAGCACGCATCATCGTCAAACTCGAATATTTCAACCCGGGAGGAAGCGTCAAGGACCGCATCGCCCTGGCAATGATTGAAGATGCCGAAAGTAAAGGCCTGCTGAAGCCGGGCGCAACTATCATCGAACCCACAAGCGGAAACACCGGCGTCGGCCTGGCCTGGGTCGGAGCCGCCAAAGGCTACAAGACCATCCTCACAATGCCTGAAACTATGAGCGTCGAGCGCCGCAGCCTGCTCAAGGCCCTGGGAGCGAAACTCGAGCTGACCCCCGGAGCCGAGGGTATGAAGGGCGCCATTGCCAAGGCAGAACAACTCAATAAAGAAATCCCCGGCAGCATCATCCTCGGCCAGTTCACCAACCCCGCCAACCCCGCGATGCACGAGCGCACCACCGGCGAAGAAATCTGGGCCGACACCGACGGCAAAGTCGACATCTTCGTGGCCGGAGTGGGCACCGGCGGCACGGTGACCGGCGTCGCCAAGGCCCTGAAGAAGCACAATCCCGCTGTCAAGGCTTTCGCCGTCGAGCCCGCCAGCTCGGCAGTCCTTTCGACCGGAGTGGCCGGCAAACACAAAATCCAGGGCATCGGCGCCGGCTTCGTTCCGGCCACCTACGACGCTGCGACCATCGACAAGGTCATCACGATAGCTGACGACGAAGCCATCCTCGCCTCCCGCAAGCTTGCGGCCCGCGAAGGTCTGCTCGTCGGCATCTCGTCAGGCGCGTCGTTCGCCGCAGCCCTGAAACTTGCAAGCGACGAAGCCAACGCCGGCAAGACCATCGTGGCCCTGCTGCCCGACACCGGCGAGAGATATCTCTCAACCGTGCTTTACGCATTTGAAGAATACCCCATAAAAGGCTGAAATGCAAATGGACGAAATACTGCGTGACATAACTGCAACGATGGATGCAGTCACCCCTGAGGAAGAGAAGATGGGTCTGCGCACGTGCGACCCTCTTCCCTCTCCCAAGGCGCTTGAAGACATCATAAAACTGGTCAAAGCCGTCATCTTCCCGCGCTATTTCGGCAGCTCCGCCGGTATGGCCAAGGACATCTCCAACCTCTACGGACTGCTGCTGCCCCAGACCGGCGCGTCGACCGCCGAAGCTTTCATACGCAAGCTTCCCGAAATAAAGCGGCTGCTGCTCACCGACGTCGAGGCGGTGGCCCACAACGACCCTGCAGTCAAGAGCTTCAGCGAAGTGGTGTTCTGCTATCCGGCCATCCAGGTGATGGTGCATTACCGCACGGCGCACGCCCTGCTTGAACTGGGCACTCCGGTTATCCCGCGCATCATCACAGAGCTGGCCCATTCAGCCACAGGCATCGACATCCACCCTGCCGCCAAGATCGGGGCCTGGTTCGGCATCGACCACGGCACCGGCATAGTGATCGGCGAGACCAGCGTCATCGGAAACCACGTAATGCTCTATCAGGGAGTGACGCTCGGCGCCCGCAACTTCAAGTACGACGCCGACGGCAACCCGCTGCAGGTGCCCAGGCACCCGATACTCGAGGATAACGTGACTGTCTACTCCAACACGTCGATCCTCGGCCGCGTGACCATCGGCCACGATTCCGTCATCGGCGGTAACATCTGGCTGACACACGGCGTGCCTCCGCACACCAGGCTGCTGCAGAGCAAGGCTATCATCGTCCCCGAGTTCAGCGACGGAGAAGGCATCTGATGCAAAATATAAAAAAAAAAGTCCGCGTTTCACGCGGACTTTTTTTAGTCATTAACCTTATTTAATCATCTTGAGAATATCCCCTACCGGGGCGGCCATCGATTTCAACGCCGCCTGCTGGGAAGTTGCGTTAGCGCTCAAGGCCGTAGACAGGTCTTGTTTCTTGGCCATCTGCACAAGGGCATTGGTGATGGCTGTCGCAGCCTGCTGAGAGATTGCGTTGTCACTTCCCTTGATCAGACCATTTGCGAACTGGCTGAGAAAATCAGCAGTCTGAGGGTTCTTGAGGGTCTGCACGCTCTTGGCTATCTTGGTCAGGGCGTCGATAGTTGCAGGGTCGCTCAGATCGAAGCTGTTGCCGATGTTGCCCAGATTACCCAGGCTACCGAGGTTGCCGAGGTTGATGTACTTGTCAAGCAGAGCCTTCAGCGCCTTGCCGGCTACTGCGCCGATGGACGAAGCGTTTGAAACAAGCGAACCCAGAGAGCCGCACGCAGTGATAACGGACAGCGTCATAAAAGCTGCAGCCATATAGGACATTACCTTTTTCATATATAAAGATGTTTATTGGTGTGTCGTTTATACATTCTCGTGGATGACCTTGCGTACGGCACCCTTGCCGGCGCAGAGCTGCTCGAAGAACTTCTCAACCTTGGGGGCCAGCGGAGTCTCGTAGAGATTTACACCGAAGATGCCGGCCTTGCTGAGGATGGGCTCTACGGTGGCGTGTACGTCGAACTTCTCGCCGAGTTTGACACCTGCTACGACAGGGGTAACCTGCTCCAGCAGCGGGTCGGGGCTGAGTTCGAACTTCTCGCCGTTGTCGTCAACTCCCATAAGGTAGCGCAGCCAGAGGGCGAACACGAGCGGGATGACATTGAGGTCAGCCACATTGAGGTCGCTGCGTTTCTCGTAGGCCTTGATGGTCTCGCCGAAACGGATGGCAAGCTTCTGGGAAGTATCAGTTGCGATACGCTGGGGTGTATCGGGCATAAACGGGTTCGGGATGCGGATGTTTACGACCTGGTCGATGAAATCTTTCGGTTTGATTATGCCGGGATCGACTACTACGGGAAGGCCCTCTTTGTAGCCGACTATTTCGACCATCTTCTTCAGGTCGGCGTCCTTCATCTCCTCAGAGATCTTCTGGTAGCCGAGCAGACAGCCTGAAACTGCGAGGGCGGTGTGGAGCGGGTTGAGGCAGGTGCAGACTTTCATCTTCTCCACCTTGTCAACGGTCTCGCGCTGGGTGAACATCACGCCGCCTTTTTCGAGAGCGGGATGGCCGTTCGGGAATGAATCCTCGATGACGAGGTATTCGCACTCCTCACTATTCACGAAAGGAGCCACGAAGGTCTTCTTGGCGGTAACGACCGGCTCGACGTCAAGTCCGTCAGCTGCAAGGATAGCCTCTACTGAAGGGTCGGGACGGGGAGTGATCTTGTCAATCATTGTCCAGGGGAATGAGACTTTGGCCTTGTTCTCGACATAAGCCTTGAAGCCGGGTTTGCAGACGCCGTTCTTCTCCCAGGCCTCTGCGAAAGCGTGGACTGCAGCGAACAGCTTGTCGCCGTTGTGCGAGCAGTTGT
Source organism: Bacteroidales bacterium (assembly GCA_017527625.1). The sequence continues at coordinate 2,632 of JAFXPV010000027.1, read as the reverse complement.
CCATACTTACCATAGCGACGGGCTTCTCACCTGCGGTGAAGCGCTCATAAACCAGGGCGCTGACCTTGCCCATATAGCTCTGAGGCTTGCCGGGGCCGGCTACGAAGTCTTCCTCTACGAACGGAGCGAAGATGCCTGCGTTGTTCTTGAGGGCATAGCCCTTCTCGGTGATGGTGAACGACACCATCTGGAGAGAATCGTTGCGGAAGATCTCTTTCAGGCGGGGCCAGTCCTTATCATTGTTGGAGTCGGCAGCGAGGCTCTCCATTATTGAAGCCACGACTGTCTTTTCGACGTTGCCGCTGGCCTTGAGGGTTACCAGCACGCCGATGTTGTCGTGGGGACGGTACATCTTGTCGATGATCTCGTAGTCATAGCCTTCAGCTACAACCAGACCGCGGTCGAGTACGCCTGCGTTCAGCAGGTTCTGGCATACGTTGCACTGGAATGCACGGAAAATGTTGCCGGCGCCGAAGTGGATCCAGGCCGGAGCTTTGAGAGTAGCTTCGCGAACTTTATCAATGTCGAATGTCGGCAGGGCGAAACCCTTGGCCTTCCATTCAGCTGCGTTGTTTTTAATACCTTGTAATGTAAGTTCCATATATGTAGTGTCTTAGAATTTCAAAGATTTTACACTGCAGATTTTGCCACCGTAGATATTCTTGATGTAATCAAGGCCACCCAGATAAGCTTCGTCAGTGAGGGTGTCAGTGGTTTCTTTGGGAACTATGATCTTGAAACCGCGGAAGAATGCGTCTGCGGAAGTGTGACGGCAGCAGCAGTCGGCCTGCCATCCGGTGATGATGACGGTGTTGACATCGAGCTCTCTGAGTACGCGCTCCATAGAAGTCTCGAAGAAACCGCTGTAGGTCTTCTTGGGAATTACATAATCCCCTTTCTGAGGTTTGAGTTCGTCGATAACCTCGGCACCCCAGGTCCCTTCAACTGCGTGAGGGCCCCAGATTGCGAATTCCTTGTCCACTTCGGGTGTGTGGTTGTCGTTTGCATAGATGACAGGAACGCCAGCTGCACGGGCTCTGTCGCAGAGCTCCTTGATGGGCTGGATGATGTGTTTGATTCTCGGGTGTGCGATTGATCCCGAAACAAAGTCATTGAGCATATCAACGACGATAACGGCGTATTTGTTTTTCATAATATTGAATTAATAATGTCTACTTGTGGCAATAAATATGATGCCATTAACTCCCAAATTTACTAAAACTTTTTATTAAATGCTATATTTGTCGCCCGCAAGAAAAAATGAAGCACAATGAAGAGATTAATGATTGCGGCGACGGTGCTCTTTGCGTTTCTTTTTGCTCCAGCAACCAAAGCCCAAACCTATTATATGCTTGACAGTGTTTCGGTGACCGCATCGAAACTTCCTGTCCCCCTCCACAAAAACACCCGCACGGTGATGCTGATGGACAGCCTGGCCATCGCATCAGCTCCTGCCGAGAACATCAACGACCTGCTGAAATACGCACTGGGAGTGGATGTGCGCCAACGCGGCGCAATGGGTATGCAGACCGACATAAGTATGCGCGGCGGCACCTACAACCAGATAGCCATCCTGCTCAACGGCATAGACATCTCCGACCCGCAGACCGGCCACAACTCCGCCGATTTCCCCGTCAACCTCAGTGACATCGACCATATCGAGGTGCTGGAAGGCCCGGCAGCCAGAGGCCACGGCGCATCTTCGATGGTCGGCGCCATCAACATCGTCACCAAATACAGGGGCGAAAGCTCAGCGACGCTGAACGTGGAAGGCGGCTCCTTCAAATACGCCAACGCCAACGGCTCTGTCGCACTGAAGGGCCGCAGCAGCTTCAATATGCTCTCCGCCGGCTACCAGCGTTCCGACGGCTTCAACCGCAATGCGGCCGGAGGCCTCAACAACGACTTCAACGCCGTCAAGACCTTCTACCGCGGCAATGCCGAGCTGCCGTCGGCCACCCTCTCTTGGCAGGCAGGAGCCAGTATGAAGAACTTCGGCTCAAGCACATTCTACAGCGCCCGCTTCGACGACCAGTTCGAGCACACCTTCAAGACCTTCACCGCCGTCAAGGCCGAGGGCAAGGGCAAGCTCCACTTCACCCCTTCTATCTATTGGAACCACGCCGAAGACCGCTTCGAGCTTTTCCGCGGCGCCCCTGACAAATATCCCTTCAACTACCACAAGACCAACACTGCCGGAGCTGACTTCCACATCAGTTTCGACTCCCGCATAGGCCGCACCGCCTTCGGGGCCGGGGCGCGCCACGAAGCCATCCGCAGCACCAACCTCGGCGAGCCGCTCGCAAAGACCGACGGAGTCTATGTGAAGGGTCTGGCCAGAACAGCCTATACAGCATTCGCCGAGCACAGCGTCGTGCTCGACCGCCTCACCGCGTCGGCAGGAGTCACCGCAGTCTACAACAGCGGCAACAACGAAGGAGTGAGGTTCTTCCCGGGAGTGGAGATGAACCTGCGGCTGACCGACGCCCTGCGCATCTACGGCTCGTACAACGCATCTTACAGGATGCCCACCTTCACTGAACTTTATTACTCCGTAGGCGGCCACCTTGCCGACCCTAACCTCTGTACCGAAAAACTGCACGCCTTCGAAGGCGGCGTCAAATTCCTCGGC
>JAFXPV010000026.1 GCA_017527625.1 Bacteroidales bacterium | reverse complement strand
GAGGTACCAAGCAGAATCGAACTGCTGTACCTGGTTTTGCAGACCAGTGCCTAACCACTCGGCCATGGTACCAAGGCTTGGGAATGCAAAGATAAAACTAATTTCCCAATTTCAAAATACAGAGACGTTATGCGTCGACGTTGGCGTACCTGGCGTTCTGCTCGATGAATTCGCGGCGGAGGGGAACGTCGTCGCCCATCAGCATCGAGAAGATGCGGTCAGCCTCGGCTGCATTCTCGATATGGACTGCCTTCATCACGCGCTTGGCGGGGTCCATAGTCGTGTCCCAGAGCTGCTCTGCGGACATCTCACCAAGACCTTTGTAGCGCTGCACCTTCACGCCTGACTCCTTGCCGCCGGCCATACGCTCGATGGCAGCCGAACGCTCCTCGTCTGTCCAGCAGTAAACCTGCTGCTTGCCCTTCTGCACCAGATAGAGAGGCGGAGTGGCCAGATATACATAGCCATTGCGGATGAGATCCGGCATATAGCGGAAGAAAAGCGTAAGGATAAGGGTCGTGATGTGGCTTCCGTCGATATCGGCATCGGTCATAATCACAATCTTATGATATCTCAGCTTCGACAGATTGACAGCCTTGGGATCTTCTTCGGTACCGATGGTCACGCCAAGGGCAGTGTAGATGTTGCGGATTTCCTCGCTTTCAAAGGCGCGGTGCTCCATAGCCTTCTCGACGTTGAGGATCTTACCCCTCAGAGGGAGTATGGCCTGGAATGCACGGTCACGGCCTACCTTTGCGGTTCCGCCTGCGGAATCACCCTCGACGAGGAAGAGCTCGCACTTGGCCGGATCCTTGTCGGAACAGTCGGCAAGCTTGCCGGGAAGTCCGCTGCCGCTCATAACGGTCTTGCGCTGCACAAGCTCGCGGGCCTTGCGGGCAGCGTGACGGGCGGTAGCTGCAAGGATAACCTTCTCGATGATCAGCTTCGCATCCTTGGGATTCTCTTCGAGATAGGCCTCAAGCGCAGCGGAAGTTGCCGCAGAAACGGCACCCATCACCTCGCTGTTGCCAAGCTTGGTCTTGGTCTGGCCTTCGAACTGAGGCTCTGCCACCTTCACTGAGATGACGGCTGTCAATCCCTCGCGGAAGTCAGAAGGATCGATATCGAATTTCAGCTTCTCGAGGAAACCGTTCTTCTCGGCATAGTTCTTAAGGGTCGTGGTCATACCGCGACGGAAGCCTGACAGGTGGGTACCTCCCTCGATGGTGTTGATATTGTTGACGTAAGAATAGATGTTCTCATTGAAGCCGGTATTGTACTGCATCGCGATCTCAATGGGAATCACCTTGTTGGTTTCGAGGCAGATGGGCTTCTGGGTGAGCTTCTCACGATTGGCGTCGAGGTACTCCACGAACTCGATAAGTCCGTTCTCCGAATAGAAGACGTTGCTCTTCTTGTGAGCCACTCCGTTCTCGTCCACCTCTTCACTTCCTTCACGGTCGTCACGCAAAGAAAGCCGCACACCCTTGTTCAGGTATGCCAGCTCGCGCAGACGGGTGGAAAGTATGTCATAATCATAGACCGTAACCGTGAAAATCTCGGGATCGGGATGGAAAGTGATGGTGGTGCCTGTGTTATCAGACTCGCCGACAACCTTCACGTCGTATTTAGGCTTGCCTTTGGAATATTCCTGGACGAAAACCTTGCCCTCGCGATGGATTTCAGCTTTCAGATAATCCGACAGGGCGTTCACGCAGGAAACGCCGACACCGTGCAGACCGCCGGAAACTTTGTAGCTGTCCTTGCTGAACTTACCGCCGGCGTGGAGGACAGTCAACACTACCTCCAGGGCTGAACGGTGCTCCTTCTCGTGCATTCCGGTCGGGATACCACGGCCGTTATCCGAAACTGTGATTGAATTGTCTTTGTTGATGACGACGTCGATCTGGCTGCAGAAACCTGCAAGAGCCTCGTCGATAGAGTTGTCCACAACCTCATATACCAGATGGTGGAGACCTCTCGTCGAGATGTCGCCTATATACATCGAAGGTCTTTTGCGGACAGCCTCAAGCCCTTCAAGGACCTGGATACTGTCGGCAGAATATTGCTGCTTGCCTTCTTCTCTCTCTTGTTCTGTCATTGCAAAAAATCTTATTCTTATAAATCGCGTAAAGATACTAAAATCGCACGAAATATCAGCGATTTATGCAAGGAAAGAAATCAACAAAAAAGAGTTAAAAACCTATGCAGATGCCGCCTCCCACATTGATGGGCATACTGCCTATGCCGGCATACACGAAATTGTCCTTGTTGAGGAGGTTACCACCCTTGAGATAGGCCGAGAAGAAGCGGTTTACTTTGAATTCAGCCTTCGCCGAAAGGTCAAGGTATGTCGGGACAGTCCCCATCTGGCTTTCACGCTGCCCCATAACGACCAGGGCAGTACTCAGGAACAGCCTTTCCCTGAAATTGTATTCTATCTGCGTAACGCTCTCGATCTTCGGAAGCATATAGAGTTGCGCCTCGCTATTGTACTTGTTGCCCTGGACGGAAGTGAAGACCCGCAGGTCCTTGGAAGTCCACGTCAGCTCGACTCCTGCTGAAAGCTTCGCGTAGTTCACAAATACCGGATACAGATATGGCAGCATATTCGGAGTCGGGAACAATGAGGTGTAGAGCTGCAACTTGTCCTTGAAGGCTGTATAAGTGCCATATACATTCAAGCCCAGACGGCTGCCGATTATGCCTTCCACAGACAACTTGGCGTCAATTGGCCGGGTTGTATACTGCATCTTGCGGGGGGCGATTTCGCCGCTTTCACTGTCAACGCGGGTCGTCAGCAGCCAGGGCGCAGTCTCAAGATAGACACCCAGATTGTCGATCGACCTTCCTCCGTTTACAACACCCCTGAGCCACAACTTGTTCTCCACAAGTTCCAGCTTTGCGTCTACATCAGGATATATGCTTGTGGTGTTGTCGCCGCTGAAACTGTTGCTGAAACGGATGCCGAAGCGGCCGTCGAAGCGGCCTTTGGTGTAACGGTATATCGGAGCGAACTCGATTATGCCGAGATACTGCGCCTCGGGATAGTTGTACCAGTTGTTCTGGCTGCGGACCGCCACATACATACGGTGCTCTTCGAAACTTGAACCGAAGAGGGCGTCGATGTTCATAGCCGACTCGGAGAAGCTGTGGCCGGCCAGGAAGGGAACATAGTCCAGTCCCTTGGTCGACTTGACGAAGGAAGCGTCGATATCGTAATAGAAATCGTGGTCCTTGACATCCGTGCTGCGGATCTTGAAGTCCAACTCGAAGGCATTGACGGCGTGTTTTGCGGAATCTTTGGGATTGACCGCGAACTGGTCGTGCAGATCCTTGGCGAAAGAATGCCTGTAGGCCGCATCGATATTGAACTCACCTTTTTCCCAGGCGAACTTCATATTCACACCTGCCGACATCTTCGTCCTCCTGGCGTGTACGGTATCGAAAAAATCGTGCATTGAAGGCACCTTGCCGATCTCGGAGGCATATTTGACGAACATTCCGAGATTGATGTTCCGGTTGTTCCTGGGAACAAGCTGACCGTAAAGGTCGACTTCGGGCATCAGCGGATACTGGCTGGCGACCCTTGCAGAGAAATGAGGCACGGCACCGGGCGGCACCACGCCGAGGCTTGCAGCCTGATAGGGTGAGAATTCATACAGATCCCTGTAGGGCCTGTCGAATATGGAATAGTCGAAGCTGACATCGAATTTCCTGAGAGAATCAGCCACGTACATATCTGTTTCGGGCATACGGACATCCACGTCTATCTTGCCTTCGTACTCCCTGTCGACGACGACCGTAGGGTCTATCTGCGCGAAAACGGACGCAGACAGCAGGATGGCCATAAGTACTATCGCTAACTTTTTCATAAATCTACCTCCCCATAGCCTTTAGTTTGTTCAATCTCATCTCCGTCTGCTCGGGCACGTCGTCGTTGGGCACAGAAACCTTGTAGCCCTTGCTGATGCTTTCGTAAGTAGCTCTGGCCTGCTCCCAGCGCTCGCGGTCGGCAAACGAATCGCCGAGGATGATGAAGCTCTTGGCCAGCCAGTAGAGCTGTGAAGTCTTGGTGTCGGAGAATTCGTAGACCTTCTTCTCGACCTGCTCGAAATCACCGGCATTGTAGAGGTCCTGGATGAGTATGTAAGCGCACTCGGCGCCGATTGCATCGCTGCAGTCTTCAGACAGCTTGCCCAGCAGAGCCTTGGCGGCTGTCCTGTCGCCGAGGACTATATACGATTTGGCTGCGATGAACTCAGCCTTGCGGCGGGTTGCGTCGTCGAGGGAACTGTCGCCGGCCATCTCCAGCGCATTGCGGAGCGATTTGTAGTACTGACGGCTGTTGTAGTTCGCCTGCATTTCTCCCACCCTGCCTGCGGTGCGCATCACATCGTTCGTTGCTATGGCCTGCAGCGTCTCGTAAGCCTCGAGGGCCTTGCTGTAGTTGCCGAGGTTGTAGCAGATGTCGGCGTAATTGCGGGTCGCAGCCTCGGAGTAATCACCCTTCTCCTTGCTCATACATTGCAGGTAAGCCTCAGCTGCAGACTCGTTGCGGCCGGAAGCCTTGTAGGTCTCTGCAAGGTAGAACCAGGCCTGGGCGGCCTTGGCTCCGTCGGGATATGAATTGATGAAAGACTGGAGCGTCTTGATGGCCGAAGTGCGGTTGCCGGACAGATACACCTGCTCGGCCGCATTGAAGACCATCTGCTCTTTCTCTCCGGCAGTCTTGATGTTGGACATACCCAGGCCGTCCAGATATGCCAGATATTCCTGCGGCCTGCCGGTCAGCTGGTAAAGGCTTTCCAGACCGGCCAGGGCCTCCTGGACCTCGGGGGCGTCGGGAGTGTCGCTGACGATGCGTTTGTAATAATCTATGGCCTTCTGCCTTTCGCCCTTGTTGCTGGAAATCATAGCCAGCTCCAGAAGACTGCGCGAATAATAGGAACTGTCGCGGGCGGCAAGCAGGGCTTCGAAGCACTTAGTAGCCTCGGCGGCGTTGTTCCGCTGCACATAGGTGCGGCCCAGCTCATACATTGCTTCAGGATACAGCCGGGCGGACGGATGGGCTGCGACAGCGTCTGAAAGCAGCTCGATCTTCTTCTGGTAGTCCTCCATCAGACCGCTGACAAGAGCTCCCTGATAGTTTGCGTATATGTCGTCGTCGGAATATCTGGTGTAAACCTTGGCATATTCCTCAGAAGCCCTGGGATAATCGTTCTGCATCAGGTAGGTATCGGCCAGACGGACAGTGGCGTCCCTGCGGAGGTTGCCGTCTGCACTGCCGGATGCAAGGAACGAAGTGAAATAAGGCTGGGCGCTGTCGAAATTGCGGGAATTGAAGAACGAATAGCCGAGCAGCAGCTGTAGCATATCATATTCGTCGTAGGTCCTGAAGACCGGGTCGGCAGCAAGGCTGCGTCCAAGGCCGATCGCATCGACATAGTTGCCGGTCGCGTAGTTGCACTGCGCCAGATAATAATTGGCCAGCCGGCTGACGGCAGGGTCGGAACCGTTGGCGGCGGAAGCCTGCAGAAGTTCCATCGCACTCTTGTATCCACCGCTGCCGATGAGCTGCAATGCTTTGTAGAGCTGTGCTTTCTGGAGGTTGGCGGCCACTTCGGCAGAAGGATGCTTGATCTTCTGCATCACTTCGATGGCTGACGTGAAATCGTTGTCCTGGAGGAAAGCCACGGACATATAGGTGTTGATCACGTCGTCCTTGCCGCTTGAAGGGTAGCTGGCCACATAGTTCTCGAACTGGGAGATATCCTTGTTGACGTCGAAGGAGAGCTTGGCGAAGTTGAACATCGCATCCTCCTTGACGGTTTTGTCAAAATCAAGTTCAGCCGCTTTCTTGAAGCAATCCAGGGCGGAAAGCTTGTTCTTCACCTGAAGATAGCTGTTGGCGCTGTAGTAGTATGCGCTCTGCCCTATCGTATCTTCTTCGCTGAGCACCGACGAAAAGGCGTCTATGGCTTCGCGGTACTGCTTGAGCGAATAAGACACCACTCCGGCGTAGTAGCGGTCCTTGCGGGTGATCGTGACACCGGAAGCTATGTATTTGTCGAGATACTCCTTGGCCCGGGCGTTGTCGTTCTTCGCGAAATACGACTCCGAAATGATGCGGGCCAGATTGCCCTGAAGGTCCGGGGTGAGTTTGTCATAGACCGCCTCGCCGTTCTCGATGGCATAGTCCCAGTCGCCCAGCATAAATTTGCACTCGGTCGCATAATAATCGGAAAGGTCCGCGAAACGGCTGTCGCGGCGAGCCTTGATGAAATAGTTGAAGGCCTTCTCGAAATCCTTGTCGAGATAATGGATATAGGCGGTGTAGTAGGTCGCAGGATAGGTATACTGGTTGAGTTCGGCGTCCATCACCTTGCCGAAACCCTCCAGAGACTCTTTCATATTGCCGACACGCATATTGCAATAAGCATATTTGAAAGCGTACTCGTTCTTTACCGTCCTGTAAAGGTTCTTTTCGTTGATGCCGGCGAAACTTGCGCGCGCCTTTTCGTATTCAGCCTTGTCGAACTGGTGGCAGGCCATATGGAACTTGACCATAGCCAGTTGGGGATCGTTGGGGAAGCGGGTTTCGAAATCATAGACCAGCCCTTCGGCATTGGAACGCCCCAGGGCTATGGCACACATCACCTTGTTGGCAAGGATTTCCGAATAGAAAAGGGTGTGTTTGTCACCGACATCGTCCGCAAGCTTTTCAAACTCGCTCTCCGCCGCTGCATACATCCCCTGCAGGTATAGCTGCTTGGCCGAGTCGAAACGCGAGCGGAAATCATAGTTTGCATCCTGGGCCCAGGAAGTGAATGTTACCAGAACGAGGGCCGCTAGGACAGCTATGTATTTTTTCAAATGCATTCTTGTGATAACAATATTACAAATGTACACTTTTTTATTAATTTCGCAGCACACCACAGTGCACGCACAATCCCGATATGTCCGAGCAAACGCCCATAATCGAATTCAAGAACGTTGACATCAGCAACTCCGACACTCTCGTCATCGAGAAGCTGTCGTTCGAGATTTATCAGGGAGATTTCGTCTATCTCACCGGCAAGGTCGGCAGCGGAAAAACTTCCATCATCCGCACCATAATCGCCGAAAATCCAGTCACCAACGGAGAGGCCAGAGTCGGCAATTTCAACCTCAAAGGCATCAAACGCAAGCAAATTCCGTACCTCAGACGCAGCGTAGGCGTAGTTTTCCAGGATTTCCAGCTGCTTATGGACCGCAGCGTGGAGAGCAATCTGGAGTTCGTATTGAAAGCCACAGGCTGGAAAGATGCAAAAGCCATCAGCGACCGCATAGGCGAAGTGCTGGAACTCGTGAAGCTGTCGACAAAGGCCCACAAGATGCCCCACCAGCTCTCCGGCGGCGAGCAGCAGAGGGTTGCGATAGCCCGTGCCCTGCTCAACAAGCCAGAACTGATCCTGGCCGACGAGCCCACTGGCAACCTCGACAACGACACCGCCAAGGGCATTATGGACCTTCTCTATGAGATCAACAAGAAGAACCGCACCGCGATAATGATGGTCACCCACAACCAGAACCTGCTCAAGCAGTATCCCGGCAGAGTTTTCGTCTGCGCGGACAACATCTGCAGGGAGGAAGTGTCAGGCGCCATCGATCTCGACATTGAAATCTAAGTGAAAAAGTTATACGGTCAAGTCATCGACTGGTTCAAGTCCAGCATGCCGCAGGCTGAGTCGGAACTGAGTTTCGACAGTCCCTTCCAGCTGCTTGTGGCTGTCATCCTCTCGGCCCAGTGCACCGACAAGCGGGTCAATATGGTCACCCCTGCCCTTTTTGCGCAGTTTCCAACGCCGCAGGCCCTCAGCGCCGCTTCGTTCGATGAGGTCTATGCGCTCGTGAATTCGGTTTCATATCCCAACAGCAAGGCGACCCACCTGATCCAGATGGCCACGATGCTCTGCGAACGCTTCGGCGGCGAGGTCCCTTCGACACACGAAGAACTCCAGCAACTGCCCGGAGTCGGTCGCAAGACTGCCAACGTAGTGATGTCGATAGTTTATGACAAGCCGGTCATCGCCGTCGACACCCACGTGTTCAGGGTAGCGCGCAGAATCGGACTGTCGAAAGGCAGCACTCCGCTGGCCGTCGAAAACGACCTGACTGAAAACATCCCCGCAGAGCTGCGCCCCATAGCCCATCACTGGCTCATCCTGCACGGCCGCTACACCTGCACCGCCCGCAATCCCAAATGCGACAGCTGCGGCCTTGCCGGCTGCTGCAAGGAATACAGCAAGACACACAGATGAGAAAGGGAGGATTCGACGGCGTACTGAGCGATTTCCGCTCCTACCTGAAGCTGGAGCGTTCCCTGTCGGCAAATACGGTTGCCGCGTACGGCAAAGACGTGCAGTTCCTCTTCGACCACCTGAGCCGGGAAGGAATAACTGCGGTCGAAGACATTACCGGAGCCCACCTGACAGCCTATGTCGAATCCCTCTCCGCCGCAGGAATGTCCAAGCGCTCCCAGGCACGGGCGATCAGCTCCATAAAATCACTGTTCAGATTCCTTGAAGACGAAGGCAGCATAACCAGGAACCCCTGCGATATGCTGGATGCCCCCAAGATGCAGAAGCATCTGCCTTCGGTGCTGTCGGTGGAAGAAGTGACCGCAATACTTGATTCGGTAGACCTCAGCAAGCCGCAGGGACACCGCAACCGGGCCATACTCGAAATGCTCTACAGCTGCGGCCTGCGCGTCAGCGAACTGGTCAGCCTGCGCATCAGCGACCTTTTCTTCGATGACGGCTTCATCCGTGTCATCGGCAAGGGGAACAAGCAGAGACTCATCCCCGTGGGCGAGCCTGCAGTCAAGGCTGTAGGATTCTGGATGGACATAAGGCGACACTGGCCCGTGGCCAAAGGCTGCGAAGACTGCCTCTTCGTCAACCGCCGCGGCCGGAAAATGACCCGCGAGATGGTGTTCCTGATAGTGAAGGAGCAGGCCGAGGCGGCCGGCATCCACAAAGATATTTCGCCTCACACTTTCCGCCATTCGTTCGCCACCCATATGGTAGAAAACGGCGCAGATCTGAGGGTGGTACAAGAAATGCTCGGTCACGAGTCAATACTCACGACCGAAATCTATACGCATATCGACACCCGCAAATGGCAGGAGACGATACTTAAATTCCATCCTGCAGGTTAGTCACCCGCAGGACAGAATCAAGTAATCTTTTACATTTACTTTACGAGGTCCTTGAAGACCGAACCGAAGATCAGGTAGCTTGTGTTGCCGCCGATGGTTCCTTCGTTCTGTCCCCAGAGGAACGGCCAGTCATCGTAGTTCTCGAAGTGGTCCGGATGACGGAACAGCAGACCGGGAGCCACGTTGCCGGGGATGAATGAGAAGTCAGCGCGGTTGTTGCCGTAGAATACGTTCTTGGGGCGTGCTGCACCAACTGCTGCAACGAGTGAGTAGTTGTGGTACGGGTGGCAGCCGAAGAGGTAGTTGACAGCCTTGTAAGCATAGCTCTTGTCGATGATGTCAGGGAAATACTCGCTGGCATAGCTGACGGTAGTACCGTAGCTGACTACGCTGCCGCTTCCGGCCCAGTTGCCGAGACCGATCGGAACACCGTAAGGGTTGTCGTACTCGAGGCTGTCGAGGTATACTTTGTACTGCTCGACATAAGGGCGCAGCTTCTCTTTGTAAGAAGCATCGAGGAAAGGCACGGCGTTGATGGCAGTGTTGATGGACGACTGCACGTTGCGGTCGAGAGCCGGCCATATCTGCTTCATAAACTCATCGAGGTAGTTCTGCTCGCCTGTAGATATGTAGAGCTGAAGGTTGGTGGCCATATTGGTGCCGCCCCTGCGGTTACCGCCAGGGAATCCCTGAGGTGCTGCTGCAGCACGCTGGGCCATAATCTCATTCGACTCCTTCATAAGCCTCTTTGACGCTGCGAGGCATCTTGCGGCCAGATTGTCGTCGAAGCCTGCGAGGGCACGGCTTGCGGCGGCGAACATAGTTGCTGCATTGAAGTCAGAGCCGGGGTTGCGGCTGGTGAATGCCCACATATCGTCCGGAGTACCGCTTGACTTGCCGTCGGCAGATTTCTGGTAAGGTTTCAGCCTCGGGTCATAGTGCAGACCGTCGGTGATTGCAGCGGCGTCGCCGAGATGGTGATAGTTGTCGAGGACTGAATTGGAAAGGGTCTGTGACATATGACCGATGATCTCGGCCTGCGCGAGCAGGTTCAGCACGCCGTGGCGGATATACTGGAGAACATCGGGAATTCCGTCCGGACGGTGGAGGTCCACATAGCGCTGGTCTTCGTCAACGAAAGTCTCGTCGCGCTGGGGATGGAAACTCTCCCAGAGAGTAACGAGGTTCGAAACGACGCCGATGTTGGAACCGGTCTCGATATCGAAGTCGCCGGCATCGAAGTATCCTCCGACATTCAGGCCGGGGATGAGTTCCAGCGGTTTGAACTTGGTGTCGGTGGTCGGACCCTGCGAGTGAAGGTCGAAGTGGCTGGTATTGACGGGAGCCTGGAGATATCCCTCCTTGAAAGGCTCGCCGTGCCAGATACGGTAACCTTCATTGACCGTCATATGGTTCATATGGATAGGGATCCACACGTCGCTGGTGGCGTCGGTAATATGGCTGTAGACATCGTCGCTGATGATGAAGTTATTGGTCTTTACACCGTTGTATTCAATAAAGTACACACCCGGCTTGCGGACATCGGAGAAGTCGAACTTCACATAATTGTATTTGAAGTAGGGACCCCACTCCTTGACGCTGCCGGTGAAGGCCTTGCTGATGCTGCCGTCTTCGTCTACCTTGAAGATGGATGCGGTTGATTTCACCTTGTCTTTTTTGTCAAGCTCGATAACTGCCACCTTGGGCTGGTCGGGCTGGTAGCCGACCTGTGAGAAACCGATGTTGGGTTCACGGATCCAGCCGGGGATAGCGTGGGGCTTCACAGTCCAGGTCAGGACCTTTCCGGTCTTTCCGGCGGGCAGAAGGCTGCGGAGCACGAACCAGCCGTTCTGGGCTATTACGCGTCCATCGTAAAGCATCATATCGGCATCTGCGGACTTGACTTCGATCATACGCTCCGGGGCATCGGGAGCCATAATAATGTCGCGTCCCTGGGCCAGAGGCAGCGGATCTACGAATTCGCCCGTGCCACGGTCATCGTAGGTCCTGTAGCCGCGGTACTGCACTACTTTCTCCTCGTTGGGTCTTGCGACGGTGTTGCTGGCGACATAACGCGGGAAGCGGTCATACTTGCCGTCCATTATATAAGTCTTGGCCCAATACTGCGAAGGCAGGAATTCAAGATTGAAACCGGCATCGCCTTCAAGCTCCTTGGGAACAGGCTTGTCGAGATAGACTGCAATCTCAACTTCTTCTCCCTTTCCGGTGACGATGATGCGTGAATCGAAATCGAACTGGTCGTAACGGAGGGCGACTTCAATTGAGTTGTCATCCTTGTTTACGGTCCTGGAGGGTGTACTCGGCACAAGGTCCCACTGCTCGGGAGTATTGCTGAGCCTTATGGCACCGCCCTGGACGGTTCTCACACCGTGGTGGATAATTTCAATTCCGGAGTTTTTCTCATCATTGAAACCTCCGGTAAAAAGATTGCTGTAGACCCAGACATTCACGCCCTGAGTCTCGAAATACTCGAGGTCGTTGAGTTTAAGGTCAGGTTTTGAAGATTGGTTGCAAGAGGCGGCAAGCGCCAGCAGGAAACCAAGGAATAGAAGTTTTTTCATAAATGGGCGTTTTTTGACGTTTCAAATTTACCATTTCCCCCCGGCAATAGCAAGCACTCATCACAAATTAGCCTATATTTGCGACAAATGAACGCACCCTTCAGATCATACGCAGCCATTGTGTTCGCCGAGCTGTGCTGGGGGTTGTCCTTTATCTGGACACAGCAACTGGCAGGCGAACAGCAGATTCCGGTGTTCGTCCTGATATTCGTCAGGATGCTCCTCTCGGCCGTGGCTATGGTCGCAATCTGCCTGGCCGCAGGCAAGAGCCTCAGAGTCGGACGGAGCGACGTCAAGTGGTTCCTGCTGCTGGCTTTCTTCGAACCTTTCCTCTATTTCATAGGCGAGACTTTCGGCATCAAGGCTACAAACTCCCCGACCCTGAGCGCCCTGATCATCGCACTGATCCCCATCGTGACGATGTTCGCCGATATGCTTTTCTACAAGACGAAACTGGCCGCCATCGCCAAGCTGGGAGTCCTGATTACGCTGCCCGGAACGCTGCTGATGGTGCTGAAAAAGGATCCTTCCACTTCGGTATACTGGTGGGGCATCGCCCTGCTCCTGCTCGCAGTCTTCGCTTCCTGCAGCTATTCCATCACCGTGCGCAAGCTTGTCGACAAGTATTCCGCCCTGACCATCAATACCTGGCAGTTCTGCATCGGAGCACTGTTCTTCCTGCCTTTCTTCCTGCTTGCCAAAGGGGATTTCCCGCTTGTCAGCCTCTTCAGGGCGCCTGCGGTCGGACCTCTGCTTTTCCTTGCGATACTGTGTTCCTGCGGCGCTTTCAGCTGCTATGTGTTCGCCATCAAGCATCTCGGCATCACACGTGCCTGCATATTCTCAGCCACCATTCCGATAATCTCAGCTGCCGCATCATACCTTATGGGTATCGAAACATTCAACTGGGTTGAACTTGCCGGCATCGCCATAGTCATCGCCGGAGTAATCCTCGCCCAGCGCAACGTACGGAAAGAAATTGCATAAAAGCGTTTTTTTTACAATCTTGCAGGTTAAATTGCAATAACAACTATGCTTAGAAAAATCCGAATAATCCTGGCGGTGGTATTCTTCATCGCCATCACGGTCCTTTTCCTCGACCCGGCAGGTGTCGTCTACAAATGGTTCGGTTGTACTGCCAAAGCGCAGTTTCTGCCCGCCATCCTCTCCCTAAATCTCCTTGTCATCATACTGACGGTGATTGTGACTCTCGTACTGGGAAGGGTCTATTGCTCAGTGATATGCCCGCTCGGTGTCTTCCAGGACATCGTTTCCAACATCAGCGGCCGCCGCAAAGGTAAGAAGAACCGTTTCACGTCTTCCAGGGAAGTTGCCTGGCTCCGCTATTTGGTGTGGACACTGTTCTTTGCTGCAGTTATTTTCGGAGTCCAGGCGTTCGTGGCCCTCATCGAGCCGTACAGCGCCTTCGGCAGGATCGTCACCAGCATCAAACACCCGATGCTGCCTACAGCCATCATAGCTGCAGTTACGCTCGTCGTAATAGCCATCCTCGCCTGGAGGAACGGCCGCACCTGGTGCAACACCATCTGCCCTGTCGGCACGCTGCTCAGCTTCTTCTCACGCTGCGCGATGTTCCGTCCGGTGATCGACACGGAAAAGTGCAAGGACTGCAAGAGCTGCGAAAAGCGCTGCAAAGCTTCCTGCATCAACATAGCCTCCCACAAGGTGGATTACAGCCGCTGCGTCGCCTGCTTCGACTGCATCGACAACTGCAAGTTCGACGCGCTGCATTATGAGTTTGCCTGGGGCAAGGGCAAAAAGGCTGAAAAACCCGCAGCTGCCGGTGACGGAAAGTCGGATGCCGGCCGCCGCGCATTCCTGACTTCGTCTGCTCTTGCAATCGGCACTGCCGCATTGAAGGCCCAGGATCTGGACGCCGGGAAAAACGACGGAGGTTTCGCAGAAATCCTGCCCAAGGTCAGCCACGACCGCACCGAACCCCTCACCCCCTTCGGTTCCAAGAGCGTCAAGGATTTCTATGACCGCTGCACTGCCTGCCAACTCTGCGTGTCGCAGTGTCCCAACAATGTCCTGAAGCCCTCTACCGACCTTATGCATTTTATGCAGCCCTATATGACGTACGAGGACGGCTACTGCCGACCCGAGTGTACCATCTGCTCACAGGTCTGCCCTGCGGGAGCCATCGAGCCTCTCACCAAAGAAGAGAAGATATCGTTCCACATCGGCGTGGCCACTGTCGAAAGAGACCTCTGTATCGTTGAGAGGGACGGAGTCAACTGCGGCAACTGCTCAAGGCATTGTCCCGCCGAGGCCATCACAATGGTGGCCAAGGATCCCGGCGATCCTGCTTCACTGCTCATACCTGCAGTGAATGAAGCCAAGTGCATCGGTTGCGGCGCCTGCGAGAACCTGTGCCCGTCAAGACCTTTAAGCGCAATTCACGTCAACGGACTCGCCGTCCACAAACAAGATTAGGAGGAACCACAATGGAAAACAAAGATATCAGCAGAAGGGATTTCATTAAGGATCTGGGCATCGGAGGTGTAGCTCTCGGCGCCGCTGCAGCAGGCTGCGCACCCAAGTCTTCAAAAAAGGCTTCGGCCGAAAAGACCGGAGAGATGGAGTACCGCACCAATCCCAAGACCGGCGACAAAGTGTCGTTGCTGGGATACGGATGTATGCGCTGGCAGATGAAAAAGGACGAAAACGGCCGTGACGTGGTCGATCAGGACAGCGTCAACGAGCTGGTGGATTATGCCATCTCCCACGGCGTGAACTATTTCGACTCGGCCCCCGTGTACCTCCAGGGCCAGAGCGAGGCTGCCACAGGCAGAGCACTCAGCCGTCACCCTCGCGACAGCTATTTCATCGCCACCAAACTCTCGAACACCCGCAGCTTTATGCCGACTTTCGAGGAGAGCGTGCAGATGTACCGTCAGTCATTTGAAAATTTCCAGACCGACCATATCGACTATTATCTGATGCACAACATCGGTAGCGAGGACGTCTTCAACCGCCGCTTCGTCCAGAACGGAGTCATCGACTTCCTGCTCGCTGAACGTGAGGCCGGACATATCCGCAATCTCGGCTTCTCTTTCCACGGACAGAAGAGAGGCATTGACAGCCTGCTGGCCCTGCACGACAAATATCACTGGGATTTCATCCAGATCCAGATGAACTACCTCGACTGGACGCACGCCGATCCCGGCAGGAACGTCAACGCAGAATACCTCTACCAGGAGCTCGACAAGAGGGAGATTCCGATCGTGATTATGGAGCCGCTGCTCGGCGGCCGTCTGGTGCGGCTTCCCGACAATGTTGCCAATCTGCTCAAGGGACGGGATCCGGATGCCTCACTGGCATCGTGGGCCTTCCGTTTCGTTGGCTCTCACCCGCGCGTGCTGTGCGCCCTGAGCGGTATGACCTATATGGACAATCTCATCGACAATGTGAACACTTTCACAGGATTCAAATATATGGATCAGGATGAGCTCGATTTTATGGAGCAGATGGCTGCCCTGATGGCGGATTATCCCCTGATAGAATGCAACAACTGCCAGTACTGTATGCCTTGCGAATATGGAATCGACATCCCGGGCATCCTGCTGCACTACAATGCCATCATCACCGAAGGCACGCTGCCGCAGAGCAGTGAGCAGAAAGATTTCCGCAAGCTCCGCAGGCACTATCTGACCACTTACTCAAAGGCCGTCGAGACACTGCGCCAGGCTGACCACTGCACCGGCTGCCGCAAATGCGAGAGCCACTGTCCCCAGAGCATCAAGATTGCAGACGAACTTATCCGCATCGACGCTTACATCGAGAAACTGAAACAGAATACCTTGTGATTTAAGTGAGCTTGCCAAGCTCGCCGAGGTAGGTATCCTTGAAACCGAGAAAATAGAGGACGCCATCGATGCCGATGGTGTTGATGGACTGCTGTGCTCCGGCAACGACCCTGGGCTTGGCGTGGAAAGCGATGCCGAGGCCGGCCGTCGAGAGCATCGGCAGGTCGTTGGCTCCGTCTCCCACCGCTATGGTCTGGGCCAGGTTGACCTTCTCTCCCTGGGCTATGAGCCTCAGCAGGTCTGCTTTGCGGCGGCCGTCGACGATGTCTCCCAGATAACGGCCGGTGAGCTTGCCGTCCTCCCCTACTTCAAGTTCGTTGGCATAGACGTAATCTATGCCGAAACGGTGCTGCAGGTATTCACAGAAGAACGTGAATCCACCGGACAGGATGGCTATCTTGTATCCGCAGGTCTTGAGGACTGACATCAGACGGTCGACTCCCTCGGTTATGGGCAGATGCTCGGCGATGTCCTGCATCACGCTCACGTCCAAACCTTTGAGAAGGGCTACCCGCTGCCTGAAACTCTCCTTGAAATCTATCTCGCCCCGCATAGCCCTGGCCGTGATGGCAGCTACCTGCTTGCCCACGCCGTTGCGCTCCGCCAGTTCGTCGATGCACTCCGTCTGCACGAGGGTTGAGTCCATATCGAAGCAGATGAGACGCCTCATACGGCGGTACATATCATCTATCTGGAACGAAAAGTCGAAGCCCATCTCGGGAGAGAGCTTCATAAGTTCCGACTGGAGCTTCTCACGGTCGGCCAGCGTGCCGCGCACGGAGAATTCTATGCAGGAGCGGACGTTGTGCACAGGGTTACGCAGGCTCATACGGCCGGTGAGACGGCGTATGTTGTCGATGTTGAGACCGTGGCTGGCAACGACCTTGGCTGCCGCTTCTATCTGAGTGGCTCCTATGCTGCGTCCGAGGATTGTCAGAATGTAGCGGTTCTTGCCCTGCCGGCCAACCCACTCTTCGTACTCATCGTCAGTGACAGGCGCAAAACCTATCGTGACGCCGAGCTCCGTAGCCTTGAAGAGAAGTTCTTTCATCACGTTCCCGGAGTTGCGGGCGTCTATCCTGATGAGTATGCCCATCGTCAAGGACGAATGGATGTCGGCCTGGCCGATGTCGAGAATCTGGGCGTTGTAGCTCGCAAGGATCCCCATAACATCTGCGGTAAGACCAGAACGGTCCTTGCCCGCTATGCGTATAAGTATCTGTTCGTGTGCCACGCTATTTCTCCCTCTTCCAGCTGATTGATTCACCGATACCGAGGACGGTTCCCCTGATGATAAGGGTGCCGGCATTCTCGAACCTGGCCGTCATTTTGACTGAAATGCCGCGCTGAGGATCGTAAATCTTGGCGCCGCTCCACTGTTTTTTGGCACTGTCGTATGAAAGCCCGGAGAACAGGACGACCTTGTCCATCGGTGTGTTACGCAGGGACTTGTCCGGATTCTTCTTGTCCAGACTGATCGAGCCGTCTTTCTCGTAAGGATTTGAAAGCCAGTATATGGTGCCTTTGTATGTGCCGTCAGACTGCTTGGTGACCTCAACTTTATATGCATCTTTTCCCTGGGTGGAAGAGTACTTACCGATTATGTTGTCTGCCTTGTCGTTCTGTCCGTTCGCGAAGATGGAAACGAGAAGTGCGCAGAGCGCAAAAAATATTTTCTTCATATAGTCAGGTTTTAATGATTTACACTATCAGATCTTCTACTTTGATTTTCGGCACGTAATGCACGCCTTCCTTGCGGTAGTAGGCCAGCGGGTCGCCTGCATTGCAGGGCATAAGGAAAATGCGCTCGGCCGGCTTTCCTATGCCAAGGACTGCGAGGGGCTTCATCTGCAAGGATAGTGCCGCCTGCACGGCTGCTGCGTTGAAATTGAGGATGAAGATGCCGCCGAGACCCATTTCGGTCGCCTTGAGGAGAATGCTCTGGGCAGCGATGCCTAGGTCCATATCGACGATGCGGTTCTCCTCGACGGTGGAGCATATCACGATGTACGCCGACGGTTCCTCGCCGGGATGAGGCAGGTGTTCTTCGGGAAGGGCTGCACCGAGCTTGACGAGGGGATGGACTTTCGCGGCTTCATCTCCGGTCACAAGCCGGAAGCGCAGCGGCTGGGCGTTCATACCTGAAGCCACCCACGTCGCAGTCTTCACCATTTCGAGCAGTTGCCCGCGGTCTACTTCAACGGAGCGGTCATAGCCCCTGAAACTGCGGTTGCGCTTGAGCAGCGACTCCAGGCTGGCGCCCCGCTTTACTACGACTTTGCGTTTCTGCTGCAGTTCCTCTGCCCTTTTCTCAAGATAATTGTCTGCCATACGCCCGCAAAGATAGCGATTATTTCATTTCCCGTTTCCGGCGGACAGCCAGAAACAGGATGCCCGCCCCGAAGAGGAAGAGAGGAATGCAGAGCACCTGCGCGGTGTGGAGGGTGAACTGCCCGAAGTCGATGTTTCTGGACGACTCCTTGACAAACTCTGTCATAAAGCGGATGATCGACGCTGCGACTATGGCAACTCCCGCGATGAAACCGTCAGGCAAGCGGTTGGAACGCCTGAGGTATATCAGGAATATTACGACAAACAGGATAATGAATAGCATAGCTTCGTACAGCTGCACGGGATGCCGGGGCTGCAGGTCTGCCGTCCTCTCGAATATGACGCCCCACGGCAGGTCCGTCGGAGTGCCGTATAGCTCAGAATTGAAAAAGTTTCCTATGCGGACCGGCACTGCTCCGAACAGGCCGCAGACAAGGACGCGGTCCAGCAGCCAGAGGAATGAAATGCCGTGGCGCCTGCCTGAAGTCGCACAGAAGATCCAGGCTGTCAGGAACATACCGATCGCGGCACCAAAGCTGGAAAAGCCTTTGAAGGATTCGGTTGCATAGAAGAAGTGGTTCCCGATCTTTCCGCCAGCATAAAAGCCAACCAGCAGCCAGAACACCAAAGGAACTGACACTTCGCTGGATATATGCTCCCTTGTGGATACCCATCTGGCGAAAAACCAGGCCCAGAGAAGCGAACTCAAGAAAAGCAGGGAATACCAGCGGATCTCCGTGCCGGCGACCTGGCAAAGGACTGGATCCACACTCCAATGAAGGACAAGGGCTTTCATATCCGGGTCTATTATTGTAACAAATATAGTTTTTTTTTGTCTATATGCTATATAATTAGTATCTTTGGCCAAATTGTATAGAAATAACATACACACAATATGAAAAAGGTCAGAATTTTTACTTTTCTGTTTTTCGTGGCTGCAGCTGTGATCTTCACCCAGGCTTCATACTGCGATCAGAATGACTCTCTTACGTCCATCAGGATCAAAAGCTTGATTGACAGAGTGACTCTCGGCGAAGGCGGCAGTGCGACCATCTCTTTCGTTGCCAGTTCCAACTCCACCGCAGTCAAGAGCTTCTCGTTCACCGCTTCTGCACAAGGTGTCAAGATCACCGACATAACCACCAATGGCAATACTTGCTCAGTCACTGTTGAGCAGCCTGAAACCACAACGGCAAAGGCTCTCACCACAAAGGCTGGCGATGTCGCCTTGGGAAGCGTGACAGTAACTGTCACCGGTGCCCTTATGAATGACGGCAGAGTTGTCCTCTACACCAACGGCGGCGGCGCTTCAGCAGTCTGCTATGTATATGCCGGCGACGAAGATGACGATGACGAAGGAGATGATGAAGACGAAGAGGAAAAGACAGGTCTGGATCTTGCCGCATCCCTTGACGAAAACACTCTCTCTTATGACGGAGTTGTTCTCCCGGCCGGCGGCGGCGATAGTGGTTACATATGCTGGCATCCGTACTATAGCGATACCGAAGCAATAACACATTATCAAATTCATACCCAGAGGGATGGCAATGGAGTTGAAATCGTCATCACTCCGGATATGCTTGGAACACCATATGATATGCTGACTAAAGCGCCTTTGACCAAAATGGGTATGCTTGTAGAAATGTATTTCGTCTCACTTATGGACCCGACACAGCCCAAGTCAGCCGATAATCCTGCGTTTGTCTATAGCACATTACCTGATGATACTGACTTTGAGATAGAAGAGGCGTTAGCCAGGTGCGACCATAACACCAGTGACGACAGCTTCAGTTTCATTGGCTATATGAGGTCTACCGACGGTTCAGAATTCTACTGCAACCTACGAGTTCCCCCTTATGGAACTGCTATCATCACTTCAAAGTAACAGGATTGATCCATAACGGTGCCCAAGGGCACAAAAAATAGAGACAGCCACTTGGCTGTCTCTATTTTTTTCCGTCGCTTTGCGACGCAGGGGCCCGGGGGCAGAGCCCCCGTAGATACGGTGCCCAAGGGCACAAAAAAAGATAAACGCGAAGTCGCGTTTATCTTTTTTTTGTGCCCAGAACAAGACTCGAACTTGCACGGACTAATGCGTCCACTACCCCCTCAAAGTAGCGTGTCTACCAATTTCACCATCTGGGCTGGTTGTTCCTTGAAAGGGATTGCAAATATACACCGAAAATTCATATATCCAAAAAAATTCATTAAGTTTGTTTGTTATCCAAAAACAACCGATATGCGCACGAAAATCTTTCTGACAGCACTAATGACACTGCTTTTCCAGATGCTCGGCGCTCAGGATTTCAAAACCCTGTACGGCCGAGTGGTTGACGGCGAAGACGGCAGTCCGCTTCACCTGGCTTCCGTCAATCTCGCCGGCAGCAATATATCTAATGTAACCAATGCCGACGGAGTCTTCTCGCTCAAGATTCCCGTTGATACCAAGCCCGATGCAATGGTCCGCATCACATATATGGGTTATGACCGTTTCCTGGCTCCGGTTTCATCCTTTGCCAGGTCTACAGCCGACAGTCCGCTGCGCATCAGGATGCTCCCTTCAATCATTTCCCTTGACGCAGCCACGATCATCAACTTCGACGCCGACGCAATGTTCGACTACGCCTACCACAGCGTCCACCTCAACTATCCTCAGGAGCACGAAGCAATGACTGCCTTCTACCGCGAGATAGTAATGAAGAACAACTCGAAATACCTCTCGATGAACGAAGCCGTGCTGGATATCGACAAAGCCCCCTACTACCTCAGCGGAGGCGACAAGGCCGGCATCTACAAGGGACGCGGCAGCTCCAACTACGACCAGAGCGACTCACTGCTCGTCAGCTACAAAGGCGGAGTCACCGGCGCCCTTCTGCTTGATATGGTCAAAAATCCTTTCGCAGGAGTCCTTCTGGACCGTATCCTTGACGCACATAAATATTACCTCTTCTCGATTGGCGTGCCGGCCACTATCGACGGCCGCAATTTCTATGTAGTCGAATTCGACCAGGACCCTGGTGTCAGGTACGCCCTCTACCGTGGCCGCATCTACATCGATCCCGATACCTATGCGATCGCACGCTTCGAGTTCGACCTCAACACGGAAGCCCATCCCGAGGTGGTTTATGAATATGTCCGCAAGATACCGAAGAACACCCGAATGGACATAGTTGGTGCCACTTTCATAATGAACTACAAGGAAGGAGAAGACGGCCTGTGGCATTTCGACTACTCCCGCACAGAAATATCATTCTCCGCCCGCAAGAGATTATCCCCTTTCAAGACTACCTACAGCATCACCTCAGAGCTGGCAGTGACCGACCGCTATCCCGGCCGCATCGACATCGACAGCGAAAGCCTGATGAAGTTCGGTGACATAATGGCCACCAAACTCGAAGACTTCACCGACGACAACTTCTGGGGCAGCTACAACATCATCGAACCGGACAAGAACATAGACGTCATTATACGCCGTATTGTAAGGCAGCTCAGACGCAGGGAACAATAGTTCCCTTCTATTGCTCTTTTGCAATAAAAATCCTATTTTTGCGACGGTTTTTCGCAGAAATACTACTAAAAACATAAATCAACAACTATAATCCCTATTAAAATGCGCATTATTCGTATATCAGGACGTGAAATCCTTGATTCTCGTGGAAATCCCACTGTAGAAGTAGAAGTCGAACTCGAAAGCGGCGTCATCGGCGTTGCAGCTG